>NZ_RAWB01000260.1 GCF_003612055.1 Corallococcus llansteffanensis
GATCCGCGAGGGAGAGGCGTGATGGCAGGCAGGGTGTTGCGGCGGGCGGCGAAGTCGGTGGCGGCGGGGGTGCTTCACTACAGCGGGGCGCGCAAGGCGATGGCGGCGTACCGCCGGTCGCAGTCCGGGGGACGGCGCATCCTCATCGTGAGCTACCACCGCGTGGTGAGCGACTTCACGGGGGAGCTGCAGCGCTCCATCCCGGGCCTGCTGATTTCCCAGGAGACCTTCCGCCGGCACCTGGAAGAGGCGCACGCGGCGGGCTTCGAGCTGGCGAGCATTGGCGACGCGGTGGACGTGATGGCGGGCCGGCGCACGGCGAAGAAGGACCTCTTCGTGGTGACGTTCGACGACGGCTACCGCGACGTCTACCGGTACGCCTACCCGGTGCTCAAGCAGATGGGCGTGCCGGCCATCACCTACCTGCCCACGGCCTTCATCGACACCGACAAGCGCTTCAACCACGACCGGCTCTTCCACCTGCTGCGCCGCGTGCAGGAGCGCCGCTTCCAGCCCGACTTCGCGACGATGCCCGGCCCTTCCATCCAGCTGCTGGGGCCCATCCTCACCGGCCACAAGACGGTGTCCGCGGCGCTGGACGACTTCATCGGCGAGCACCCCACGCGGGTCCTCACCGGCATCATCGACGGCCTGGAGCAGCAGCTGGGCGGCGGGGCGGACCTCGTTCCCGAGCAGGGCGACGTGATGAACTGGGACGAGGTGCGCCGCATGGCGCGCGACGGCTTCGAGTTCGGCGCGCACACGCTGGGCCACACGGTGCTGACGCAGGAGCCCACGGCGGTGGTGGAGCACGAAATCGTGGAGTCCAAGCGCACCATCGAGCGCGAGGTGGGCGTCCAGGTGAAGGACTTCGCGTACTGCAACGGCTGGTACTCGGATGAGATCATCCGCATCCTGAGCCAGAACGGCTTCCGCTCGGGCGTCACCACGGAGGACCTGCCCAACCGCGTGGGCGGCGACCCGTTCACCCTCAAGCGCAAGGTGATGTGGGAGAACTTCAGCCTGGGGATGATGGGGGACTACTCGTCGGCGCTGACGGTGTGCCAGTTCGACGACTGCTTCGGCGTGCTGGGCATGAGCCACCCGGTGCTGGGTCACCGGCAGCACGCGCTGTCCCCGGCGACGGACACCAACCAGGTGGTCATCCAGGGACTTGTCGTCCCGGCGGCAACGCTGTCGAAGGTGACGCCGGTGGAAGTCGTGCAGGTGACAGAGCCCGCCTTCGCGACGGACGCGCGGGTTGCCGTGCCGGTGGACAGCCCCCAGGTGGTGCTGGCATCGGACGCCGCCCTGGCCACGGAGGCGGCGCAGCCGGAGGAGCTCCAGTGAGTGCGTCACCCAAGCCGGCCGCGTCCCCGTCGTTCCTGGGGCGCGCCGGCCCGTTGGTCCTGGCCCGGCTCTTCACCGCCGGGCTGACGTTGTCCATTCCGCTCGTGCTCGCCCGGGTGCTGCGCCTGGACGAGTACGGCACGTACTACCAGCTGTTCCTCATCGCCACGACGCTCTCCTACGTGCTGCCCTTCGGCGTGGCGCAGAGCCTCTACTACTTCCTGCCCCGCACGGAGGCGAAGCGGCCCTACCTGGGCCACGCGCTGCTCTTCGTGACGGGCGCGGGGCTCGTGGCGGCGGCGCTGGTGTGGGCCTTCCTGGGCCACGTGGCGGCCTACTTCAACAACCCGGCGCTGATGGAGTACCGCGCGTCGCTCGCCCTCTACACGGCGTTCTTCCTGGGCAGCTACCCGCTGGAGATCTCCCTTACCAGCCAGGGCAAGACGAAGGCGTCCGCGGTGGTGTACCTGGTGTCGGACGCGGTGCGCGCGGGCGTGATGGTGGTGCCGCCGCTCCTGGGCTTCTCGCTGCACGGGATGATGATCGCGGTGGCCGCGTTCGCGGGGCTCCGCTACGCGGCGACGTGGCTGGTGTCGCTGCGTGGCGCCCAGGGGCCGCTGGTGGACCGGAAGCTGTTCCGCGAGCAACTGCTGTACTCGGCGCCGTTCGGCGCGGCGATGTGCCTGGCCATCCCCCAGCAGAACGCGCACCTGTACGCGGTGGCGGGCGTGGTGGCCCCCGCGGTGTACGCGCTCTACCGGGTGGGCTGCTTCCAGCTGCCGGTGGTGGACCTGCTCTACACGCCCACCAGCGAGGTGCTGATGGTGCGCCTGGGCGAGCTGGAGCGCGAGGGCCGGCTGGAGGAGGGCGTGGACGCGTTCCGGGAGGCGGCCGGAAAGCTGGCGTACGTGTTCCTGCCCTTCGCGGCGTTCCTCTTCGCGGCGGCGCCGGAGTTCGTGGGGGCGATGTTCGGCCAGAAGTTCCTGCCCGCGGTCCCCATCTTCCGGGTGAGCGTGCTGGGCGTGGTGCTGTCCATCCTGCCCATGGACGGCACGCTGCGCGCCCGGGGGCTCACGCGCGCCATCTTCGCCTCGTACCTGGTGAAGGCGGTGGTGACGGTGCCGCTGCTGTGGTTCGGCGTGAAGCACTTCGGGATGATGGGCGGCATCACTTCGTGGGCGCTGGCGGAGCTCGTGGGCAAGGGCATGCTGCTGGCCCGCGTGCCCGCGGCGCTGTCCACCCCGGAGCGGAAGCTGGGCCTGCGCGACGTCATCCCGTGGCGGGAGCTGGGCCAAGCGTCGCTGGCGGCGGTGGCGGCGGGGGGCAGCATCTTCCTGCTGCGCTCGGGCGCGCACGACGCGTGGATGAACCTGCCCGCGGGCTTCCTGTGGCGCGTGCTGCCGCTGGCGGTGGCGGGGCTGCTCTTCGTCGTCGGGTACGTGGTGGGCCTGTATGCGCAGGGCGTGCGTCCCCTGAGCGCCTTGCAGTCCCTGCGTCCCCGCCGGGCGGTGTGAGTGTTGTCTGGAATCAGACGCGTGGGGAGGACTTCCCTCTCCACGGGTGGGTACTTAGTTTCCGCAGGCGCAAGGAAGTCGGGCGAGGGCGAGGGAGAGGCGTGATGGGTTTCGACGCGATGACGTTGTATCGGATGGCGCATGGGCTTCGGATGCGCGGTGTTCCGCTGCTGCCGGCCGTGCTGCGCAAGGCCATCTACTACCTGCACAGCTCATACATCCCCGAGGACGCGGAGCTGGGCGAGGGGACGCAGCTGGGCTACGGCGGCATCGGCGTGGTCATCCACAGGGCGGCGAAGGTGGGCCGTCACGTGCTCATCTCCCAGCAGGTGACCATTGGCGGTCGCTCCGGCATCGAGGGCGCGCCGGTGATTGGCGACTACGTGCGCATCGGCGCCGGGGCCAAGGTGCTGGGCAACATCCACGTGGGCGACTTCGCGGTGATTGGCGCCAACGCGGTGGTGGTGAAGGACGTGCCCGCGGGCGCGGTGGTGGCGGGCGTGCCCGCGAAGGTGATCCGCCAGGATCCGGATCCGCTCACCACGTACCAGCGCGAGATGGGCCTGTTGCCCGCGCGTCCGGCGACGAAGCTCACCCAGGTTCCCCGGCCTGTCGCGCAGGCCTCGGCCCGCTAGGCGGTCTTCTGGAGAAGGGGGGCTTGCCCATGCGCGTGCTGCTCGTCGGAGACTACCCGCCGCCTTACGGGGGCGTGGCCATCCACGTCCGACAACTCCATCAATTTCTTCGCGGCCGCGGGGTCGAAACGAAGGTGCTCGATATCGGGAAGGGTGGCCGGCCGGCTCCGGACGTCCTCCCCGTGCAGGGCGCCGCTGCGTTCGGCCTGCGGCTCGCGGGATTCACCTCCGCGGGTTGGACCGTCCACCTGCACACCAGTGGCAACAACCCGAAGGCGTGGATGCTGGCGGCGCTGGTGGGCAGCATGCCCGGGTCGCGTTCGCCTCGCGTCATCACGCTGCACTCGGGCTTGATTCCGGACTACCTGGCCGCGTCCCAGGCCCGGCGGGTGTTCGCCCGCACGGCGCTCGCGGGCTATGCGCGGGTGGTGGCCGTGTCTCCGGCGGTGCGCGACGCGGTGATCGCGTGCGGCGTGCCAGCGCGGAAGGTCCTCATGCAGCCGGCCTTCTGTGGGTCGCAGGTGCAGCCCGGTCCGGTGACGCCAGAGGTGGAGGCCGCGCGAGCGCGCCGGCAGCCGCTCCTGACGATGGCGCACCACCCCTCGCCCGTGTACGGGCGCAAGCAGATGTTCCGGGCGCTGAAGCTGATTGCACAAGCGCATCCCCACGTGGGCCTGGCGCTGTTCGGCCTGGGCACGCGCTCCGACGAGTTCGTCCGCGACGCCCGGGAACTGGGGGTGGCGGGGCTGCTGGAGGACCTGGGTGAACTGGAGCATGCGAACGCGCTGGGACTGATGTCCCAGAGTGACGTCTTCATCCGGCCCACCACGCACGACGGGGACTCGCTCTCCGTGCGCGAGGCGCTGGCGCTGGGCGTGCCCTGCGTGGCGAGCGACGTGTGCGCGCGCCCGGAGGGGACGCGGTTGTTCAAGGCCGGAGACGAGCACGCGCTGGCGGCGGCGGTGAGCGAGGCGCTGAAGGCGGGCCCCGCGACGGTGCGGGCTCCGGATGCGGGACCGGTGCTGCTGGACGTGTACGCGGAGTTGATGCCGTCAGGCATGGCGGGTGCAGGAACGGTGAAGGCGGCGTGACGGGGTGGGTGGTGGGGCTTCCGGCAACGGGAGCGCTTCATGGTTTCGCAAACAAGGTTCTGGGTTCAGGAGAAGACGATGCGTCGCAGTGAAGAGGTCGATCTGTCGAAGCGGGCCCTGCGCGGGCGTGACCTGGTGGTGTTCTCCAACGACTGGGATGGGGACCCGCTGTCGAAGGTCCACATCATGCGGATCCTGTCGCGGGACAACCGGGTGCTGTGGGTGAACAGCATTGGCAACCGCGCGCCCAAGGTGAACGCGCACGATGCGAGCCGGATCATCAAGAAGCTGAAGACGTTCAGCGAGGGCATCCGCGAGGTGGAGCCCAACCTGCACGTGCTCGCGCCGCTGGCGATTCCGTTCTACGGCTCGGAGCTGGCGCGCCAGGCGAACCGCCACCTGCTGCGGCTCCAGGTGCTGCGGGCGATGAAGCAGCTCAAGTTCGAGCGGCCCATCTCCTGGAGCTTCCTGCCCGCGTCCGCGCCGGTGTCTGGCACGCTGGGCGAGGACTTCGTCGTCTACCACTGCGTGGATGAGTTCAGCGCGTTCAGCGACACGAACGGCAAGCACATCGCGGAACTGGAGGAGCGCCTGCTGCGCCGCGCGGACATGTGCATCACGTCCGCGGAGCGCCTGTACGAGAACAAGAAGAAGGTGAACCGGCGCACGGTGCTGGTGCGCCACGGCACGGACTTCACGCACTTCGTGAAGGCGTGCGACGCGGAGACGAAGGTCCCGGAGGACATCGCGAAGCTGCCCAAGCCCATCATCGGCTTCTTCGGCCTGGTGGCGGACTGGATCGACCAGGATGCCATCGTCGCGGTCGCGAAGGCGCACCCGGAGGGCTCGGTGGTCATCGTGGGCAAGACGACGCCGGACTGCGACGACTCCAAGCTGCGCGCGCAGCCCAACATCCACATGCTGGGCCGCAAGCCGTACGCGGAGCTGCCGGGCTACAACAAGGCGTTCGACGTGGCGCTCAACCCGTTCGTCATCAACGAGCTGACGCTCAACTCCAACCCGCTGAAGGTGCGTGAGTACCTGGCGTCTGGCCTGCCGGTGGTGTCGTCCGACCTGCCCGAGGTGCGCAAGGTGGGGCTGTGCCGCATCGCCACCACGCCCGAGGACTACGTGAAGCAGGTGAACGCGGCGCTGGCGGACAACCCCGGCCCCAACCGTGAGCGCGCGGAGAAGATCTTCCACGAGAGCTGGGAGGCGCGCGTCGCCGAGATCCGCCAGCACGTGGGCGAGGCGATGCTCGCCGCGGGCAAGAAGCTGTAGGTCCGGTCCGGTACCGGGCGACAAGAAGGCGCGGGTCCGGGGCGTGAAGGCTCCGGGCGCCGCGCCTTCGTCATTCCGGGGCTTCGCCCGCGCGGCCCGTCACCCGGCGCTCCAGGTGCGCGTAGCGGCGGGCAAGGCGGGTGTAGTCGGCGGGCCGGACGGGCGCGCGGTTCCGGGTGCGCAGCAGGTCCTCCTTCGCGTCCAGGTAGTCGCGAGCGGGCACGCCGCACGTCTCCTCCAGGAGCCGCGCGGCCTCCGCGTCCGGCAGGGAGGGAGGGATGCCCAGCCGCTCCTGCATGAGCCGCCGCAGGGCGCTGTCCAGCTCCGGCAGCAGCTCCGCCTCCACCTTCGCGCGGCGCATGAGCCACCCGAGCGAACGCACGTACTCGCGCGACGAGCGGTGCCGCTCCACGCGCACGGGGCGGGGCGCACCGAAGCGCGTGCCGCGCGAGACGACGTACACGAGGCCCACCGCGAGCCCCTGCGCGATGAACACCCAGAGGCCCTGGGACAGGGGAGGGCGGGTGACGGCGGCGTGATGGAATTCGTCGAAGCGAAGCGGGCCCCGGTCGGCGAGCGCGTCCCAGAAGCGCAGGTTGTCGAGCAGCTCCAGGCGCCGGTTCTCCGCGAGGTCCGGACCCGCGGCCACGTAGACCTCGCCCTTGCCCAGGCCCCAGCGCCACACCACGCCGACGCCCGACAGTCCCGCGAGGGGCACAGCGGTTTCGTGCTCCATCCGCAGGCTCCGGTCGCGTGACACGCGCAGCGATGACAGTCCGCGCAGCAGGCCCGCGGGCAGCCACACGTCCACGGTGACGCCCGCGGGGTCCACCCACTCGGAGGCGAGGCCCTGGTGGTTCGTGCCCGGCAGCGCGCCGGGCTCCAGCCCCAGCCATTCCTCCAACCCCGGCTGGTGCTTTCCCAGTGTGTGCGGCGACAGGTACACGAGCGTGCCGCCGCCCTGGACGAAGCGCTCCAGTGAAGCGACTTCTTCCTTCGTCACCGGCTGGGCCTGGGGCGCGGAGATGACCAGCGTGCGGGTGCCGGCAGGAAGCGACTCCAGGGACGTCTCCTGCGCGCTGACGTCCCGGCCGCCCTCGCGCAGGTACACGAAGAGGCCCTTGAGCCCCAGGGGGCCAGGGTTCGTGATGGACGGCACGGGGGAGTCCGGCGCGGCTTCACGCGAGGCGAGCCCCACGGCGAGCGCTACCGCGATCAGCAGGCCCAGCACCCCCGCGACGCGCGCGTTCCTCACGGCCGGGCCTCCGCGAGCGCGGTGTGCAGTTGCCCCGTGAGCGTGGCAACGAGCACGGGGCGTAAGCCTGAAGCCATGGCGACGCGAGCGTTCCTCACGGCCGGGCCTCCGCAAGCACGTCGCGCGGTCGCCCCGTGAGCGTGGCAGCGAGCACGGGGCGCAAGCCTGGATCCATGGCGACGCGAGCGTTCCTCACGGCCGGGCCTCCGCGAGCGAGCCGTGCAGCCGCTCCACGGACTCCACGAAGCGCGCGGCCTCATCACGGGGCACGGGCTCCAGCGAATAGAAGGCCTGGTCGTACCAGCCCACCAGCCGCTCCACTTCTCCCGTCACCCGCGCGGGCGCTCCTCGCGTGGGCAGCTCCGCGGCCAGCTCCCGGTTCGTCTTCACGCGGTCCGGCCTCGCCAGCTTGCGCTGCTCCAGCGTGGACAGCAGGCCCAGCAGGCCTTCACGGATGGCTTCGCGCGCGTCCTGCGTCTCCAATGCGGTGCGGGCCCGGCCCAGGTGCTCACCGGGCGTGTCCAGCTCCAGGGGCTGCGCGGCGCCTTCTATCTCCTGCGCGGCGACGACCTTCCGGCCCCTGCGCCAGCGCACGCGCAGCACGCCGAACAGCACCACCGCCAGCGCCACGCCCAGCATCACCGCTCGCGTGGCCACCGCGAAGCCCTGCGCGCCCTTGGACTCGAAGAGGCCTTCCAGCCAGTTCTCCAGCTCCCGCAGCAGGCGCGTCAGCACGTCACTGTTGCGCTGCCGGGCCCTCGCGAACTCCGACCGGTCGAGGATGGCGCGCAGCCGCTCCGGCTCGCTCGCGCCCTCGGGCCCACCAGCCTGCGCTCGCTCCGCCTCCAGCGCGCACACCGCTTCCAGGTACACCGTGAGCTGGTGGGCCCGGTCCGCGGCCGTCTGGCCGGAGGTCCCCGGTGGAAGCGGCACGCCCTCCAGTCGTTCCACCAGCCGGTTCACCTCCGCGTTGAGCTCCTGGGGGCGGACGCGCGCCGTGTCCTCGAGCCGATGCGCGAGGGCCTCCCGGTCGGCGCAGGGCAGGGCGGACAGCAGGAAGATGAGCGGCAGGGCGGGCACGGGGCCTGGGCGTCAGACGGACAGCGTCGTCGGTTCCGCGGTCGCGAGCCGGCGCTCCAGGTCCAGGCCTTCCCGTCGCACGCGCATGTCCACGTAGAAGAACGCCGACACCACGAAGCTCAGCGGCGTGAAGAAGGACTGCCCCACCACCTGCAACAGCTCCGCGGGCACCAGCAGCGCCTGCGGAATGGCCGCCTGCGCCGCTGGATCCAACAGGTTGCCGCCATAGGTCAGCCGCACGATCCACGCGGGCAGGCCTGACACCAGGCTCACCGCGACGAGGATGCCGCCCACCACCGTGGACAGCACCATGGCCCGCACCGTCCCCCGGCCCATGAAGCCCGGCTCGACACGGCCCGACAGCAGCGCTCCGGAGCGCTTGAAGGCCGCCCACGCTCCCACGTCCTCCATCGCCAGCACCGGCGGCAGCAACATGAAGCGCAGGAAGTACCAGAGCACCGCCGCCAGCGCCCCCAGGCCCAGCAGGATGGCGCCGATGATGATCAGCGCCACGCTCGCCGCCGTGCTGCCGCCGGAGCCCTTGCCCGTGACGGCCGCCACCACGCCCAGCCCCATGACCACGGATCCCGGCAGGCACAGGAGGATCGTCACGCCCAGGGACCACGCCATCGACAGCAGGTAGGTCACCGTCAGCGTGCCCAGCCGGGACACCGCGCGGCGCAGTCCCTCCGAGGGACGCACCGGCTCTCCCAGCAGCGCGGGCACCACGAACCGGGCCGCCGCCGTGGTGGCCACCCAGAAGTTCCACACCAGGAACAGCCACAGCACGCCCATCAACCCCAGCGCGATGCCCGACTGGGTCAGCGTCTCCGACGGATCCGCTCCCGCGCGCGGCCCCTGCAGCCCCGGCAGCGAGCCCGCCCACCGCGCGGTCGCGAAGGTGAAGAGCTTGACCGCGATGTAGTTGATCAGGTCGAACCCCAGACACAGCACGAACAGGGGCTTCAGGTGCGCACGCCAGAACGTCGCGGCGCGGTCGATGAGCTCCCCGATGGCGAGCGGGCGCAGTTCAGCGGAGGTCGCGGAGGGATTCACGGCCGCGCAGCATAGCGCGCCTCAACCGCGCGGGGCCGCGCATGCGTCCAGCAACGCGAGGGCCGCCTCGCGTGGGTCATCCGCCTCCAGCACCGAGGAGATGACCGCGACGCCCCGGATCCCGGGCATCCCGCGCGCACGCTCGGGCGTCAGGCCTCCCAGCGCCAGGGCGGGACAGGGCAGCCGGGCCGCGAGCGCCTGGAATCCCTCCGGCCCCAGCGTGGCGCGCGTGTCCCCCGGCTTGGAGCCGGGAGCGAACACCGGGCTCACCAGCGCCAGGTCCGCCCCCGTCGCGCCCGCGGCCTCGCGCGCGTCATGCACCGCCACGCTGACGAGCCGGCCGGGCGGCAGGTGGGGCCGCACGTCGAGAGGGGAGGGGCCCGAGGCGGGCAGGTGCAGGTGCGCCCCCACGAGCAACGCGACGTCCAGCCGCCCGTTGACGAACAGCGCATGCCCCCGGGCCCGGCACACGTCCGCCACGAGCCGGGCCTCCTCCAGGAACAGGCGGCCGGAGGCCTCGGGATGGCGGTGCTGCACGGCGACGTCGGGCCCCGCCTCCAGCGCCCGGGCGAGCGCGGCCAGGAGCCGCGTCCGGGAAAGGCGCCAGTCGGTGATGACGACGAGGCGGGGCAGGGAGGGCACTACTCGACGAGCCCTTCGATGGGGCTGGACGCGGAGCCGTACGCCTTGCGGGGGATGCGTCCGGCCAGGTACGCGTCGCGGCCGGCCTCCACCGCCTTCTTCATTGCCACGGCCATGCGCACCGGATCCCGGGCGCCCGCGATGGCGGTGTTCATGAGCAGCGCGTCCACGCCCAGCTCCATCGCGATGGCCGCGTCGGACGCGGTGCCCACGCCCGCGTCCACGATGACGGGCACCTTCACCACCTCGCGGATGAGCCGCAGGTTGTGCGGGTTGCGGATGCCCAACCCGCTGCCGATGGGGGCCGCCAGCGGCATCACCGCCGCGCAGCCCGCGTCCTCCAGCTTGCGCGCGGTGATGGGGTCGTCGCTGGTGTACGGCAGCACGACGAAGCCCTCCTTCACCAGGATGCGCGCCGCCTTCAGCGTCTCCTCGACGTCCGGGTAGAGCGTCTTCTCGTCGCCCAGGACCTCCAGCTTCACCCACTTGCTCATGCCCAGCTCCTCGGCGAGCCGGCAGGTGCGCACCGCGTCGTCCGCCGTGTAGCAGAGCGCCGTGTTGGGCAGCAGGCGCAGCTTGTTGCGGTCGATCCAGTTCATCAGCGACGCCTCACCCGTGGCCTTCAGGTCCAGGCGCCGCACCGCCACCGTGACGAGCTCCGCGCCGGAGGCGTCGTGGCACTGCTTCATCACCTCGTGGCTGGGGTACTTCCCCGTGCCGACGATGAGCCGCGAGGTGAACGTCACCCCCGCCAGCGTGAAAGGCTTGTCCGCGATGCCGCTCATGACCGTGTCCTCCCCTGGGCCTGCACTCACCCGCCACCCACGAAGGTGACGATCTCCACCCGGTCCCCGTCCAGCAGCCGGTGCTCGGGGTGACGCGCGCGGCGCACCACCTCCGCGTTCACCTCCACCGCCACCCCCGGACCGCTGCTCAACTCCAGCAGCGTCAACAGGGACGAAAGGGTGCTGCCCTCCGGCAGCGTTCGCGCTTCTCCGTTGACCCACACCGTCACGGCGTCACGACTCCTTCCGGCCCGCTTCCCGACTCCAGGGAACCCGCCGCTGCCAGTACAAGGGCGGTTCTGCCCTGTCAACGCACAGCCTCCTTCACGAAGGGGCCCGTGTCCGGCATCCACGGACGGATTTTTCCCGCCTCGGTGCGCTTCTTCCCCCTTCCAAGCAGGCAGGCGACCAGGGCCTCCCGCCTCCGGACGCCGCCCCTGTGTCCTGGATCCGTCCCCGACAACCCCTGTGCAGGTACGGGGGGAGCGACCAGTTTCTGCCCAACGCCGGGGAACAAATCCACCGGCTTCCAGAACACATCACACAGGGGGCAGTCACATGCGGAAGCTCATGATTGCGGTCACGGCGGTGGCGGGGCTGACGATGGTCGCGGGCTGCAAGAAGGACGACGTCCAGGAGCAGCGCGAGGACGTCGCCGAGGCTCGCCAGGAAGCCGCGCAGGAGACCGCGGAAGCGCGTCAGGAAGAGGGCAAGGAGCTGGCCGCGGCGCAGCAGGACGCCAACAAGGAGATCGGCTCCGCGCAGCGCGAGGCGAATGAGGAGGTCGCCGAGGCGCGCCATGACGCCAACGAGAAGATCGCCGGGGCCAACCAGGAGGTCCGTGAGGAGGAGAAGGACCTCGCCGAGGCCCAGGCCAACCGCAACGAGGACCTGAACGAGGACCTGGCCCAGGGCGGCTCGGGCATGGCCGGCGCGACGGCCGCGGCCACGACCATCAACGGTCGCGTGCTGTCCAAGTCGGGTGACACGCTGACGGTGGTGGACACCAGCAACCGCGAGCTGAAGATCAAGACGAACGACAAGACGGCGGTCATGGACAACGGCAGCCGCGCGGTGAAGCTGGACGACATCAAGGAAGGCTCGCAGGTGCGCGCCTCGTACGTGATGGACGGCAAGGACATGGTCGCCCGCGACGTCACCCTCGTGGCGCCCGTGAAGAAGCTGGACCAGTAGTCGTCCCCGCCTCGTACGTAGCATCGCGAAGGCAGGAACAGGCTTGAAGGGGACGGCTCCCGCGTCAGCGCGGGGGCCGTTTCCTTTTTAGTCGGGGAAACATCCGGTGGGGTCGGATGGGGATGTCTGACCCGGGTGGTAGGACGCGGGCGTGAGGTCTTCCTCATGCCTTCCCACCCCCGGGAAGCGCCTTGCGAAGGAGCGTCATCCACGATGGCCACCCATCCCCCCGCGCAGTCCACGTCCCGGCCGTTCATCCTCTTCTCCACCGGGGCCACGTCGTATGAGCTGGTGCGCTACCTGGGGTCGCGCGCCGGTGGCGAGCTGCTGCTCGCCCGCCGGCACTACGCGCGCACGCCGGGCGGGCTGGTGCTCATCAAGCGCCTGCGCGACGTCGGGGACGACGTGGGGCGGGCGCGGCTGCGCGAGGAGGTGAAGCTGCTCATGCGGCTGAGCCACCCGGCCATCGCGCCGGTGTACCTGGTGCGGGTGCACGACGGGGCGCCCCACCTCGTCATGGAGTACGTGGACGGCCCCTGCCTGGAGACGCTGTCCAGCTTCGCGGCGCTGCGGCGGCGGCCCTTCTCGGAGGCGTTCGCCGCGTACGTGGGCGCGGAGGTGGCGGATGCGCTCCACCATGCCCACGCGCTGGAGGACTCGAGGGGCCACCCCGTGGGCGTCGTGCACCGCGACGTCAGCCCCCGCTCCGTGCGCGTGGATGTGCACGGGCGGGTGCGGCTGGCGGACTTCGCGCTCGCGTGGTCGCGGCTGCCCGGCCGCGTGGTAACTGAGCCAGGGCTCGTGCGCGGGGACGTGGCCTATGCCTCGCCGGAGGCCCTGGAGGGACAGCCGCTGGATGGCCGGGCGGACCTGTTCTCCCTGGGGATGGTGCTCCTGGAGCTGCTCACCGGCCTGCACCTGCTGGACCTGGAGGACGTGGAGCGCGCCGCGCAGCAGGCCCAGCCCGTGCCCGGCGCGCGGGGGCTGTGCGCGGAGACGCCCAGCTGGCTTCCCGCGCCGTTGATGGCCGCGCGCATGGCGTGCCTCGCGCCGTCGCACGTGGAGCATGCGACGCGGGGGCTGTCGGAGGGGATGCGGGAGGTGCTCCAGCGGGTGTTGCAGCGCGACCGCGACGCCCGCTTCCAGACGGGCGCGGAGCTGCGGGACGCGCTCCGGGCCCTGCTGGGCGCGGCGGGGCGGCCCTATGGTCCTCCGGAGGCGCTGCGCGAGGTGGCGGAGGTGCGGACGGACGCCCTCGAGGGCACCGCGGGGGAGGCGGAAGCGGGCCTCCCGCTGGAGGATGACGTCTGGCCGGAGGACGACGACGGCGGCTCGGACTGGAGCTGAAGCGCGTCACGGGTGCTTGTCATCGCGGGAGGCGGTGGCGAAGACTGCTGGCATGGGTGACGTGAAGGAGCTGCATCGGCGCTGGTGCATCGCGGACAGCCACGCGGATTCGCTGATGTGGAACCGCGACCTGTGCGAACGGTCGACGGAGGGGCACGTGGACTTCCCCCGCCTGCGCGAGGCGGGGGTGAAGCTGCAGTGCTTCACGCTGGTGACCCGGGGCTTCCCCTTCATTGGCGGCTTCCCGCTGTTCGCCGCGTGGCGCAAGTGGCCTCGCGAGGCGCGCGGCGGCGAGTGGGCGCGGGCGCTCTGGCAGATTGAACGGCTGGACGCGTTCTGCGCCCGCTCCGGGGACACGGTGCGTGTCGCCACCACCGGGGCGGGGCTGGAGGACAACCTCGCCCACGGGCGGCTGTCGGCGGTGCTG
>NZ_RAWB01000261.1 GCF_003612055.1 Corallococcus llansteffanensis
CGTCTCGTGGGCTCGGAGATGTGTATAAGAGCCAGCATCCCCCCCGTCATCAGGTCCGCACCTTCGACGCGACCTCCGACGAGACGGGCCACTTCGTCCTCAAGCTGGACAAGCCCCTCACCGGCACCCTCACCGCGGAAGCGGAGGGGCTCCTGCCGCGCAAGCTCCAGGTCCAGGCCCCCGCCTCCGGGCTGCGGCTGGCCCTGGACGCCGGCGCGACGGTGCGGGGCACCGTGACGAACTCCGACGGAGCCCCCGTCCACGACGTGGACGTCACCCTGGTGAAGGAAGCCGTGAAGGTGGACCCGGAGACGTCGGAGAGCGGGGAGCGCGCCGCCTTCGCCGGCTCCACGGAGGAGGACGGCCACTTCACCCTCCGGGGCCTGCCGCCGGGCGCCTATGCCGTCTGGGTGCGGGCGACCACGGGCGGCGGCTACGAGCACCGGATGCCCGAGCGCGTGGAGGTGCGGGGCTCGGAGACCGTGGAGCTGTCGCTGCACCTGGACCTGGATGGCCGCATCGCGGGCGTGGTCGTGGACGCGCGGGGCGAGCCCCTGGCGGGCGTCGACGTGGAGGCCAACGCCCGGCCGGACAGCGCCAACGACGTCCGCACCTATGCGCCCGTGTCGGTGAAGACCGGCCCCGACGGCCGCTTCGTCCTCGAGCACCTGGCCCGGGACGCGGACTACGAGCTGGTGGCGCAGAAGCCCGGCTACGCGATGCCCCAGCCCCCCGAGGAGCCCATCCCCGAGCGGGACGGCGACGAGACCGACGAGGAGCTGCACGAGCAGATGAGCCGGTGGATGCACGACCAGGGTGACCCCCACGTCGTCGCCCACACGAGGAGCCTGGCCGTGCGCATCGTCCTCGCCACCCAGGGCCGCATCACCGGCCGCCTGGTGAAGGGCAATGGCGCGCCCATCACCCGCTTCAGCGTGAACGAGGAGGCCGTGCGCGACCCGCGCGGGGCCTTCACCGTCTTCGTGGACAAGCCCGGCCTCGAACACCTGACATTCCAGGTCCCGGGCCACGCGCTCACCCAGCGCGACGTGAAGGTGCCCGCCGGCCGCGACGTGGACCTGGGCGAGGTGCGCATCGACACGGGGCACACCGTGCGGGGCCGCGTGGTGGACGACGCCACCGGCAAGCCGCTGGCGGGGGTGGAGGTCTCCCTGCAACTGCCGCGCGACGCGGTGAAGGCGGAGGACGTGGCGGCGCAGGAGGACGAGGACCTCATGGGCTACAGCGGCTTCAACTCCTTCCTGGATGCCACCACCGGCCCGGACGGCACCTTCACGCTGCCCGCCGTGGAGTCCCGGCCCTACGTGCTCACCGCGCGGCACCCGGGGTCGGATTACGCGTCGATCGAGCGCACGTTGGGCCCCACCGAGGACACGCTCGAGTTGCGCCTCGTGGGGGAGACGCGCCTGGAGGTGCGGGTGACGGGCCCGGACGGCCAGCCCCACGGAGCCATGGTGTCCGCCCGGGAGGTGGGGGCCTTCGAGGCCAAGAACTTCCTCTCCGAAGGGGACGGGCTGACCGTCTTCCGCGACCTGGAGCCCGGCGACTACGTGGTGGGCCCCCGAGCCCGGAGCGAGGAGTACGCGGCGCCCTACAAGACCGTGCGCGTCGAGGCGCACCGCGTGACCCGGACGGAGTTCCAATTGCTTCCGAAGGGCGCCACGGTGACGGTGCGCTGGGGCGAGCGCGGGGCCCAGGGCCAGACCTTCCTCTTCCCGGGTCCGATACCGCTGCCCAAATCGGACGAGGAGCGGGAGCAGCTGCACTGGTCGGCCCTGCGCACGGGGTCCCAGGGCAACGACAGCTGGAGCAACGTGGCGCCCGGGCCCTACACGCTGGTGGTGCTGCACCACAAGGGCGGCGGCAAGTGGCTGTCGTACCGGCAGGACGTGACGGTGGGGACGGACGACACGCAGGAGGTGGTGGTACCCACGATTCAGTGGTGACGCCGGTGCGTCTCGTGCCTCGCGGTGACGGGGAGGTGTGTTAAACCCCCCGACCCATGACCGCGAGCGACGCGCTGAGCGCAGCAGACCTCGAACGTCTGGCCCGGGCGGAGGCACCGGACCTCGCCGAGGCCGTGCTGGCCTTCCTGGACCAGGACGAGCCGCCGTCGGACACGCCGCTGCCGCAGGGCGCGCTCGACTTCGACGCGTTGAGGATGACGCTGGCGCGGGCGCAGCAGCACCGTGAGAAGCGTGCCCGGCGCGAAGGCTCCCACGAAGCGTGGCAGCGCTTCCTCGCGCAGAAGGACGTGCCCCTGCCCGCGCGGTTCGCGCTCGCGGACCTGCTGGTGTCCCTGTACGAGAAGAACAGCGAGCCCGCGCGGGCCGCCCTGCTCACGCTCGCGCGAGAGGCGCCCCTGAAGTTCGGCCTGTGGGCGGGCCTCAAGCGCATCTACAAGCTCGCGGAGGCGCGCCACGACGCGGAGCTGTTCGGCGTGCTGGCGTGGCGCTTCGACACCGAGCGCGGCAGCCACCGCTCGCGCGAGGTGGGCACCGGCACCCTCACCTACCTCCAGCGTCGCGCGTGGCGCTTCCTGCGCCAGCTGGGCGCGGCCGTGCCGGAGCTCTACCCGCAGTTCGCGGTGGAGGTGCTTCGCCACTACACGCCGGACACGTCCTGGTCGTCGTGCTGGGTGGCGCACCACGTCTGGGCGCACAACAGCCGCAACTACACCGCGTCGCGCTTCTCCATCCAGCCGCCCGCGGACATGGTGAAGCAGCGCATGTACCCGGACGCGTGGAAGCGCTCGCCGGACGCGCTGATGCGCCTCCTGGACACCTGCGGCTCGGACCCCGCCGCGAAGTTCGCCATCCAGGGCCTGCGCAAGGACTTCCCGGAGGCGCTGCGCAAGGTGACGCCCGCGTGGCTGGACCGGCTGGCGCGCCGGCCGCTGGGCACCGCGCACGACTTCCTCGTGGAGACGCTCCAGGGCTCGCCGGAGTTCCACCAGGGCAAGCTGCGCGCGGCCGGGCTGCATGACGCGGTGCTCGCGCTGCTGCTCTCCCCCAGCGACAAGGCCCGCGCGTACGCCATCGAGTACGCGCGCGGGCACGCGCAGGACCTGTCCGCGGACCGGCTCGCGGAGCTGGTGGAATCAGGCGAGGACGACGTCAAGGCGTTCGCCGCCGCCGCGCTGGAGAAGCGCAAGCCGCGCGAGTTGGGGCTGGAGTTGCTGGGCCGGCTACTCACCACGAAGCCCACGGCGGCCTTCGCGGCGAAGGCGCTGGAGCAGTCCTTCGACCGGGCGGAGCTCACGCAGGACTTCCTGCGGGAGCTCATCCTGGGCACGCAGGAGCAGCTCAAGTGGGCCACGGGCTACGTGTCCTCCAAGTACGCCGCCGGGGAGATGCCCGCGGCGTTCTGGAAGCAGACGCTGCTGGAGGCGAAGCGCGCGTCGCGGCAGCGCACCGTGGAAGACACGGTGATGAAGGCGCTCGGCGCGTACAAGCCGGCGGACATCGGGCCGGAGTGGCTGCTGGACCTCGTGTCCCATCCGCGCCTGGGCCGTCAGGCGGCGCAGTGGCTCACGCGCGCGGACAGCCTGCCGGGCCTGGACGTGGAGCGGGTGAAGGGGCTCGTGTTCAGCGCGAAGCACCGCGAGACGGCGCTGGCGCTGCTGGGCAACCGCAAGCTCTTCACCGCGCGGCAGCTCACGGTGCCCTGGCTGCTGGCGCTCGCGCGGCGCGCGGACCCCACGCTGCACGACTTCGCGCACCGCTACCTGCTGGAGAACGTGGTGCCCGCGGACTTCAGCGACACGGGCGACGCGGCGCAGGGCCTGGAGCGCCTGTTCGACCTTGCGCTGGGCGCGAAGCAGCCGCCGCCGGTGCGCACGTTCGCGCAGACGTACCTGCGCTGCCACCACCCGGGCATCGGGCCGGAGCAGCCGGAGTCCAAGTCCTATGACTTGAAGCCCCGGGCGCCGCGCAAGGCGTACACGGCGGAGAGGCTGTGGCCCGCGCTGCTGGACGCGCGCGACGACGTGCGCCGCTTCGCGCTGACCATCGCCCGCTCGGAGCTGCGCGCGTGGGGCTACCAGACGCGGGTGTACGAGCTGGCGGACTCGGACGCGAAGGAGATCCGCAACCTGGCGTATGACGCCCTGCTCAACGCGGGCGAGGCGGGGGCGGACGCGCGCCACACGCTGCAGCCGGAGGAGCTGGACGCGGGCAAGGTGTTCGCGCTCACGGAGTCCCCCAAGCGCAGCACGCGCGAGGTGGCGGTGGAGCTCATCCGCCGGCACTACGCGCGGCTGGGCGGGGCGGAGCGGCTGTCGGGGCTGATGCAGAGCGCGGACCGGGAAGTGGGCCTGTTCGCGGTGCGGCTGCTCTGGGAGAAGCACCGGCCGCTGCACCTGCCGGAGGGCTGGAAGCCCGCGGGCGGCGGCAAGGACACGCGGGAGGCGGGCGGCACGACGCGCTTCTCCGACGTGGAGTCCCTGCGCGCGTTCCTGCGGCGCATGCTGTTCGGCCTGCCGCCCGGGCGCGCGAAGGAAGCGCGCGAGGGCGACGTGCAGCGCCGGCTGTCCGCGAGCGTGGCCAAGCGCCGCGTGGTGGAGCTGGTGAGGGATCTGGGCCTGGAAGACGAGAGCTTCGCCCGCGTGGTGGCGCCCGTGCTGGGCGAGTTCACCGGCTCCGTGGCGAAGGGCGAGTGGCAGAGCTGCCTGGCCTCGCTGGTGCAATTGCGTGCGGCTCACCCGGGCGTGCAGCTCGGCGGCATCTAGGACAACGACACCATGGCCAACCTCTCCATCGGCAACATCGAGAAGGTCCGTGCGCTCGCGGCCAATGCCCGCCTGCTGCTCGTCGGGGGCACGCGCGCCGCGGCGGACAGCCGCCTCACCGCGTATGACGCCGCCAACAACAAGGTCCTCTGGACGGCGGCGCTGCCCTCCCACGTGCTGGCGCTCGCGCTGTCCGGAGAGCGCTTCGCCGCGGCGGGCGCGGACGGCACGGTGCGCTTCGGGTCGCTCACCGACGGCGCGGTGCAGTTCCAGCTCCACGGCGCGCACCCGGGCGGGTGCACGGCGCTGGCGGCGAGCCCGGACGGCAAGGTGCTCTACACGGCCGGCATGGACGGCTTCGTGCGCGCGTGGGACTGGGAGAGCACGCGCAAGCTGAAGGAGTGGAGCGCGTCCTCGCAGCCGCTGCGCGCGGTGGCGGTGGACCCCACGCACACGTACGTCGGCTGCGCGGGCGATGACGGCGTGGTGCGCTCGTTCACGGTGGCCTCCGGCGCGCGCCGGGACATGACGGGCCACGAGGGCGCGGTGCGCGCGCTGGCCTTCACGCCGCGCGACGGCCGGCTGGTCTCCGCGGGCGACGATGGGAAGCTGCGCATCTGGTACCTCGTCGGCGCGGTGGAGTTCGAGGTCCGCGGCGACAAGGACAGCGGGCACGCGGGGCCGGTGCACGGGCTGGTGTTCCCGCCCACGCCCCCGGCGGAAGCAGGCCACGAGCCGGAGGAGCGCATCGCGTCGGTGGGCGGCGACGGCAAACTCAAGGTCTGGCGGCTGGACGAGCGCCGCAAGCCGCGCACCTTCGAGCTGGGCACGAAGGGCGTGCACGCGGTGGCCTACGCGCCGCCGGTGAACCCCCGTCAGGCGAAGCAGCTCTTGGGCTACGTGTTCGCGGGCGGCGACGCGCGCACCGTGACCCGCATCACGCTGGGCACGGACGGCAAGCCCACCGACGAGACGGTGACGTACGCGCACGGCTTCGACGTGCTCACCGAGGCGCTGAAGGCCGCCCTCCCCCGCCGCGAGGCCGCGGTGCGCGAGGCCGTGGCGCTGCAGGAGCCGGAGGCGCTGGAGTTCGTGCTGGGCGTCCTCGCCACGGACAAGGCCCCGGAGGCGCGCAGGCTCGCGGCCACGGAGCTGGGCACGCACGGCCACACGGCGGCGCGGGCGAAGCTGCGCGAGCGGCTCAACGACGACGACCGCTCGGTGCGCGTCGCGGCGCTGGAGGCCCTCTCGAAGCTGGAGACGGAGTCGCCGCTCGCCGCCCCTCGCGCCGCGCTCGACTCGCGCTTCTCCGACATGCGCATCCAGGGCCTGCGCCTGCTCGCGACGCTGGGTGGCACGTCGCCGCTGGTGCCGGGGCTCATCTCCGCGAAGCTGGCGGATGCGAAGCCCGACGTGGGCGAGGCCGCGCTGGACGCGCTCGTCACCGTCTCGCCCAAGGGCAGCACGGAGCCCCTGAAGACCGCCTTCGAGCGCGGCCCCTCGCCCCTCAAGGTGGAGGTGCTGCTGCGCGCGTCGGGGGCGGGGCTGCTGGGAGACCCGCGCCTGCAACCGCTGGTGGCGCGCGCGCTGGACGACGAGGACCGGGACGTGCGCCGCGTGGCCTTCGCGGTGCGCGTGCTGGAGCGGCGCTCGCTCGCCCTCACGCTGGAGGCGCGCGACGAGGAGTTCGCCCGCTCGGTGCGCGACGTGGCCCGGATGCTGGCGGTGCAGGGCAAGCGCGCCGCGGGCATCACCAACGTCCAGACCATCGAGGCGGAGGTGACGGCCTCGCGCGAGCTGCTCTTCGCCAACGCGAAGAAGGGCGCGGCGCTGACGGAGGCCGACCTGGAGCCGCTGCTGGCCGCCATGGCGTGCCGCATGCCGGACACGGCGGTGCGAGGGGCTCGGGGCCTGGCGCAGCTGGGAGACGGACGGGCGCTGGGCGCGCTGTTGCAGCTGTCGCGCGAGGACGAGTCGACCATCCGCAGGCAGGCGGCCGCCGCGCTCCAGGCGTTGCAGGATCCGCGCGCCCGCGAGCGGCTGGTGTGGATGCTGGACGACGCGGACGCGGACGTGCGCGCCGCGGCGCTGGAGGCCGTGGTGGCGCTGGACGTGGACGCGCCCCTGTCCGCCGCGGAGGCCGCGCTGCGCTCCGGTCACGAGGACGTGCGCGTGCGCGGCCTGGACCGGCTGGTGAAGCTGGGCGCCAAGGCGGAGGGCGCGGAGCCGCTACTCGGTGACGCGCTGGAGGACGAGTCCGGCAAGGTGCGCGGCGAGGCGTTCCGCACGCTGTGGGCGTGGAACGAGCAGGAGCCGAAGAAGGCGCTGGACCGGGCGCTGGCGGGCCGCTTCCCGGACCTGCGCAACCGCGCGGTGGAGGTGCTCGCGCAGCGTGGGACGGAGGACTGGGCGCAGGAGCGGCTGAAGAAGTCCGTGGAGGACCGCGACGTCAGCGTGGCCACCGCCGCCTACGAGGCGTGGGTGAAGCTCGCGGGCAAGGAGAAGCCGGAGCCGCACCTGGCCGCGCTCGCCTCCACGCACCCGGCGCTGCGCGAGAAGGCCGCGAAGGGCTCCATCCACGCGCCCTCGGAGCCGCTGCGCTCCGCGCTCCTCAAGCGCGTGCAGGACGAGCACCTGGAGGTGGCCGTCGCCGCGCTGGACGCGCTCGACAAGCTCATCCCGAGCGAGAACGGGCCGCTGCTCGCGGGCATCGCGGCCACGGCGCTGCCGGTGCGCGTGCGGGCCGCGGAGCTGCTCGCCCCGCGCGGCGCGGAGGACATCATCGAGCCCATGCGCGGGCTCATCACCGACAAGGACCTGGAGCGGATGTACCCGCCCGGCTACCTCGTCCCCCTGCGCATCCGCGCGTCGCGCGCGCTGGCCACGCTGGGCTCGCGGCGCCTGCTGGGCTTCTACGCCACGGTCCTCCTGCCGCACGAGCTGACGGAGCTCCAGGAGCAGGGCGCGCGCGGGCTCGCCACCGCCAGTCGCCGGGGTGACGAGGGCGCGCTGCTGGACGCCCTGGGCCACTCGCTGGTCGCGGCCCGCTCGTGGGCGGCGGACGGCCTGTCGCGCCTGGGCGATGTGCGCGCGCTGCCGGTGCTCACCGGGAACCTGCGCCATGAGCACCTGCCCATCCGGCTGGGCGCCATCCTCGCCTTCGCGGCCCTGGGCCCGGAGGGCGACGGTGGCCTGCTGCACGGCCTGGAGGACGCCGCGCGCGAGGTGCAGGAGATGGTGTTCGCCATCGTGCTCGCCCGCGACCTGCGCGCCAGCCGCGACGGTGGACCGCCGGACCTGCTGACGAGCGCGCTGTCCAGCGGACGGCCGGAGGTGCGCTACGCCGCGGCCCGCGCGCTGGAGCTGCGCACGGAGCCGGACGCGTACCGCGCGCACCTGGTGGAGGTGCTGTTGCCGCCGCGCCCGGAGAAGGCCGGCGACATGAAGGACTGGCCCTCGGAGGAGGACCGGGCCAAGCGCGTCGTGGGGCTCGCCGAGGCCCTCTCCAGCGGACAGCCGGAGCAGCGCTACGCGGCGGCCCAGGTGCTGCTGCTGCGCAACAAGCCGCTGGACTACTTCCGCGAGGCGCAGAAGGTCGCGCGGCCCCGCTCGCTGGACGCCCCCTGGAAGCCGGAGACGGCCGAGGGCGCGTCGCACGTGGTGCAGCCGTCCACCCTGGAGAAGCAGGGCACGGCGTCCGCCACGGGCAAGAGCTGGCTGCGCCGCCTCTTCTCCGCGGTGAAGCCCCCCGAGGGCAGCACGGACGCCATGGCGACGCCGCAGTCGGCGACGCAGGCGGAGCGGCAGCACCTGCGCCGGCTGGCGTTTGGCGCCTACGTGGGCCTCCTGCGGCAGGTGTCCGCGGGCGACGAGGAAGGGCACCGCGTCCGCCGCGACGCCGTGGACCGCGTGGTGAAGCTCACGCAGGAGGGCTACGCGGGCACGTCCGCCGCCGTGGCCGCCCTGCTGCGCGCGCTGGAGGATCCGCACCAGCTCGTGCGGCGCGCGGCGCTCGCGGGCCTCAAGGAGCTGTACCCCGCCGGCAGCGATGAGCCGCTGGCGCTCGCGCTGGCCTCGCTCGCGCCCGACGTGGCGCGCGCGGCGCTGGAGGAGCTGGCGGAGCGCGGCGACGCGGCCCGTCCGCGCGTCACCGCGGCGCTCAACTCGCCGCTGCCGGAGGTGCGCAAGTCGGCCTTCGAGCTGCTGGAGAAGCTGAGCCCGCCGGGCAGCCTGGATCCGCTGCTGGCCGCGCTGGGCAGCGAGCACGCCGATCTGCGCGTGGGTGTTATCGAGCGGCTGGCGGGCGCCAACGACTCACGCGTCACCGAGGCGCTGGGCCGCGCGATGGGCAGCGAGCACGAGGACCTGCGGCTGCGCGCCGCGGAGCTGCTCGCGTGGCGTGGGGATGACCGGGCGGTGGAGGTGCTGGGCACCTTCCTGCGCTCGGAGGTCCCGGCGGTGGTGCGTCGCGGGCAGGAGGCCCTCGCGCGGCTGGGGACCCCGGCCGCCGTGGCGGCGCTGGCCGCGCGCCTGTCGGTGGCGACGGAGATTCCAGAGCGCACGAAGCTGGTGGCCGCGCTCGGCCGCACGCGCCGTCCCGAAGCGCTGGACGTGCTCGCGCGCCAGAGCGTGGAGGACGACGCGCCCACCGTGCGCCTCGCGTGCGTGACATCCGCGATGCAGCTCACCTGGCCGCCGGAGCAGGAGAAGCTGGACGAGGAGGAGCGCGACCTGAAGAAGCGCGACGCGGCGCTCGCCGTGCGCTTCCTCAAGGTGGCCGTGCGCAGCAACGACCTGGAGGTCCGCAAGGCCGTCGCCGCGGAGCTCGAACACGGCAAGAACGAGGGCCAGGACGCGCTGCTCGTCTCGCTCTTCACCGACCGCGACGTCACCGTGCGCGCGGAGGCGGTGGCGCGCTACTCGAAGCGCGTGGTGGAGCAGGGCGCGGCGGTGGAGCCGCTGGAGGAGATCCTCCGCGCCGGGGCCCGTGAGCTGATGCTGCCCGCGGCCGAAGGCGTGGCGCACCAGCGCCGCGTGAGCGCCCTGCGACCCCTCTTGCTGTACGCGCGCGCCGGAGAGCCCGAGGAGCGCGGCCGGGCCCTGCTCGCGCTGGGAACACTGGGCGATGCGCGCGCCCTCTCCGAGCTGGAGCTGGTGGCCGGCGGTGGCACCCCGGAGGCGCCCGCCGAAGAGGACATGGTGCTGGCCGCCATCGAGGCCCTGGGCCGGCTCGCCAGCCGACTGCCCGAGGGCGAGGATCGCCGCCGCATCGAGGAGAAGGTGGAGGTCGCCGCGGTCGAGGGCACGTCGCCCGAGCACCAGCAGGCCGGCGTGCGGGGCCTGCGCGCCATCGGCGGAGAGCGCGCCCGGGTGAAGCTGGAGGCGCTGCTCGCGGACTCCGACACGGACGACGAGGTGCGCATCACCGTGGCGAAGGAGCTGGGCAAGCTCGGCGACCCGGAGGCGGAGAAGGCCCTGGCCGCCGCGCTGGACGAGGATGACGACGAGCTGCGCGAGACCGCGCGCAAGGCGCTGGACGCGCTCTTCCCGAAGGACCGCACGCGGGTGGAGTTCCTCGCCGTGGCCAGCACCCAGGAGGACATCTCCGAGCCCGCCGCTTCCTACCTCGCCAGCGAAGGCGACCCGGCGCAGCTCGTGCCCCGGCTGGCCACGCTGGAGAGCGCGGAGCTGCGGCGAAGGCTGCGACGGGGCCTCGCCCGGCGGGGCGCGCTGCCCCTGCCGGAGGTCATCGCGCTGCTCGGCCACGACAAGCCGGAGGCCCGCGAGGAGGCCGCGCTGCTGGTGGGCACCTGGACGGGCGATGCCCGCGAGCCGGGCGCGGTGGACACCGCGGGCCTGACCCGCGCGCTCGTGGCCGCGGAACGGCGCACCGCCGCAGCCTGGGCCACCACGTCCCCCCCGAAGCGTGAACCGCTGGCCGCCGCCTGGGAGCGGCTGTTGTGGGCGGGCTCGCGGCTGGGCGCGAAGGAGCTGGTCGCGACGTCCGCGGAACTCTTGCGCAAGGGTGAAGCCAGCGCCCCCGCGGCCGTGCGCCAGGAAGCAGCGCGGGTGCTGGGACGTCTCAAGGCGGCCAACGAAGCCCCGGCCCTGCGCACCGCGCTCGGGGATCCGGACGCCCCGGTGCGCGCCGCCGCCGCGTCGGTGCTGGCCGCGCTGGTCCCCGCCCAGGCCGCGACCTGGGCCCTGGAAGTGAAGCCCTTCGACCCGGTGGCCCTGGGTCCCACGGGCGCGAGCGTCGCGCCGGCCGCGCTGACGGCCAGCGAGCCCCGCCGGCTCGCCGTGCCGGCACTGCTGGCGAAGAAGGACCCGGGGCCGCTCAAGGCCGTGGCAGCCGACGCGAAGCCGGAGGTGCGGCAGGATGCGTGGGCCGCGCTGGGTCGCATGGGCGGTGACGAAGCGGCGGCGCTGCTGAAGACGGCGGCGTTCGACAAGTCCCAGTCGGTGGAGCTGCGCAAGGCGGCCTACCGCGCCCACAAACGTGCACGCCGGGCCGCCGAGCGCGCCCGCAAGGAAGGTCAACCGTCGTGAGCACCGCCACCGCACGTCATCCCGTCGCGCTCAACTACGCTGCTGAGAGCGACGTGGTCGTCACCCCGGACGCCTCGCGCGTGCAGCTGGCCCTGGAGGGCTCGCGCGGCACCGTGGGCGTCAGCGGCCGCGTGAAGGACCCCACCCTCTTCCGCGACGCGCTGGCCGCCGCCTTCGGCGTGCTCTCCAGCGACCTGCGCTACCGGGGCCGTGACCGCACCGCGTACCTCGCGTACCTGATGAAGCAGGGCAAGCGCGCCAGCGCCCAAATCTGGGAGGCGCAGAAGGCCTTCCTCGACAACGCGCTCGACGGCGAGGAGAAGAAGGACGCGGTGCTGGACCCCGTCCTCACCGTGGATCCGGATCAGGTGTCGCTGGAGGTCTTCTCCCGCGACGAGAGCGCCTACGCGCGCCTGGCCTTCGACAACAGCCTCTTCGACAACCGCGAGGCCGCGCACGGCTCCACCTTCCTGGACGTGCCCGCGGACCTGCCCGCCCGGCTGGACCGCCTGCGCGCCTACGCGCCGGTGACGCTGGAGGCCCACGTCGCCCCGGCCATCAAGCCCACCTCCACCGAGCCCCGCGCCGTGCGCAACGTGGAGGTCCCCCACGCGTGGCTGCGCGGCTTCCTCCAGGTGCAGTCGGCCGCGACGCTGCCGGCCACGACCTGCTCCATCGCCCCCATCGACCTGTACAACCTGCTCTTCGCGCTGCGCACCCGCCGCTCGAAGAAGGCGCCCCGCGCGCTGCGCTTCGAACTGGTCCCCGGCGCCCCGCCCCGGCTGGTGCTGGAGCCGTGGGAGCAGGTGCTGGAGTGCCACGGCGGCGCGTACACCGGCAGCGCGCCCGCGGTGGTGCGCACCTTCGGCCGCCAGCGCCTCACCGCGCTCGCGCGCCTGCTGCCCCACGCGAAGAGCGTGCACATGCAGCTGCTGGGGCCGGGCCTGCCGGTGTTCTGGGTCATCGACCTGGGCGTGGCCACGCTGACGCTGGGGCTCACCGGGTGGACGGAGAGCGGCTGGTCCAGCGCCGCGGCCTTCGACGCGCTGATGCCGCGCGACGTGCCGGAGGGGCTCGCGGAGAAGCTGCGCCTGCGCCTGCGCAAGGACGGCCCCCTGCCCTTCGACGTGCTTTCGAAGGACGCGGGCGCGCCGAAGGACCAGGTGCGCGCCGCGCTCCAGCTGGAGTGCCTGCGGGGCCGCGTCCTCTTCGACGTGGCGCGCGGCACCTACCGTCCGCGCGAATTGATGCCCACCCCGGTGGACGAGGCCGCGCTGCGCTACGGCAACGAGCGCGAGGCGCGCGCCCACCGCCTGCTGGGCGACGGCGGCCCCGGCGCGGGCGAAGTGAAGCTCACCCAGGTGCACGACCTCGTGGGCGAGGGCACGCGCATCCAGGGCGAGGTGGTGGACCGCGAGGCCGTGCGCAGCTTCTTCCCCAGCTTCACGCTGGACCTGGAGGGCCGCGTGAAGGACGCGGGCTGCGGCTGCCCGCACTTCCGCCGCTCCGGCCTGCGCGAAGGCCCGTGCGAGCACATGCTCGCGCTGCGGCTGGTGTACTCGCGCCGCCGCACGGAGGAGGAGGCCCTGCGTCAGACGCCGGAGGGCCGCAAGCTCATCCGCGCGGAGACGCGCTCCTACGTGCGCCGCGACCCGGCGACGGGCCTGGAGCAGGTGTACCGCGTCTCGCTGGACAGCAAGGTGGTGACCCTCGCGTGGGGCCCTCGCCTGGGCGACCCGCGCCACCAGAAGCTCTGGTTCGACTCAGACGCGGAAGCGCGCACGGCGTACTTCAGCCGGTTGGAGAAATTGACCGCGGACGGATACATCGACGCGGCCTCGACCTTGGTGTAAACCCACAATCAACGGCCCGGCCGCCGACGGGGTGGCTGGAAGGATGGGTGCGACGGACGAAACACGAATCGCGAGTGGTCGAGAGAGGTCTGGACCGCATCAGCCTTAGCGCCTCGAGCGCGGGAGCGGCGTTGCGCCGCTCTGGTTGGAATGCTGGACACTCTCCGCAAGGTAGCCTGTTCTTGGCTCTCTCCCTCCGGTGCACTGGTGGCCGGGTGGGAAGCTGAACCAACGACGCAACCGCCGTTTTCCCACCCGGCCACCAGTGCACCGGAGGGGAGAGCCGGTGAGGCTACCGTGCCCCAGGTGAGCTGGTGGTGCCTTCCTGGCCTCCCTCGACCGCTCGATTCCGTCCGTCGCCCCGCCTGAAGCCGCCGCGCCCGTCGAAGGTGCCTCGATGACCGCCAAGCTGGAGTCGTTCGTCCCCGCCGCCCCGC
>NZ_RAWB01000262.1 GCF_003612055.1 Corallococcus llansteffanensis
CCCCCGCCCCGTCCACGCCGCTGCGCCCCTCGCTGGTCTGGCTGATGGCGGTGGCGGGCGCGTTCAGCGTCGCGAACCTCTATTACAACCAGCCGCTGCTGGGAGACATGGGCCGGACGCTGGGCGCCTCGGGCGGCGCGTTGGGCCTGGTGCCCATGCTGACGCAGGTGGGCTACGCGGTGGGCATCCTGTTCCTGGTGCCGCTGGGCGACAGCCTGGAGCGCCGCCGCGTCATCCTCGTGCTGTGCGGCTGCGTGAGCCTGGCGCTGGTGGCGACGGCGCTCGCGCCCGACCTGCGCGTGATGGTGGCGGCGAGCTTCGCGCTGGGCGTTACCACGGTGATTCCGCAACTGCTCATCCCCTTCGCCGCGCATCTCGCGGAGCCCTCGCAGCGCGGGCGGGTGGTGGGCACGGTGATGAGCGGGCTGCTCATCGGCATCCTGCTGTCGCGCACGGTGGCGGGCTTCGTGGGAACGCACCTGGGCTGGCGCACCCTGTTCTGGGCGGCCGCGGGCCTGATGGTCGTGCTGGGCATCGTGCTGCGCTTCACGCTGCCCGCGCAGCCGCCCCTGGCCTCCATGCCGTACCCCGCGCTGATGCGTTCGCTCATCCACCTGGCGCGCACGGAGCCGGTGCTGCGCCTGCACGCGGTCCTGGGCGCGCTCACCTTCGGCGCGTTCAGCGCCTTCTGGGTCACGCTGGCGCTCTACCTCCAGTCCCTGCCCGGACACTACGACGCGCAGGTGGCGGGCCTCTTCGGCGTGGTGGGCGTGGCGGGCGCGGCCATCGCGCCCCTCGTGGGCCGCTACGCGGATCAGCGCGGGGACCGGCGCCTCAACGCGCTGGCCATCGCCGTGCTGCTGGCCTCCTTCGGCGTGCTGTGGCTGCTGGGGCACACGCTGTGGGGCATCGCGCTGGGCGTGGTGCTGCTGGACCTGGGCGCGCAGGCCAATCAGATCACCAACCAGGCGCGCGTCTACGCGCTGCGGCCGGACGCGCGCAGCCGGCTCAACACGCTCTACATGGTGACCTACTTCGTGGGTGGGGCGTCGGGCGCGTGGGCCGGGACGGCGGCGTGGACGCGCGCGGGCTGGCCCGGCGTGTGCGCGGTGGGCGCGGCGATGTCGCTCACGGCGCTGGTGACGGTGCTCTGGAGCAGCCGCCGCGTGCCGGCCCAGGCCCCCGCCACCTGAGCCTTCAGAGGTCGCGCTGCATGTTCCGGTGGGGGACGCCCACCTCTTCGTACGGCTCGCCGTACACCGCGTAGCCCAGCCGTTCGTAGAAGGGGACGACGGGGGCGCGGGCGTGCAGGTGCACGTGGCGGAAGCCGCGGCGGCGCAGCTCCTCCTCCAGCGCGCGCACCAGCCGCGCTCCCAGCCCCTGGCCCTGCAGCGAGGAATCGACGGCCATCTGGAACAGCCGGCCGCCGTGCGCATCCTCCGGGTGGAAGAGCACGCAGCCCACGGCGGTGCCGCCCGCGTGCGCCACCAGGTGGAGGCTGTCGTCCTCGAAGGGGAACTTCACGTCCGAGCGCGCGAAGCCCAAGGGCTCGCGCAGCACGCGGAAGCGCAGCTCCAGCTCCCCGTCGTACAGCGGGTGTCCGGGGTGGATGAAGTCGAGCGAGGTGTCGGCCATGGCGCGGAAGGTCCGGCTCAGAAGCTGCCTGTGAGCTGGAGGTTGAAGGTGCGGCCGTACTGGGGCACGGGGCCGACGGACACGTCGTCGCTCACGACCAGGGCATAGCGCGCGTCCAGCAGGTTGTTCACGCCAGCGAAGTAGCGCAGCCGGCCGTAGTCACCGGACACGCCGAAGCCCACCAGCAACGCTTCGCCGCTGTTGGCGCCGGGCAGGGTGTCCACGCGCGCGCTCTGGTAGGTGGCCTGTGTCGCGATGCGCATGTCGCCGTTGCCCACGGGCAGCAGGAAGCGCCCGGAGGCCAGGTGCGCGGGCGCGGCCTGCACCACGTCCAGGGAGGCATTGGCCAGCCGCACGTAGGAGTAGCTCAGGTCCACCAGCAGCCAGCGGCCCGGCTGCCAGTGCAGCCCGGCCTCCGCGCCCCACGCGAACGTCGTGCCGGGGTTGTTCGTGTACACGAGGCACTGGCTGGGCGCGCCCTGGGTGCCGCAGCGGGGCGTGGGCGCGTCCTCGGTGATGAGCGTGACGAGCTGCGAGATGCGGTTGTGGTAGCCGGCGAACGTCAGGCGCAGCTCGTTCGTCAGGTCGTGCGAGTGCTCCACCTCGAAGGTGGTGATGGTCTCGGGTTCGAGTTGTTCCGCGGGGCGCTGGGTGAGGAAGTTGTCCTGGTAGAACAGCTCGTAGAAGTTGGGGGCGCGGAAGGCGCGGCCAATCACCAGCTTGGTGAGGCCCTTGTCGTAGGGCCGTCCAATGACGGCCAGGCGCGGCGTGAGCGGCAGCGAGTCCAGGTCGCTGTACTTGTCCACGCGCAGGCCCAGCGACAGGCTCAGGCGCGGGTGCAGGCGCCACTCGTCCAGCGCGTACACGGACACCAGCGAGCGGTCCCGCGTCTCCAGGGGCATGCCCACGGACGGACCCACGCTCTTCTGATCCACGCGCAGCTGGGCCTGGCCCTCCACGCCGAACGTGAGGCGGTGGGACTCGAGCAGGCCCACCAGCAGACGCGCCTCGGCGGTGAGCCAGTCCGCCGCGCCGGAGTCGGTGTTCGTCTGGGCGGGGTCCCCGCCGTAGTTCCAGTAGCCCTGGTAGCGGCTCAGGTCCACGGCGCCGCGCAGGGACAGGGACAGGCGCTCGGAGAGGGCGCGCTCGTACCTCGCCTCGGCGAAGCCGCGCACGTCCCGCACGCGGGTGCCCTGCGCGCCCACCACGGTGCCGTAGGGCGCGGTGGGCACGTCCTTGGTGCGCCCGTGGAGCTGCGCGACGAGCGACAGTCTGCCCAGGCGGGCGCGCACGGAGCCGGTACCGGCCTGTTCACCGTCCAGGCCGGTGACGATGGGGCCGGGGGTGCCCAGCAGGGTGGTGTCCGCGCCGCGGGACTTCATGCCCGCGAGGCTGAAGAGGACGGAGCGGTCGGGGTCCTCCCACGACGTGGTGGCGTGCGCGAGCGTGGAGCCCATCGCGCCCACGGAGCCGGTGATCTCCAGGCGCCGGTCCAGGCCCAGCGTCTCGCGGGGCACGACGTTGATGACGCCGAAGAAGGCGCCCGTGCCGTACAGGGCGCTGCCGGGGCCGCGCACCACCTCGATGCGCTCCACTTCCTCCAGGTCCACGCTGAGGTCGTGCGCGGCGTAGCCCTGGCCGGCCCACACGTCGTTCATCGCGTGGCCGTCCCAGAGGATGAGGATGCGCGTGTTGAGGTCGCCCGGCGGGGAGAAGCCGCGCACGCCCAGGTAGGTGTACGTCCGGTCGTCGGTGAGGAAGAAGCCGCGCACGCCGGCCAGCGCCTCGGCGAGCGTGCGCCAGCCGAAGGCGCGCAGCTCCTCCGGCGTGAGCACGGTGGTGGAGGCGGGGGCCTCGTCCACGGACAAGAGGCTCTTGGACGCCGCGCGCACCGGGGGCGGCTCGTAGCGCAGGGTGGCGTGGACCTTCACCTCCTGGTCGGGCACGACGGTGACCTTCTGGCGCACGGGGCGCACGTCGCGGCTCTCCACCTCCAGCACGTGCTCGCCCTCCTGGAGGGTGACGACGGTGGGGGTGAAGCCCGCGGGCCGGCCGTCCACGCGCACCGTGGCGCCGTCGTGGTTGGACGTGACGACGACGCGGCCGGTGGGGCGCGTCTGGGCGCTCAGCGTGACGGTGAGCGGCAGGGTGCCCTCGGCGGGCACGTCGATGACGTACTGGCCGGGGGCGTGGCCGGGGGCGCGCACGTGGAGCACGCGCTGGCCCGGGGACAGGCGCAGCTTCGCGGGGAGGCGGCCCAGGATGGGGCCGGTGGGGGAGTCGCGCAGCTCGGCGCCCTCGGGGGTGCCGGTGATTTCGACGATGCCGGTGATGAGCCCCAGGTCCAGGTCCACGGGCACCTCACGGCCCTTGGTGACGGTGACGGTGGACTCCGTGGGGCGGTAGCCGTCCTTGCGGACGAGGACCTTGTGGCGGCCCGGCGTGAGCGCGAGCGTCTGCGGCGAGCGGCCCCGGCTGCCCAGGTCGGTGCGGTCGACGAAGACGTCCGCGCCCTTGGGGTTGGTGGTGACGCGCACCAGGGCGACCTTGGGGCGCAGCCGCTCCAGGGAGCGGGAGACCTCGTCGGCGTCCTCGGTGGGCAGGTCCTCCCCCAGCAGGTCGTTGTAGTAGCGGTAGGCCTCGTTGAACTTGCCCAGGGCCTCGAAGCAGCGCGCGATGTTGAAGAGGACGTTGCGGTTGGGGACCAGCCGGTAGCTGGTGAAGTACGAGCGCAGCGCTTCGGTGTAGTTGCCGTGGGAGTACGCGTCGTTGCCCAGCTCGAAGGCGATGTCCGCCTCATCCGCCGTGTTGTCCGCCAGGGCGGGACCGGTGGTGAAGAGCAGCAGCGAGAGCAGCCAGGGGCCGAGGAAGGACACACGCATGGTGACGCCCTGCATTCTTCCCCCGATGACGTGTCAGGTCCATGACAGTGGCCGGAAGCCTGTGGATTGGCCCACGTCACGTCCGGCGTGGGTCAGCGGGCGAGCGCCGCCGCGAGCCGGAGGGCCGCGGCCTCCAGCCTCTCGGGAGGGAGGTGTTCGCCGGGGGCCGCGTCGAAGGCGCCCCGGCCCCGCAGGTGCGGCGGTGTGTCCGCGAAGCGGGGGACGAGGTGCAGGTGGAAGTGGCGCAGCACGTCGCCAATGGCGAAGGCATAGACGTGCTCCGCGCCCAGCACCTCGCGCTGGGCGCGCATCACCCGGGCGGTGAACGGCCCCAGCTCGCGCGAGGCCGCTTCTTCCAGGTCGTACCAGCCGCGCACGTGCTCCTCGCTGGTGAGCACCACCCAGCCGGGGACGGGGCTGGGCGAGGCCACCGCGTGGAGCACGAATCCGGGGGCGCGCGCCAGGACTCCACCGGTGGTGTGGGTGTCCCCACGAACGATGGCGCAGCCCAGGCAGGGGGCATTGACGTCCGACATGGCGTGTCATCCTAGCATTCACCCTTGGGTGGATTTTACCCCACCTTGACGCCATGGCCTCGGGTCAGGGAGTGTCCGATTTCCGCCCTTTCTTGACAGCTAGGGCGTGAAAATTCCGTCAAAAATTCAAGGTGGGGATGATGAAGAAGCTTCTGGTGATGGCTGTGTTGCCGCTGTTTGCATGGGGGTGCGGCAGCGACGAGACCGACGCGAACAACGACGGTGTCGTGGATGGCATTCGTGATCCGAACAACGTGTCGGTGGTGGTGCCTTCGACGCCGAAGGGAACCGTGTCGGGCCAGGTGCTGGGCACGAACCTGACGGCGCTGGCGGACGTCACGGTGTCGATGACGATTGGCAGCCAGGCGACGGCCAAGACGGCGACGACGGACGCCAGCGGCAACTTCGTGATGACGGACGTGCCGGCGGCGGCGCAGGTGCTGCTGACGTTCAGCAAGGCGGGCTACGCGACGCTGCGCGCGACGTCGACGGTGCCGGCCGAGGCGGGCACGGTGCCCATCAACAACGGCAACGCGAGCTTCGGTCCCATCACGCTGGCGCAGCTGAACAGCTCGCTGCGCTTCGTCGTGGTGACGCCGGATGGCCGGCCGGCCGCGGGCGCGAAGGGTTCGCTGGAGGTGGACAAGGCGGGCTCCATCATCCTGAGCAACTACGAGACGGGCACCTCCGTGGTGAGCCGGGTCTACGTGGAGGCCACGGCGGATGATCAGGGCGTGCTGACGTTCACCGGCGTGCCCTCCGGTACGGAGCTGGCGCGGCTGAACGGCACGTACAACCTGTGGGTTGCCCCGATGGACGCCAACGGCGACGGCGCCCCGGAGACGGGCGGCTTCGTGACGAGCTACTCGGGCAGCGCCATCGTGAGCACCAGCGTCACGCGCGTCGTCAACCTGCCGTACACGCGGCCTCAGGGTGGTGCGCTCGCCATCGAGAGCAGCAACGTGTCCAGCCTCAAGGCTGCCCAGGTCACGGATCCGCTCAACAACCTGGTCCGCCCGGGCGAGCCCATCTACGTGTACTTCAACCAGCCGGTGCAGCCGGGCTCCATGCTCGTGCGCCTGACGGACGAGTACGCGAAGGAGTCGCTGGCGGTGACGGCCACCGTGAACAACGGCGGCTACTCGGCGACCATCTCTCCGGGCTCGGGCGTCGTCCAGGAGGGCAAGGAGTACAACCTCTTCGTGCGCGCGGTGTCCGCCGAGGGCGGCACCAACCTCACCCAGACGGGCTTCTTCTTCGGTGGCAGCCAGGCCACCCCCAAGTCCGTGACCATCGCCGAGTTCCGCTACCAGGAGACCACCCAGGTGGGTACGGTCACGGCGACGCAGATCAATCCGGGTGAGGTCATCCACGTGAACTTCGGCGCGCCCCTCCGGGCTCCGGCGGGCACGCAGGTCCAGGTGTTCTTCAATACGGACCTCAACAACGACGGGCGCATCGGCACCACGGCCTACGGTGAGCTCAACAACTACAGCGGCCAGGGATTCCCGCTGTTCATCAATGAGCCCACGGCGCCCTATGTGACGCGCACGCCCGCCGAATTGCCTGTCTTCGGCATCCAGTCGTCCGGATACAGCAGCCGGTACTCCTTCACGTACACGGGCACTGTCGCGCTCAATCCGTCCCAGTTGGAGCTCGTCGTTGCCTTCAGCAAGCTGCCGACGGTGGGTACCAACGAGGCCTACGAGAGCATCTGGGGCCAGCCCGTCAGCTCGGACCTGTCGGCCGTTGGCATCGCGATCCAGCCCGCGCAGACTCCGGCTCCGACTCCTTGATTCGAGTCGCGTCGCGCTGAACCGGATGTGTTGAGTTGAACCTGGTGCCCCTGTGAAGCCCTGGCTTCACAGGGGCATCTTGCTATCCGGAGGGCCCACACGCGGCCACGTCCCTCCTGCCGGATCCAACGTCTTGAATGGAGACGGGCTCGCGAGGGAAGCAACAGCGCGTGGACCCGTCATGGAATGGATCTCTTCTTGCTGTGCGCCGGCCTCATGAGAAATTCGAAGAGCCTGCTGCTGGTGCTGTGGATGATGGGCTCAGCTTGCATCCAGGTGCCTGACCTGGAACCGGGGGCACTTCCGGATGCGGGAAGCCAGGATTCGCGTCCTGTCACGGTGAGCTGGCTGTCACCCGAAGCCGGGAACTCCACCAATGGGACGCTCCGGGTCAGCGTGGAGGTCACTGGCCCAACTCCTGATCGTGTGGAGTTGTTGGTGGATGGCACGCCGGTGGGCCTGCTCTCCGCGTCCCATTCGCTGAACTGGGAGACCTGGTCGCTGCCTGAAGGTCCTCATGTCCTTGCCGTGCGAGCGACCCGGAACTCGCAGGTCTTCACGAGTCCCGAGCGCACCGTGACGGTGGATCGAACCCTTCCAAGGATGACCTCCCAGACCCCTGCCAACGCCGCATTCCTTGTTCCAGCGGGCATGGCGATCCATGCGACGTTCTCTGAGCCCCTGCGGGCCTCCAGCGTCAGCACCCAGTCCATCCAATTGACGGTGGACTCCGCGCCATTCAGTGCGGACGTGTCGCTGTCAGGGGATGGAAGGGCGCTGACGATTTCTCCTCATACCCCTTTGCCCGTGGACAGTCAGGTCGCTGTCACGATTGACGCCGCCGTCACCGATCTGGCTGGGAACAGCATGGACGCGACGTCCCGGGATTGGAGATGGACGATCCCGTCATATCTCCTGGTCGGAGAGCCACTGCGGGCAGGAAGCCCTGACGCCAGTCTCATCGACAGGGCCTCGCTTCGAATCGGCGGAGACTCGCGCCCCCTCGTGGCGTGGGCGCAGCATGGCGGTGTCCACGTCAGGCGCTGGAACGGCGACGCGTGGGAGTACCTTGGTGGTCCGCTGAAATCAGGCGCGACGAACACTCTCGCTGTCTGGAACAGCGCGCTTCAGATAGACGCTGAAGGCCGCCCCCTGGTGGCATGGTTTGAGTACTTCGAAAGCGGTATCAGTCAGTTTCACGCTCGGCGATGGAATGGCACGGCCTGGGAGTCCCTGGGGACGTTCCTGAACTCCAGTCTGGCCGGCGGGCACATCTCCTGGATGGGTTTCAGCAGCGGGACGCAACAGGCTCCTGTGGTTGCATGGGAGGAGGGGAATGACTCCCAACACCAGTTCGTGCTTCGTCAGTGGGATGGCAGTGCGTGGGTCGCAAAGGCTGGACCTCTGCCGCTGGTAGGGACCGTCACCTATCCGGGCTTTGACCTGGATGCCGCAGGGCAGCCTGTCTTCACGTTCCGGGAGCGTGACTCGCAGGGGGTGAATGTGGGTCGCGTGGTGAGATGGAACGGGTCGGCCTGGCAGGACATCTCGGCGGGGCTCGGGGGGCTGCCTTCGGCCCGGGTCTTCCATCCCGATGGAAGCCTCCTGGTCGGTGTCTCGGTGCGGGTCGATGGAAGCTGGAGGCCGGTCATCAAACGGTGGAATGGGAGCGCCTGGCTTATCGTGGGCGGGCCTGTGGACTCCGCTCCCAGCACCCATGAACGGACCCTCCATGGCATCGTCGTGGACGCTCAAGGCTTGCTAACGGCCCTGTTCATCGAGGTGCGCACTCAACCTGCGACTTCGAGCATGGTGGGGCAGGCGCGGCAGTGGACCGGTGATCGCTGGGAGGACGTCTCCGGAACCCTGCGACCGGCCCCTGGCATGTGGAAGAAGGAACTGCCCTCACTGGCCCTCAGCCCGGACAGGGAGCCCATCATCGCCTGGATTGAAGGAACCGACCCGACCCTCGGTACCAGCGAGAGCGCCCTCCACGTGCATCGCGTCAATCACTGACGCCCGAAACGCCATCCACCCACACCCCCATCCACCGTCCCCCTGTCTCTCACCGGACGCCGGACCCGCTTTCCATCAGATCCCGTCCAGGGAAATCTTGCGAGAACGGGCGCTTTTTCAAAGGCGTGTTTAGATTCATCCTGCCCCTCCCCTGCATGCGAGGCCTCTGCTCCATGAAGAACGCGGTCATGACATCCCCGGAGAGCGAGCCGACCGCGAGCGGTGGGCCGACTCCCGTGAACGCCAAGAAGCGCGTCCTCGTCGTGGACGACTTCGACGATGCCCGCGAGATGTACGCGGAGTATCTGGAATTCTGCGGGTTTGAGGTCGACACCGCCCGCAACGGCGTGGAAGCCGTGGAGCGGGCCCAGGTGGGGGAGCCGGACATCATCCTCATGGACCTGTCCCTGCCCATCATGGATGGCTGGGAGGCGACGCGGCGCATCAAGCAGGACCTGCGCACCCGGGACATCCCCGTGATGGCCCTCACCGGTCACGTGCTCGCCGGTAACGCCGAACACGCCCTCTCCGTGGGGGCGGACGAGTTCGTCGCCAAGCCGTGCCTGCCCCAGGACCTGGAGAACAAGATCCGCAACATGCTCAAACCCAGCAAGGCGAAGCCCCGCTCGGGTCAGGAGTGAACGACCCCTGGGGCCGGTGCTGTCCGCTGGTGGACACTCGGGTGCGGCCCCCTGCTCCAGGCCGGCCTCCCGTGGGCCCCCGGGTTGACCCCCGGACGCGGGAGCCGTAGGCAACCCCGGTGGGCTCTCCCGCCTCGTCCCCTCCCTCCGACGCGTGGACTCCTCCAGAGGAGTTCGACGAGTACCGCATCGTGCGGCCGCTCGGACGGGGGCGCACGGGCCGGGTGTACCTGGCGCATGACACGCTCCTGGAGCGCCCCGTCGCGGTGAAGTTCATTCCGTCGCTGGGCTCCAACGCCCTGGCGCGCTTCCTGGTGGAGGCCCGCGCCGCCGCCCGCATCCAGCACCCCAACGTCGTCACGCTGTACCGGGTGGGTCAGCTGGAGGATCAGCCGTACCTCATCTCCGAGTTCATCCGGGGCGTGAGCCTGGACCGGCTCGCCCGGCCCGTGTCGTGGGAGCGGGCGCTCGCCATTGGCCGGGACCTGGCCCGGGGGCTGGGCGCCGCCCACCGCCGGGGCGTGCTCCACCGCGACATCAAGCCCGGCAACGCCGTGCTCACCGAGAGCGGCGAGGTGAAGCTGCTCGACTTCGGCTTGGCCAAGCTGCTCGACCGCGCCGAGAGCAACGAGCCCACCGCCCCGCGCGCGCCCATGCCGCCCCCGGAACTGCCCGCGGACTGGGACCCGGAGTCCAGCCCCGCCCTGGGCGCCCGCTCGCTGGATGGCGTCTTCCTGCCGTCGCTGCCGCGCGGCTCGCTGGTGGGCACGCCGTACTACATGTCCCCGGAGGCCTGGGCCGGCGAGGAGCTCACCGCGCGCAGCGACGTGTACTCGCTGGGCGTCGTGCTCTACGAGCTGTGCGCGGGCCGGGGCCCCTTCCGCGACGTGCCCTGGCGCGAGCTGTCCGAGGCCGTGCGCACCCGCGACGTGCGGCCCCTCCTGGAGGTCGCCCCGTCGGTGGACCCCGGCTTCGCCGCCGCCATCGACAAGTGCCTGCGCCGCGACCCGGGCCAGCGCCACGCGTCCGCCGCGCAGCTGCTCGACGCGCTGGAGGCCCTGACGCGCGAGGAGGTGCCCGTCGTCGTCCCGGAGGGCAACCCCTACCGCGGCCTCCAGGCCTTCGAGGCCGAGCACCGCTCGCTCTTCTTCGGCCGCCGCCGCGAGCAGCGCGCCGTGCTGGAGCGCCTCAAGGCGGAGGCCTTCCTGCTGATGACGGGCGACTCCGGCGTGGGCAAGTCGTCGCTGTGCCTCGCCGGCATCCTGCCCGCCGTGTGCGACGGCGCGCTGGAGGACGGCCGGCGCTGGCGCACCGCGCGGCTCGTGCCCGGCCGCCGGCCCGTCTCCGCGCTCGCCGCCGCGCTCGCCCCGGTGCTGGAGGTGGGCGAGGAGCCGCTCGCGGAGACGCTGCGCCAGGACCCCACGTCCCTGGGCCGCAGGCTCCGCGCGAAGCTGGGCACCCAGGGCGGCCTGCTGCTCTACATGGATCAGCTCGAGGAGCTGGTGACGCTGTCGCCTCCGGAAGAGGCGGCGACCGCGGGCGCCGCGCTGGGCTCGCTCACGGAGGCGGCCGGCGGACTGCGGCTGCTCGCCACCGGTCGCAGCGACTTCCTCACCCGGCTCACCGGCGTGCCCGGCCTGGGGCCGGAGGTGCCGCACGCGCTGTACCTGCTGCGCGCGCTCACCCCCGAGGAGACGCGCGAGGCCATCGTCGGCCCCGCGCGCGTCAAGGGCGTGCGCTTCGAGTCCGAGGCCGTGGTGGACGCGCTCGTCGCCTCCACGGCGGCCTCCGACGGCGGCCTGCCGCTGCTCCAGTTCGCGCTGGCGGAGCTGTGGGACGCGCGCGACGAGGCCCGGGGCGTGATGACGCAGGCGGCGCTGGACTCGCTGGGCGGCGTGTCCGGGGCGCTCGCGCGGCACGCCGACGCCGCGGTGGCCCGCCTGCTGCCAGACCAACGCGCGGCGGCGCGCGGGGTGATGCTGCGCCTGGTGACTTCGGACGGCACCCGCGCGCGCAAGACGGACCGCGAGCTCGTGGGGGACGACCCACGCTACCGCGCCGCGCTGGAGGCCCTGGTGCGCGCGCGACTGCTCGTCGCGCGCGAAGGGGAGGGCGGCACCGCGTACGAGCTGGCCCACGAGGCGCTGCTCACCGGGTGGACGACGCTGGCGCGCTGGCTGGTGGAGGCGGGCGAGCGCCGCGAGGTGCAGGCCCGGCTGGAGGCCGCCGCCGCGCAGTGGGAGCGCCTGAGCCACGCGCGCGAGTCGCTCTGGGGTCCGCGTCAGCTCGCGGAGACGCTGGTGCTGGAGCCGTCCGAGCTCACCCAGCGCGAGCAGTCCTTCCTGGACACCTCGCGCCGCACCGGCGTGCGCAGCCGGCGCCTGAAGCAGGGGCTGGCGCTGGGCTTCCTCGTGTCGCTGGCCCTGGTGTACGCGGGCCTCCAGTGGCGCGAGCGCCGCATCCTCGACGGGCGCGTGCGCGCCGAGCTGGGCGCGGCCACCGCGGAGCTGGGCGCCGTGCGCGGCGAACGCGACGCGCTCCAGGCCGAGCGCACCGAGGCCTTCCGCCTCTACGACTCCGGCCACAAGGCGGACGGCGACCGCGGCTGGGCGAAGGCCACCGGGCACGCCGCCCAGCTCGCCCACCACTTCGACGTCGTGGCGGACCGGCTGGAGCGCGCGCTGGCCCTGGCGCCCGGCCGCGCCGACGTGCGCGACGCGCTGGCGGACTTCCTCTACGAGCGCGCCCTGTGGGCCGAAAGCGAGCGCGAGCCCGCGCTGCCCGCGCTGCTGCAGCGCCTGCGCCTCTACGACCCGGACGGCACCCGCTGGCAGCGCTGGAACGCCCCCGCGCGCCTGTCGCTGGCCGTGGACGTGCCCGGCGCCACCGCGGAGCTGCGCCCCCTGACGCGCGAGCCCGGGGGCCCGGAGGTCGCGGGCGAGCCCGTGCCGTCCACCGGCCCGCTGCCCTGGAACGACGTCGCCGTGGCCCCCGGCCCCTACCAGCTCACCGTGCGCGCGCCGGGTCACGAGGACGCGGTGCAGCCGCTGCTCCTCCAGCGCGGTGAAGCGCGGCGCGTCGTCCTGCCGCTGCCCCGCGCGGGCTCGCTCCCGCCAGGGTTCGCCTACGTGCCCCCGGGCGAGGTGCGCTTCGGCAGCGCCGCCGAGTCCAGCGTGCGCGACTTCTTCAACGCCGTCCCCCTGCACCCGGTGCCCGTGCCGGCCTTCCTCGTCGCCCGCCATGAGACGACGTACGCGGACTGGCTCGCGTACCTGGAGGCCCTGCCCCCGCAGGAGCGCGTGAAGCGCCAGCCCCGCGTGGGCACCGGCGGCTATGCCGGGGTGCTCGCGCTGGAGGAGGACGCGGGCGGCTGGCGGCTGCGCTTCCAGCCCGGCGGCGTGCTCTACACGGCCCGGAGCGGCGAGCCCCTGCGCTACGCGAAGCGCACCCAGCGCGCCGAGCAGGACTGGCGCCAGTTCCCGGTGAGCGGCATCTCCTTCTCCGACGCGGAGGCCTACGTGGCGTGGCTCGCCGCGTCCGGGCGCGTGCCGGGGGCGAGGCTGTGCTCGGAGCTGGAGTGGGAGCGCGCCGCGCGCGGCGTGGACGGCCGCGAGTACCCCCACGGCCACCGGCTGGGCCCGGACGAGGCCAACGTGGACACCACCTACGGCAAGGAGCCGGGCGGCTTCGGCCCGGACGTCGTGGGCAGCCACCCCGCGTCCCGCAGCCCCTTCGGCACGGACGACATGGCGGGCAACGTCTGGGAGTGGACACGCTCGTGGCTGGAGCCCGGCCGCCCGGTGGCCCGCGGAGGGAGCTACTCGTTCGCCGTGACGTCCGCGCGCTCCACCAACCGCGAGCTGCCGGACGCCTCCATGCGCGACGTCGCGGTGGGCCTGCGCGTGTGCGCGGACCTGCCTGCGTCCGCGGGCTCCGCCCCCTCCAGCCCCACGCACGACTGAGCACCACCCAACGTTGGAACCCCGGGATTCGCCCCGGAGTCGCGTCTAAGTGGAAGCCACAGGACGCTGCAAGTGGCCGGCAGGGCTTGCCCCAGTTGCCGCTCCCACC
>NZ_RAWB01000263.1 GCF_003612055.1 Corallococcus llansteffanensis
CCCTCCACCGCCACCACCACCCGGCTCACGCGGCACCGCCACGCGCATCACCCTGCCGCTGGCGTTCGCGTCCGCCGCGTCCCCGTAGAAGCACGGCACCTCCGTGGCACTCTCCGGCAGCACGTCCAGCGCGCTCAGGTAGCCCTTGAAGCTCGTGCGCGAATCGAGCGCCACCGGGGCGCTGAACGCCCCGTCGCGCAGCACCCGCACCTGGACCTCGTAGTCCGCGGCGCTCCGCATGTGATTGTAGAAGACATACAGCGCGTCCCCCACCCGGGTGACTGCGGGCTGCAACGCCCAGTCCGGCGTGCCCTCCACCAGCGTGCGCGGCCCGAAGGACGTCCCGTCGAAGCGGCGGTAGTACAGGCGCTCCGTCTCGTCCTTGTAGACCAGGTGGATGCCGCCCTTCCCGTCCTCCACCGCGCTCAACGCCGCGCCATGGTAGATGCCGTCGGAGAACGCGTCCCGCACCGGCCCCCAGGTGTCCAGCGGGTCGGCCGCGTCACGCACCCGCAGCCGCCCGCGCGAATCCCTCGCCAGCAGCGCCCGGGAGTACGCCGTCGCACTGTCCGCGTTGAACACCCGCACCGGCGGCTCCGGCGCCCAGGTGTCCTGCGACTCCTGGTAGCGCCACCACTGGAACCAGACATCGTGCCGCGACGAGGCCGCCAGCGACGGGGCCTCGTACGCATACACGAGCGCCACGTCCCGCCCCACGGCGACCAGCTCCGCCCGGTCATGGTGCGAGGCATCCGGCTGGACGGAGGCGAGCTTCTGGAAGCCCTGGAACCCGTCCCCGAACCGGAACAGGTTCAACCCCTCTCCGTCCGCGCCCTGCTGCTGGATGGCCAGCAGCCACGTGGGCGCGCGCCCGTTTCCCACTTCCATCCGTACCGCATGCCGGTGCGCCGGAAGCGTCAGGGCGTTGCCGCCCCCCGCTGGCACCACGGGCACACCTCCCGCCGCCACCACCGTGGTCAGCAGGGCCCCCACCCAGGCCATCATCGTGATTCTCCCCCGTCGTCCCCACTGCCGAAGGTAGGGATGGACGGCGGGGGAGCAACGCTCCCGTCTTCACGGGAGCGCCCGCGCCAACACTCAGCGACTACTTCGTCTTGCGGCGACGGGGCGTGGTGGTGGTGCCCGCGTCCGGCGTGGCCGTGCCCGCGTCCACGCCCGTCTCGAGCGTGCCCGCGTCCAGCGTGCCCGCGTCCGGCACGGTCGACGTCAGCGCGGGAGGCGGGTTGACGAGCTTCAGCGACGTGAGGAACGCGTCCGCCACCGGGGCGCCCGAGTTCGGGTTGAAGAGCACCAGCAGCGTGTAGAGGCGCGGCCCCACGAGGAAGTTGCGCGCCTTGATCTCACCGGCCACCGGCGAGCTGACCGTGTAGGACTTGCCCGGGTAGCCATCCAGGGTGATGTCCTGCTCGTCCTTGAGCGTGCCCTGGACCTCCTTCGCCAGACCGTCGCGGCCCTCGTTCAGCAGGGCCTCGGGAGGACGGCTCGCCACGAGCTTCTCCGGGTAGTCCGCGATGCTGACAGAGTAGAGGACCTCATTGGCGCGCGCCGAGTACGAGGCGGTGGCCACCGTGCCGGCGCCCAGCGGGATCTGCTTGCGGGCAATCTGCGGCTCCGCGGGCATGCCGATGACGAAGCCTTCCGGCGCGTCGTAGGGCTTGAACTCCGGGCCCGCGGGCGCGGCGGCGGGGCCGCCCTCGTTGGGTACGTCTTCGATGGTGGAGACCGCCTGGCGACCATCCCCCCCGGAGGTTCCGGAGCCGTCGGTCTTCTGCTGGGTGGCGCACGCGCCGGCGATGAGCGCGAGGGTCGTGAGCGATGCAAGGAGGAGGCGGGACAACGGACGCATGGGCACGCTTCCTGATGTGAAAGATGAGTGGGACACGGAATGTCCTGTCAGACGCTAGACGAAGTGCTCCGCCGCTGACTACCCGAGTTTCACCGTCTCGCGAGGAACTCGCGCCGCCCCCACCCCCGGAAGCGTCCGGGGGCGGACAGCGCGCCGGGGCCGGAAGGTCGGCCCGGGAACTACTCGCCCAGGTACGCGCGCCGCACTTCCGGGCTCTCCAGCAGCGCCTTGCCGGGCCCGGCCATCACCACCTCGCCCGTCTCCAGCACGTAGCCGTAGTGCGCGGCGTTGAGGGCCAGGTGCGCGTTCTGCTCCACCAGCAGCACGCTGACGCCCGTGGCGTTCACCTCGCGCAGCGTGCGGAAGATGGTCTCCGTCACCTGCGGCGCGAGCCCCAGGGACGGCTCATCCAGGAGCAGGAGCTGCGGCTTGCTCAACAGCGCCCGGGCGATGGCCAGCATCTGCTGCTCGCCACCGGACAGCGTGCCCGCCAGCTGCCGCCTGCGCTCCTTGAGCACGGGGAAGAGCGTGAAGCCCTTCTCCATGTCCTGCAGCACCTGGGCGGTGTCCGTGCGCAGATACGCCCCCAGCTCCAGGTTCTCCACCACGGTGAGGTTGGGGAAGATGCCCCGCCCCTCCGGCGCGTGCGCCATGCCGCGCGGCACCAGCTGGTGCGCCTTGAGGGCCGTGGTGTCCTTGCCCTCCAGGGTGATGCGGCCCGCGGCCGCCTTGAGCATGCCGCTCACCGCGCGCAGGGTGCTCGTCTTGCCCGCGCCGTTGGCGCCGATGAGGGCCACCATCTCGCCCTTGCCCACCTGCAGGGACACACCCCGGAGCGCCTGGATGGCGCCGTAGCGCACCTGGAGCCCGTCCACCGTGAGCAGCGGCGCGAACGCGCGGCGCTCGCCCAGGACCTTCACCGGCTCGCTCACGCCGCGCCTCCGTGGGATTCCAGGTAGCTGTCGCCCAGGTACGCCTCGATGACCTTGCGGTCGCTGCGCACTTCGGCCGGAGCGCCCCGCGCGATGGTCTCGCCGTGGTCCAGCACGGTGATGGTCTCGCAGATGCCCATCACCAGCTTCATGTCGTGTTCGATGACGAGCACGCCCAGGGAGAACTCGTCGCGCAGCCGGCGGATGAGCACCATCAGGTCCGCCTTCTCCCGCGTGTTCATGCCCGCCGCGGGCTCGTCCAGCAGCAGCACCCGGGGCTTCGTGCCCAGCGCGCGGGCGATCTCCAGCCGGCGCTGCTCGCCATAGGGCAGGTTCTTCGCCTCCTCGTCGCGGCGGTGCGACAGGCCCATCACCTCCAGCAGGTGCTCCGCCTGGCGCGTGAGCTCCCGCTCCTCGGCCTGGAAGCCAGGGGTGAGCATCAGCGCGCGCCACCAGTCGCGGTAGTTGCGCAGCGCCGTGCCCGCCTTCGCCATCCGGCTCCGCTTCGGCGGGTGCAGGGCGCCCTGCGCGCGGCAGGCCACCTTCACGTTGTCCAGCGCGGTGAGCGCGCGGAACAGGCGGATGTTCTGGAACGTGCGCGCGAGGCCCAGGTGGTTGATCTCATGCGGCAGCCACCCGTTCACCTTCTTGCCGGCCACGCGCACCTCGCCCTCGGTGGGCTGGTACACGCCGGTGAGCACGTTGAACGCGGTGGACTTGCCCGCGCCGTTGGGCCCGATGAGGCCCAGCAGGTCCCCCTGCCGCACGGTGAGGTTGAAGTCCGTGAGGGCCTTGAGCCCCCCGAAGCGGATGCTCACCCCGGAGGCCTGGAGCAGCGCGTCCGACGCGGGGGCCTGGGGGTGGACCGGAACCGCGGCGCTCATGTCAGCCCCTTCTTCTTGCGGGGAAGCCAGCGGGGCAGCACGTCCCAGAGCTCCTTCGTGCCGAACAGGCCCTGCGGCCGGGCCAGCATCAGCACCACCAGCAGGACGCCGTACACGGGCATGCGGATCTGGTCGACCTTCTGCGCGAGGCTGCCCTCCGCGCCCATCGCGCCGAACAGCGAGCGCAGGCCCTCCGGCAGGAGCGTGAGGAAGATGGCCGCGACGATGGCGCCCGTGGTGGAGCCCAGGCCGCCCAGCACCACCATGACGACGATCTCCATGGACTTCACGAAGGTGAACGAGCCCGGGTTGATGATGGGCACGAAGTGGGCGAACAGGCCGCCCGCGATGCCCGCGAAGAACGACGAGATGACGAACGCACGGACCTTGTAGCCCGTGGTGTCCACGCCCATGGCCTCCGCGGCGACCTCGTCCTCGCGGATGGCCCACAGGCTGCGGCCGTGGCTGGAGCCCGCGATGCGCCGGGCCACCAACACCACCAGGAAGACCCAGAAGTACACCATGGCCACGCTGGAGTACTGCGGGATGCCCGACAGCCCCAGCGCGCGGCCGAACGCCTCCGTGTTCTGCACGAAGACGCGGATGATCTCGCCAAAGCCCAGGGTGACGATGGCCAGGTAGTCCCCGCGCAGCCGCAGCGACGGCAGCCCCACGAGGAAGCCGCACAGCGCCGCGGCGACGCCCCCCGCGAGCAGCGCCTCCACGAAGAGCAGCTGGTCGCTGACCACCACCGGCACGCCAGGGATGCCAATCTCCTTGAGCGACAGCGACGTGACGCCGGCGATGTACGCGCCCACCGCCATGAAGCCCGCGTGGCCGATGGAGAACTGGCCCGTCATGCCGTTCACGATGTTGAGGCTCACCGCGAGGATGATGTTCACCCCCACCACGGACAGCAGATAGGTGGCGAAGGGGGAGGCGCCCAGGGTCCACTCGGCCAGCGCCAGCACCGGCAGCGCGATGAGCACGGGCAGGATGCCGCGCAGGGCCGGGGGGATGGGGCCCGTGTCGTCGGACAGGGTCGTCGCGCCAGGGGTCGCCATCAGACCTTCTCCGCCGCGACCCGGCCGAAGAGGCCGCCCGGCTTCACCAGCAGCACCAGGATGAGGAAGCCGAAGGCCACCGCGTCACGCCAGGTGCTGGCCGCGTAGCCCACCACGAACTCCTCCACCAACCCCAGCAGCAGCGCGCCCACCACCGCGCCCGGCACGTTGCCGATGCCGCCGATGACCGCCGCCACGAACGCCTTGAGGCCCACGTACAGGCCCATCAGCGGGCTCACCGACGTGTCCTTGATGGCGTAGAGCAGGCCCGCGCCCGCCGCCAGCGCGCTGGAGAGCATGAACGTCAGCGCGATGATGCGGTCGGTGGGGATGCCCATCAGCGCCGCGGTGCGGTGGTCCCAGGACACCGCGCGCATCGCCTTGCCGAAGCGCGTCCGGTACACGAGGAACTGGAGCGCGCCCATCAGGCTCACCGCGATGAGGAAGCTGATGATCTGCCAGTTCCACACCACCACGTCGCGGTCGCCCACGATGAACCACTCGGTGGGGACGATGACCTCCGGGAAGGCCCGGGGGGACGCGCCCGGCAGGAAGCCGATGTCCAGCTGGAAGCCGTACGACAGCGCGAACGAGATGCCGATGGCGGTGATCAGCGCGGTGAGGCGCGGCTTCTCGCGCAGCGGCCGGTAGGCGAAGCGTTCAATCAGGAAGCCGAGCAGCGCGCAGCCCCCCATGGCCACCGCGAAGATGACGACCACGCCCCACAGGGAGCGCTGGGCCTCGCGCCCCAGGGCGAAGGCGGTGGCGTAGCCCATGTAGACGCCGACCATCATGACGTCGCCGTGGGCGAAGTTGATGAGCTTGAGGACGCCGTACACCATCGTGTAGCCCAGTGCGACGAGGGCGTAGATTGTGCCGGAGGCCAGGCCGTTGATGAGGTGCTGGAGAAGCTGCGACATGCCGGGTGGGGGCCCTTTGACTACGGGGCGATGGTGGTGACGTAGGAGGTCTTGCCGTCCGCGACCTTCAGCACCACGGCGGACTTCACCGCGTTGCGCTTCGCGTCCAGCGTGATGACACCCGCCACGCCCGGGAAGTCCTTCGTCTGCGCGATGGCCGCCCGCAGCGCGGGGCCGCTGGTGTCCGGGGCGCGCTTCAGCGCGTCGATGGCGACGCGCGCGGCGTCGTAGGCCAGCGCCGCGAGCGCGTCCGGCACCGCGCCGTTGTTGTCCGCCTTGTAGTCCGCGATGAACTTCTGCACGCGCGGATCCGGGTTGTCCGGCGAGTAGTGGTTGGAGAAGTAGCTGCCGTCGATGGCGCTGCCGCCCAGCTCGAAGAGCTTCTCGGAGTCCCAGCCGTCGCCGCCCATCAGCGGCACCTTCAGGCCCAGTTCGCGCGCCTGGCGGGCGATGACACCCACCTCGCTGTAGTAGCCCGGCACGTAGATGCCCTCCGGCTGCGTCTTCTTGATGGCGGTCAGCTGCGCGCGGTAGTCCGTGTCGCCCTGGCTGTAGCTCTCCGTGCCGGTGATCTTCCCGCCCAGCTCCGCGAACTTCTGGCGGAACACCTCCGTGAGGCCAATGGAGTAGGCGCTCTTGTTGTCCTGGAGCACCGCGACCTTGTTGAGCTTGAGGTTCTCCCGCGCGAACTTCGCCATCACGAAGCCCTGGAACGGGTCGATGAAGCAGACGCGGAAGATGTTGTCGCCCTTCTCCGTCACCGTGGGATTGGTGGACGAGGGGGTGATCATGGGCACGCCGGCCGCCTGCGCCTTCTCCGCCATGGCGAGCGAGCTGGACGACGCCACCTCGCCCAGGATGAGCACCACCTTGTCCTGGGTGATGAGCCGGGTGACGGCCTGCGCCGCCTCCTCGGGCTTGCTCTGGTCGTCGTAGACGCGGACCACCAGCTTCTTGCCCCTCACGCCGCCCGCGGCGTTCGCCTCCTTGAGCGCCAGCGCGATGCCGTTGCGGCTGGAGATGCCGAAGGTCGCCTGTCCGCCCGTCAGCGCGCCGACCTCGCCCAGGACGATGACGTCGTCACCTGCGGGGACGGGGCCACCCTGCGCCGTGGCCGGGACCTGCGCCGCCGGCTGGCGGGTGCCCTCTCCCGTGGGCTGCGTCTTCTTCTCGCAAGCGACCGCCAGGACGGCGAGCGCGGCGAGGAGCATCGGGGCAAGTCGTCGCATGCGGGGGTTCCCTCCGGGGGGAGATGACGGCAAAGCCCCGGTTTTCTAGGGGAGCCCTCCCCATGGGTCAAGCGCACAGCGTCTCCCCGGGCCCGGTCACGTCCTCCAGAAGGAGCTTCAGGAGGTCAGTCCGTCCGGGGAACCCTCCGGCGCGGCGACGTCCGGCCCCTCCACCTGGACCCGCTCCCGCCGCAGGCGCGGGCGCAGCTGGGCGTGCTCCTCGATGAAGGTCCGGGTCACCTCCACCTCCTGCCAGACGTGGGGTGTCTTGGTGAAGAGGACCTGCTCCTCGCAGAGGGGGATGACGAAGCGGCCCTCCTGGAAGGGCACCGTCTCCCCGTCAAGAGACGCGGGGGACGCGGGCTCCAGGTCCTCCCCGTCCACCTGCTCCACCACCAGCTCCTCGCGCCGCACCGGGATGCTGAAGTGACGCAGCTCCGTGCGCACCACCTTGCGCAGCCGCACCCGGCCCGTCTCGAGCACCCGGGTCTGGGGCTCGGCCTCCTCGTGCGCCAGCTCGATGACCCCGTCCTTGCGTTGCATGTGCTTTGGCTCCTGGCAGGAGTGTTCCCGGAACAGTGGGTCCCCTGGACCGTCGTGGACAGGGCACGGGACGGGGGCGGTGGGTGTGCACGCCTCCTGGGAGGAAGAGGTGAGGCAGAGCCCGCCAAAGCCGCCCCCCGGCAGGCGACGCACCGGGCCCCCGGATCATCCTCGCTGGGGGTTTCCCCTGCCCCACCTGTCCCCACCTTCCTGGGGATGGCGAAGGCGGCCACCGCCACGTCACACCGCACCCAATTGCAGTCCACAAGGAGCCAGCCATGTTCCAGCGCAACGACATCAGGGAAGGGATGACGGTCCGCAGCAGCGATGGGGAGAAGCTCGGCAAGGTGTTCGCCGTGAGTGAGGGCGAGTTCCACATCGAGAAGGGGCTGTTCTTCCCGAAGGACTACCTCGTGCGCTACGCCGAGGTGAGCGACATCCGCGACGGGGAGATCTTCCTCAACCACGGCAAGGAGGCCCTGAGCTCCCTGTCGGACGACACCCGGATGGGGACGACGGCGGGCCTGGGCGGAGGTGCCGGCGTGGGTCCGGGCGCGGTGGGCATGCCGGCCGAGCGCACGACGGGCGGCATTGGCGCCACGGACACCCGCATCAACGAGCGCGCCGCGATGGGCACCGACACCACCCTGCGGGGTCGCGCGTCGGAGGACATCGCCATCCCCGTACACCGCGAGGAGATGGACGTCATCAAGCGCGACCAGCAGGCCGGTGAGGTCCGCGTGAAGAAGGAGGTCGTGGTGGAGGAGGAGGTCGTGGACGTGCCGCTGCGCCGCGAGCGCGTGCGCGTGGAGCGCCGCGACGTGGCGCCCGGCAGGCCGGCCATGAACGCCTCCTTCCAGGAGGAGACCATCTCCGTCCCGCTGCGCGCCGAGCAGGCGGAGGTGACCAAGCGCGCCGTCGTGGACGAGGAGGTCGTCATCCACAAGGACGCCATCGAGGAGGAGCAGCGCATCTCCGAGCCGCTGCGCCACGAAGAGGTGGACGTGCGCACCGAGGGGAACGTGGACGAGCAGCGCACCAGCTACGGCGCGCCCTCGGATGATCCGCTGAAGCGTCGCTGAAGCGTCATCGAGCGCTCACGCTTCGGGCCGGCGCGCGCGGCTTCAGCGCCGGTCCCCCACCCCGGGACCCGAGCTCGGGGTGGCGCGGGTCGCCGCCTCCCGCCGGTGGTCCCCGGTCTCCGCCCGCTGGAAGTCGCGCAGCCGGTCCGGGAAGAGCCGACCCGTCAGCGCCGCCAGCGCCGTGTCGCGCGCGGGCGGACAGGCGGCCACCAACCGGTCCGCCATGTGGTGGGCGGTGTCGAAGCGTGACTCGGGTGCCTTGGACAGCGCCACGGACAGCACGTTCCAGAGGGGCGCCGGCACCTCCGGGGGCCTGACGAGCTTGTCCTGGCAGATGGCCTTCATCGTGGCCAGCTCGTCGTCGCGCTCGAAGGCGCGGCGGCCGGTGAGGGCCTGGTAGAGGATGAGGCCCATGGCGAACAGGTCGCTGCGCGCGTCCAGCCGCTGGCCCAGCGCCTGCTCCGGCGACATGTAGAGCGGCTTGCCCTTCACGATGCCCGGCAGCGTCACCGTGCGCTGCGCGCGCACCTTGGCCACGCCGAAGTCCAGCACCTTCACCTGCCCGTCGAAGCCCACCATCAGGTTGTGCGGCGACAGGTCGCGGTGCACCAGCTCCAGCGACGCGCCGTCCTCGCCCTTGAGCGAGTGCGCGGCATGCAGCCCCTGCAGGGCCTGCGACACCACGGCGGACGCCACCGCCGGCTCCAGCGGTCCCTTGAGCGCGCGCAGCAGCCGGTCCAGGTCGATGCCGTTCACCAGCTCCATGGCGATGTAGTACGCGCCCTGCGCCTCACCGAAGTCGTAGACGTGCACGAGGTTCGGGTGTGAGAGCCGCAGGCCGATGCGCGCCTCGTCCAGGAACTGCTGCACCATCTCCGGCTGCGCCGTCAGGTGCGGCAGGATGCGCTTGAGCGCCACCAGCCGGCCCAGCCCCTCCGGCCCGCGCGTGCGCGCGATGAGCACCTGCGCCATGCCGCCCGTGCCCAGGGGCTTCACGACCTCGTAGCGGCCGATGCGCCCGCGCTGCACCGGGGTGCCCTCCACGTCCAGCTCGTCCAGCCGCTCCAGCGGCCCCCGGCCATCCGTGAGCGCCAGGAACGCCAGCACCGCCGAGTCGAGCTGTTCGCCAATCGCCGCGACGAGCCCCATCACCCGGGCGCCGCCGTCCGCGAAGTCGCCCTCCACCACCAGCCCCAGCCCGCCCAGGTTGATGCGCCCCAGGGTGAGCTGCTGGCAGAAGAGCGTGCGGCCATCGCGGAGCACCTTCGGGCCGCTCCAGTGCGCCGCCTCGAAGACGTCCGCGCCCAGCTCCCCCAGCACCCGCGTCAGCACCGGTCCGCGCGTGCCCCGCAGCGACACGAAGCCCGCTCTCGCGTGCACCATCCGCGCGCACTGCGTGAGGAACACATCCAGCCCGGTGTCGAGGTCCAGGCCCCGCTCCAGGCAGTCCTCGAGGATGTCGTCGGCCATCCGGTTCACGGCCGTCAGGCCGCGCAGGAAGGCGAGCTCTTCTTCGGGGGATGAGAACTCCACGCTCCCATCAATACCCGAAAAGCCGGCGCCGTGAAGCGCCCGGGAGGTGGGGTCAGACGCGCTCGCGGTCCAGGCGCACCGGCGTGGACAGGCGCTCCGGCAGCTCCGGGCTGGAGACGCGGGCGACGGGGTGCTCCAGCATGCCGTGCCGCTCCAGCATGTACTCCAGGTGCGCCACCCGCGCGCGCAGCCCCTCCAGCTCCCCGGCGGACACCTGCCCCCGGGCCTGGACCTCGCGCACGCGCAGCCACGTCTCCACCACGGGCTTGAGGGCGAAGCGCAGCGTGAGGCCGAGCAGAGGCACGCCGATGGTCATGCCGGTGACCATGATGATCATCACGGCTTCTGTCAGTTCCATGGGGGAGGCTCCTGGGAAAGAGAGGCGGACCCCCGTGCCTACGAACGGCGGCGCCGGGCGATTGCAACCCCCGGCGCTTTTTTGTCCCGGGGGACGTCAGCCGGACTTGGCCTGGTCGGTGTAGATGGCGTCCGCGATGCGGTAGGCGCTGCCCTCCAGGCGCTGGAAGGCTTCGCGCAGGGCGCCCGCGTCGGAGGTGTTGAGGATGGAGCGCAGGCGCTCCAGGTCCGCCTTGATCTCCTCGCGGTCCTTCTCCGACAGGAGGTTGGCGTACTCCTCCAGGCTCTTCTCCGTCGTGTAGATGAGCCCGTCCGCGTTGTTGCGCAGCTCCGCCAGCTCCTTCTTCTTCTTGTCGTCGACGGAGTGCGACTGCGCGTCGGAGATCATCGTCTGGATCTCCGCTTCCGACAGGCCGGAGTTGCCCACCACGCGCACCTGCTGCTGCTTGCCGGTGCCCAGGTCGCGCGCGCTCACGTGCACGATGCCGTTGGCGTCGATGTCGAAGGACACCTCGATCTGCGGCACGCCACGGGGCGCGGGCGGGATGCCCACCAGCTCGAAGCGCGCGAGCGTCTTGTTGTCCGCCGCCATCTCGCGCTCGCCCTGGAGGACGTGCACGGACACGAGGGGCTGGTTGTCCACCGCGGTGGAGAACACCTGGCCCTTCTTGCAGGGGATGGTGGTGTTCTTGTCGATGATCTTCGTGAACACGCCGCCCGCGGTCTCCACGCCCAGCGACAGGGGCGTGACGTCCAGCAGGAGGACGTCCTTCACCTCGCCCTTGAGCACGCCGCCCTGGATGGCGGCGCCCACGGCGACGACCTCATCCGGGTTGATGCCCTTGTGGGGCTCCTTGCCGAAGAACTCCTTCACCTTCTGCTGCACGCGCGGCATGCGCGTCATGCCGCCCACCAGGAGCACCTGGTTGATGGCCTGCGCGGTGACGCCCGCGTCCTTGAGGGCGATGCGGCACGGCTCGATGGAGCGGTCGATGAGGTCCGCGACGAGCGCCTCGAAGGTGGACCGGTCGATGGTCTCCGTGAGGTGCTTGGGGCCGGACGCGTCCGCGGTGATGAACGGGAGGTTCACCTCCGTCTCCGGGGCGCTGGACAGCTCGTGCTTGGCGCGCTCGGCGGCTTCCTTCAGGCGCTGGAGCGCCATCCGGTCCTTGCGCAGGTCCATGCCGTTGTTGCCTTCGGCGAAGCGCTTGGCCAGGTAGTCGATGAGGCGCTGGTCGAAGTCCTCGCCGCCGAGGAACGTGTCGCCGTTGGTGCTCTTCACCTCGAAGACGCCGGCGTTGAGCTCCAGGATGGAGATATCGAACGTGCCGCCGCCCAGGTCGTAGACGGCGATGCGCTCCGTGGCGCTGTCCTTCACCTTGTCCAGGCCGTACGCGAGCGCCGCGGCGGTGGGCTCGTTGATGATGCGCAGCACGCTCAGGCCCGCGATGCGGCCCGCGTCCTTGGTGGCCTGGCGCTGGCTGTCGTTGAAGTAGGCGGGGACGGTGATGACCGCCTCGGTGACGGGCTCGCCGAGGTAGTCCTCCGCCGTCTGCTTCATCTTCATCAGCACGATGGCGCTGACTTCCGGCGGGCTGTAGCCCTTGCCGCGGATCTCCACCCACGCGTCGCCGTTGGGGCTGGGCGCCACCTTGAAGGAGCTCACGCCAATGGCCTTGCGGGCCTCGGGCGAGTCGTACTTGCGGCCGATGAGGCGCTTGGCCGCGAAGACGGTGTTCTCCGGGTTGGTGATGGCCTGTCGCTTGGCGATCTGCCCCACCAGGCGCTCGCCGGAGTCCGTGAAGCCCACCATGGAGGGGGTGGTGCGGCTGCCCTCACTGTTGGGGATGACCACCGGCTCGCCGCCTTCCATGACGGCGACGCAGGAGTTGGTGGTGCCCAGGTCGATACCAATCACCTTCGCCATGACTACTGACTCCCCCCGGAGGAACTGTCGGAATCCGCGGGCGCCCCCGGCGCCTCGCTGCTGCCAGGCTGTGAAGCGGTGCTGACGGGCGCGGGCGCGTCCGGGGCCTGCGCGGGCGGCGCGGCGGCCTCCGGTGCCCGGGCGACGACGACCATCGCGGGACGCACGAGCCGGTCATTGAGGTGGAAGCCGCGCGCGACCTCGTAGACGACGTGGCCGGACGGAACGTCGGTGGTCTCCACCTGCTGGAGGGCCTCGTGCAGGCGCGGGTCGAAGGGCTGCCCCTTGGCGCTGAAGGCCTTCACGCCGTGGCGGCCGAGCGCGTCCTCGAAGGACTTGCGCGTCATGCCCACGCCCTTCTGGAAGCTGTCGAAGTCGGTGGACTTGCTGGCGGCGTCGAGCGCGCGGTCCAGGTTGTCCACGACGGGGAGCAGGTCCTTGAGGAGCTTCTCCGCGCCGAACTTCTGGACGTCCTCCTTCTCCTTCTGGGCGCGCTTGCGGTAGTTCTCCAGGTCCGCGGCGGCGCGCAGCGCGCGCTCCTGGAAGTCCTTGGCGCGCTCGTGCGCTTCCTTCAAGCGCTCCAGCGTCTCGCGGGCCTTGGCCTGGCTGAACTCGAGCTGCGCGCCCAGCGACTCCACCTCCTGGCGGAGCGCGGCCGCGTCCTCGGTGGGAGCTGGGAGCTCGGGGGTGGAAGCGTCCGCGTCCGCGTCAGGAGCGGAGGCGGCGACTTCCACCTCCACCTCCGTCTCCGAGCCCGCGGTGTCCGCTTCTTCGTCCATCCGACGCTCGACGCTGCGAACCGCCTCGTCGATCACGTCCTGCCCGATGTCCGTCTGGATGCTGTCCTTGTCTTTGGTCCCCGACACGGCGCGCACTATCTCACGCGCCGGGGAGCGATCCAACAGGACCCGGAGGGCGAAGAACGCCCCGGCGCCCCTGCGCAATCCATACGCAGCGGAACTTCACGCTCCTGGCGCGGTTTTCTTGCGGCCCAGTGTTTTCTTGGAAGCCGCCTTCTTCGTGGCCTTGGCGCCCTTCGCGGCGGGGGCGGGGGCCGCGGCGGCCTTCTTGCGCCCGATGGACTTGGCGCCCGGGGCCTTGTCGGCGCTCTTGGCCTTGGGCTGGGCCTGGGA
>NZ_RAWB01000264.1 GCF_003612055.1 Corallococcus llansteffanensis
GCGCGGGCGCGGGCGGTGGACGTCGCGGCGGCGGGGTCTGCCGGGCAGGGAGTTCGTCCGCGAGCAGGTCGTCGGACACCTGGACCAGCGGCTCGGAGGCATGGGCGTGGTCCGCCTCCGCGGCGAACGGGTTGCGCGTGGGCGGCGGCGTCTTGTCGTCGTCCGAGACGTCCGGCGGCGGCCGGGGCGGCAGCGAGGGGCGCAGCGCCGGAGCGGCCTTCGCGGGCGGCGCGACGGGCGCCTTGGCGGGCACCTGCACCTGCACCGGAGCGCCGGGCTTGGCGGCGGCATGGCCGGAGACGGGACCGTCCGGGGCGGCGTTCTTGAGGACCTGCTCGAAGCGGGCCCACTCCTCCTTGAAGTGTGCCGGATCCGGGAGGCCCTCCTCGCGGTGCTTCAGCGAGGGCGCCCAGCGGAGCTTGTAGGCCTCGCCCACCTGGAAGCTGGGCGGGGGCGGCACGCCGTAGGTGGCCGGGTCGAAGAAGGCGTCGTCCAGGTCCTCGAAGCCGTACGCGCGCGCCTTGTAGACGAAGTTGGGGATGATGCCAGTGGGCGCGTGGTAGCCCAGGATGTTGCCGTGCTCGTCCTTGGAGACGGGCGTGAAGACGAAGATGTCCTGCGTGCGGTACTCGCCCTTCTCCGTGAGCGGGAGCACCTCCGACAGGGCAATCGTCTTGCGGCTGCCGTCGTGGAGACGCTCGCAGCAGATGACGAAGTTGATGGCGCTCGCCACCTGGGCGCGCACGGCGACCATCGGCAGCTCCACCGACGACATCAGGCAGAGGGACTCGATGCGGCGCAGCGTGTCCGTGGGCGTGTTCGCGTGCGTCGTCGCCAGCGAGCCGCCGTGGCCGGTGTTCATGGCCTGCATGAGGTGGAAGGCCTCGCCGCCGCGCACCTCGCCCACCACGATGCGGTCCGGGCGCAGACGCAGCGCGGAGTGCAGCAGGTCTCCCATGTCCACGCCGCCCTTGCCGAACTTGTCGGGGGGGCGGGACTCGAAGGCCACGATGTGGGACTGGTTGAGCTGGAGCTCGGCGGAGTCCTCGATGGTGAGGATGCGCTCCTCGTCCGGGATGAGCGACGAGACGATGTTGAGCAGCGTCGTCTTGCCGGAGCCCGTGCCGCCGGCCACCAGCATGTTGAGCTTGGTGGCGATGCCCGCCTCGATGAGGCGCGCCATGGGCTTGGTGAGCGACTTGAACTTCAAGAGCGAGTCGATGCTCAGCTTGTCCTTGAAGAACTTGCGGATGGAGATGGTGGTGCCGCTGCGCGCGATGGGCGGAATCACCACGTGGATGCGGCTGCCGTCCGGCAGGCGCGCGTCCAGGCGGGGGCGCTCGTCGGAGAGCGGGCGGCCCACGAACTGCGCCATGTTGCGCGCGGCACCAATCAGGCCTTCCTCGGAGAAGGAGGCATCCGTCTTGGTGAGGCGGCCCTTGCGTTCGATCCACACGTCGGTGGGGCCGTTGATCATGATTTCCGACACCGACTCGTCGTCCAGGTAGGGCAGGACGGGCTTGAGGAAGGCGCGGAGCGACTCGGTGTACATCGTCATGGCGGAGCCAAGGCTAGCGCGCCCCGGCGCCGGCCCCAAGCGCCCGACCTGACTGCCTGCTCGCTTTCCGGTTCAGCGTTCCGGCATCATGGGGGCCTCCTGGCGTGCGCCCACCGCCCATTCCGAAAGGAAGAGGTGCCGGCCCATGCACGGTTTCTGGCGGGCGTGTGTCGGGCTGTCCTGGCTCGGGGGATGTGCCTCGCCCGCCGCGCTCGATCCGGACCTCGTGCGGCCTGCAGCCGGAGCCGCCTTCCTGGAGGAACTGCCGGGTCCGCTGCTGGGGCCGTTCGAGTCGCCCTCGGATGCCCTCCTGGCTGCCTGCGGGAAGATCCTGTCGAAGCCCCACGCGAGCTCCGGACGCGCGGACCATCCGGGCTTCGATGCCCGCTGGCGGGTCTCCAGCGAATACTGTGCCTGGCTGTACTACACGCCGGATCATCACTACGTCGTCAGCCGACTCACGGACCAATCGAGGGTCGACCCCGTGCAGCGGAGCAAGAGCTGTCTGCTGCCGTCCCGGGTCGTCGACGCGCGGTACCCTCCGGAAGCTCTTCGCTACATTTACGCCCTCCACAACCATCCCTATGGAAGCGCGCTGTCCCCCAACGACCTGCGCTTCATCGTCGCCGAGGGCCGGGTGCATGGCTTCGAGAGCGAGACGAAGACCGGGCGCGTGCGCCTCTCCATCGTTGCGTTCTTCTCGAACGAGGTAGTGCCGTCATCGTGTGACGGCTTCCACCAGTTCATCCCCCTCACCGGCCAGTTGTTGAAGTGGACGCGCGCTTCGTCGGGGTGGAGGTGCGAGCAGACAGGCCGTGTCACGTGGCACGATGTGGAGGCCTTGGACTTCACGATCGAGAAACTTCACGGCCCTTGTCTGCGAGGGACAGGACCATGAGGCGTCTGCTGCTCGTGGGAGCGCTGCTGTTTGTCGGGTGCATGCGGCGCCAGGGGACTTCGCCCGCGCCATCGCCAGAGGCTCGGTCCATCGTCTTCCCGGACTTCTCCTCGCAACGAGCGCTGTCCGTCGATGCGCCAGGAAAGGTATACGCGCTGGACGGGACCCTGCTGCGCGCCATGGTCCTCGCGGCCGATGCGTTCCTTCCCAGGGAGCAGGAGGGCCGGTCGTGCTGGAGTCGGCGGGAGGCCTGGCGCTTCCGGATCCTCCGTGAGGGAGACATCGCCTTCGTCCGCATGGACGCGGATCCCCGCGCCTGTGCCCCGGTTGTGCTCCTGCTGGATGGAGGGGCCATCTACGCGGTCAGGCTCTCCGATGGACGCATCTTGCGCCGGCTCCACGATGGAGAGCCCGACAGCACGCTCGCCCCTGTCGGCCCCGATGCGGGTGCCACCGACGTGCCCTCGGACCCGTCCATCCCCGTGGGCGATACCACCTGGGGAGAGGCGCATCCCGCATTCCCCTCCCAATGGCTGGACGCTGGGACGCCCGCGCCCTGAGCGGCCCGCCCCCACCGCAACGTTCGCCGAACAGCATCCGGGTGCAAACACGGCCGCTTCCAGGTCGGAGGCGCGGGTTAGGGTGCGGCTTCACGGAGGGATGCAACGATGCTGGCGGACGGGTTGCCCGAAGACTGGAAGAAGGTGCTGCATGACGCCATCCACGCGCCGTCGTTCAAGGAGCTGGAGCGCTTCGTCCGCGAAGAACGCAAGGAACACGCCGTGTTCCCCTCGGAGGCCGACATGTTCTCCGCGTTCCGCCTCACACCCTATGCCGACGTGCGCGTGCTGCTCCTGGGCCAGGACCCGTACCACGGTCCCAAGCAGGCCCATGGCCTGGCCTTCTCCGTCCAGCCCGGTGTGCCGCCTCCGCCCTCGCTCGTGAACATGTTCAAGGAGCTCCAGAGCGACCTGGGCGCGCCCAAGCCGCGCGACGGGTCCCTCATCCCGTGGGCGAAGCAGGGCGTCCTGCTGCTCAACACCGTGCTCACCGTGCGCCAGGCCGAACCCAACAGCCACGCGAAGCACGGCTGGGAGCACTTCACCGACGCCGTCATCCGCGCCGTGAGCGACAAGACCGACCCCGTCGTGTTCCTCCTCTGGGGCAAGCCCGCCCAGAAGAAGAAGGCGCTCATCGACGCGAAGCGCCACGTCGTCATGGAGGGCGTGCACCCCTCCCCGCTGTCCGCCAGCAAGGGGTTCTTCGGCAGCAAGCCCTTCAGCGAGACCAACGCCGCGCTCAAGGCCCGGGGGCAACGCCCCATCGACTGGACCCTGCCCGCGTAGGACGGCTGACGGGCTCGGGGCAGAACACATGGACGTGCTGCCCGTCCTGATCATGGGAAGCCTGTGACCTTGGGTGCTCCACCGCATCGAACAGGACGCGTCCTACCGGGGATGATGCGACTAGGATGCGGTGCATCATGACCGCCGCCTTCCTCGCCGCCACCCTCGTCGAACCGCTCGCTCCGGGGCACTACCGCTCGCGCTACGAGGCCGCCTGGTATCAGGGCCGCGGGGCCTATGGCGGCGTGGTGGCGGGGCAGGTGATGCGCGCGCTGGAGCACCATCTGGACGACGCCCGGCGGCCGGTGCGTTCGCTCACCGTGCACTTCTGCTCGCCCGCGGCGGAGGGCGTGGCGGACGTGCACACGCGCATCGAGCGCGCCGGCAAGCTCGTCACCCACGCCACCGCGCGCGTGGAGAGCGCGGGCGTCGTCGTGGCCGTCGCCACCGCGACCTTCGGTGCCGCGCGCGGCGGAGCTCCCGGCTACCTGGACTTCGTCATGCCGGAGGTGCCCGCCCCGGAGACGCTCACGCCCGTCGACGCGGACGCGCCCATGCCGGACTTCTGCCACTTCTTCGAGTACCGCTACTGCGTGGGCTCGCCGCCGTACTCGGGCGCGGCCGTGGCGGAGGTGGGGGGCTGGCTGCGGCCTCGCGACCCCACGGTGCTGGACGCGCCCCTGTGCGTCGGCTTGATGGACGCATATCCGCCGTCGGTGCTGTCGCAGGTGGATGGCTTCCGCGCCGCCGCCACGGTGGACTTCACCGTGCAGTTCTTCCAGACGTTCCCGCTCACGGGCAGCGCGCCGGACACGCACTACCTGCGCACCGGACGCTCGCGCCAGGCCGCCGACGGCTACACCGAGGAGTCCCAGCTGCTCTGGACCCGGGACGGCACGCTGCTCGCGCAGTGCCGGCAGCTCGTCGCCGTGCTCGGTTGAGGTCGCTTCAGCGCGCAGGGCCCGTCAGCTCCGCCACCACCGCGTGGTGGTCGGAGACGGCCTCTGGCAGCACCGCGTACCGCGTGAAGCGCAGCGTGGCGGAGGCGAGGATCAGATCCAACCGCTGACGCGCCCGGGGCAGGGGCCAGGTGGGCTCGCCTCCGGACGGCGTGTGGAGCCCCAGCGCGGCGCACAGGCGCGGCACCGGGCCATCGCCTTCCGTGTCCTCGTCGTTGAAGTCCCCCAGCACCACACGGGGCCGCTCGGGTCGCTGGCGCAGGGCCTGGATGAGCAGGTCCACCTGCCGCTGTCGCACGGGCGCGGAGAACGGATCCAGGTGCAGCGAGACGACGTCGGCCCCGGGCCCGTTCCCACCCGCGAGCGTGGCGACGACGTAGCCCTTGTCCACGCGCCGGTCGCGGCCGAAGTGCGCGGAGTCGCGCGCCTCCAGCGGATGGCGGGACAGGAGCGCGGTGCCCTGCGCGAACAGCCGGGCCACCGCGGAATGCACGCCGTGGTGCACGTGCGGATAGCCGGCCCGCGTGGCGATGTGGCCCACCTGATCCACCTGTCCGCTGAAGAGGCTGGAGCGGTCCACCTCCTGCAACCCCACCACGTCCGCGGCCTCGCGCGTGAGCAGCGCCGCCACCGCGTCCAGCGTGCCCAGCAGCGCCGAGCGCCGTCGCAGGAAGGGCAGCGGCACGGCGAAGGGCGCGCCGTGGGCCACGTTCAGGGTGAGCACCTTGAGTCGCACCGCTCCAGGGGGAACACGGAGCCGCGTGCGCGGGCAAGCCCGGAAGTGGGAAACGCCATCCTGGACAGCCAAGCCCTCCGGCCTGGACAGACGTTGACGGGCCCGCGCTCGCTGGGGCGCCGGGAGCGGAGGCGGAAGGTTGCCCGCTTGTCTGCTAACCTGGAGGGAAGCTGACGGTCCGGGGATTCCGGTGGGGGCTCGTGCACGGGACCCGAGGCCCGGGAGGACATCCTCTCCGGAATGCGCCACAGAGCGCGGGGCGGGACCCTTCGTTAGCTTTCCATGCAGTGCCCGTCGTCGTGCCCATCCACCGTCGGAGTGTCTGACCTGAGCCCCGTTCCACGCTACGAATCCCTGTTCAAGGCGGGTGACCTGGAAGGGGCCCGCCGCGAGGCGCTGAAGGCGCACGAACAGAACGCCTCCGACTGGCGGGCGATGCTCACGCTGTCGCGGCTGGCCCTCGTCGACGGCGACGAGGCGCGCGCGGAGTCCCTGCTGCTGGGTGTCACCCGGGCCGGCGCGGGCGAACAGCGCGAGACGCGGCTGGTGAGCGCGGCGCTGCACACGCGGCGCGGCGAGTGGGCCCAGGCCCTGGACCTCTACCTGGCGCTCGTGGCGGAGCCGTCGCCGCCCACCGAGGCCTTCTTCGGCCTGGGCTACGTGCGGGTGGAGCAGGGGGATGCGGACGCCGCGCACCCGTCGCTGGCGCATGCCGTGGCGCTGGAGCCGCGCGTGGCGCTGCACCACTTCCAGCTCGCCCGCGTGCTCTTCCTGCTGGATCGGCTGGAGGAGGCCTTCGCGCACCTGGAGCAGTCGCTGCACCTGGACCCCTGGCACGCGCCCAGCTACCTGGTGTTCGCGCGGGCGCTGGAGGCGGGCGGTGAATTGGAAGCGGCGGAGGACCTGCTGCGCCAGGGGCAGAAGGCGGTGCCGGACGACGTGGGCCTGCTCAAGGCGCTGGCGGATGTGCGGCTCGCGCGCGGCAACGTGCGGGGCGCGGTGTCCGCCGCGGAGGCGCGCGTGCGGGTGGAGCCCGAAGGCGTCGCGGCGCTCGGGCACCTGGCCCGCCTGCGCGTGACGGAGCGGCGCTTCCGGGAGGCCCTGGAGCTGTGCGACCAGCTGGAGGCGCGCGGCATGTCCACCGGCCTCAGCCGCTCCGTGGAGGCGCTGGTGTTCGAGGCGCAGGAGCCCCCGGACGTGGAGCGCGCGATCGCCGCGTGGCGCGAGGCCGTGCGCCTGTCCCCGGACGACTGGATGCCCGCGTGGCGCCTGGGCCTGCTGCTGCTGCGTCAGGTGGAGGGCGGCCCCCCGGAGGCCGCGGTGCCCGCGCGCGACCTGCTGGCGGAGGCGCACCACCGCGCGCCCCACCGGCCCGAACCCGTCCTGTCGCTCGCCCGCGTGGAGGCCCGGCTGGGTGAGCGCGCTCCCGCGAGGGACCGGCTGGCGTCGCTCCTGCGCCACCCCGCGCTGGAGCCCGAGTGGCGCGCGCAGGCCGAAGCGCTGCTCACCGAACTGGCCCCGCGCTGACGCGGCTTCGACGGCCTGGAGCTCAGGCGGCGATCTGCTTGCGCAGCAGCCGCGTCAGCTCCCCGGCGTCCACGGGCTTGGGCAGCAGCTCCGCGCCGTAGCGGATGGCCACGGGGATGAGGTCGTCCAGGTCCGAGTGGCCGGTGAGGAAGATGAACGGCGCGCGGCACTCCTGCAGCTCGCGCATGGCGACGAGCACGTCGGAGCCGTTCATGTCCGGCATGTTGTAGTCGCACAGGATGGCGGACACGCTGGACAGGTCCAGGTGGAACGCCTCGGCGGGGGACTGCACCGTCAGCACCGTGTAGCCCGCGTTGCGCAGGACATCTCCCACGGTTGCGAGAACGAAGAGGTCATCGTCGATGACCAGCACGCTTGGCATGGGAAAGTCCTCCGGGCCGCGAGGCCCTGACTGTATCCGAGACCGCCCTGCCGCGCGCGCCCCACCCCCACCCAACAGGTGGCCCTGGGTTTGTCGTGCCGTGTGGGCGACCGGCGCGCTTCAGGGCTTCGCGGCGCGGCTCAGGGCTTCGACGGGATGAGGACGAGCTGCTCCTGGGGTGGGTTGAGGTACTCGGCGCCGGTGGCGGTGACGACGGCCATCTCCTCCACGGAGAGGATGCGCAGCGCGTCCGGGCTGCTGCCGTCCTTCCAGGCGAAGAACCCGTCGAAGGCGAACACCTGACCGGGCTGCAGCGTGCGCAGCGCGGAGCCCGTAGGCGGCTTGTCGGACTGCGCGCCGGAGAGCGCGGGGCCGGCGTCATGGGCCCAGTAGCCCACGGGATGGCCGGTGCCCCACATCACGGGCTCGGAGCCCGCCTCGCGCATCCAGTCGCGCTGGGCCTTGTCCACGTCGTAGCCGCGCACGCCGGGCTTCATCGCCGCGAGCGCGATGCGGCTGCCCTTCTTCGACTTCTCCCACTTCGCCAGCGCCTCGGCGGGCGGCTGCTTCTCGCCCGGGGCCAGCACGTACGCGAAGCGCTGGATGTCCGTCACCCAGGTGCCGCCCACGCGGATGCCGAAGTCCGTCTGGATGAAGTCCCCCGGCTGGATGACGCGGTCGGTGGCGTTCGAGTGCCCGCGCGTGGGCCCGCTGTTCACGTTGGGGTTCTGGTCCGGCTGCCACCCGTCGCCCACGCCCAGCTCCGCGATGCGCTTCTTGAGGAAGCGCGCCACGTCCGAGTCGCGCGTCCTGCCCGGCACCACCGTGCGGTACGCCTCCTCCTCCAGCTGCGCGGTGATGGCCGCGGCCTTGCGCATGATGTCCACCTCCTCCGGCAGCTTCACCGACAGCCACTCGGAGACGAGGTCCTCGGAGGACACCAGCCGCTTGCGCAGCGCGGCCGGCAGCGCCGCCTCCAGCTTCGCGCGCTGGGTGGCGGACAGCCCGTCCGCGATGGACAGCCGCTCCGACGAGTTGATGGCCACCTTCGCGGGCTTCGCCTTCACGAGCCGCGCGGCGACGAGCGCGAGCACGTCCGCGCCCCGGTCCACCGGCACCACCTCGTCCACCACCGCCATGTCCTTGAGCGCGGTGGCCTCGCCCACCGGGGACAGCGCCAGCGAGCGCAGGCTGTCGCCGTCGCGCAGGAACAGGAACGCGGCGGTGCCGCCCGCGTTCTCCCCGCCCACGTGGCCCGCGAGCGGGTCGTTGTCGTTCTCGCGGCAGAGCACCACCCACGCGTCCACGCCCGCGCGCGCCATGGCCTGGGGCAAGAGCTTCTGGAGGCGCTCCTTGCGCAGGCGCGGCCACGCACCCTCCGCGGCGGGGACGGCGGGCGCCGCGTGGGCGACGGAGGCGAACAGCAGGGCGGAGAGGAGGACGGGCCGGACGCGCGTCATGGGTGCGTTCTTCCTGGGTGGGGGAGGGCGCTGATTGTTCCATGCCCGCGCGGCAATGAAACCCACGAGCGGCGGAGGCATGGCTCGCTTAGAGTGGAACCATGGCCAAAACGGCACCCCGCAAGTCCCCGGTTAAGGCGAAGAAGCAGCCAACGCGCCCGCCCGAGCCCGTGAAGCCCCCGGCCCGGCCGGCGAAGTCGGTGAAGTCGAAGGTGGAGCCGCCCCGCCGCGCTTCCTCGTCGGCCCCGAAGCCGCCCGTGCTGGAGGCCGAGCCCGTCTTCGAGTCCGGTTCCGTTCCGGACCCCCGCGAGGACGACCGCAAGCGCCTGCCGGCCGGCGAGCCGAAGGGCCGGGTGCTGCCCTTCGAAATCGACCCCGCGCAGCTGGAGGCCGGCCTCAAGAAGCTCCAGGGCGAGCTGGTGCACTGGACCAACAAGGGCCGCTACACGAAGGTCCGCTTCAAGTTCCGGGGCAAGCAGCTGCTGCCCGACCTGCCGCTGGCCGCCGTCGTCGCCGCCGAGGGGCTCACGTTCTACTGGGGCGGCATCCTGCGCATGCTGGTGGCGAACGTCGTGGGCCGCAGCGTGTTCGAGGTGGAGCTGGTCAACGACGCGGACAAGCGCGTGCAGGCGGGCCGTGAAGCGCTCCTGTCCGGCGACGTGGACCAGGCGCTCACGCTGTTCCGCGAGGCCCTGGCCATGGACCGGGACAACCCCGCCGCGCACCTCAACGTGGGCGTGGCGCTGAAGCTCAAGGGCGACCGCGAAGGGGCCCTGGCCGCGTTCGACGCGGCGAAGAAGAAGGACCCCGAAGGCGGCGTGGGCGCGGAGGCCGAACGGCTGTCCGCGAGCCTCCGTCCCAAGGCCTGAAAAAGGGTTCAAAAACACGCGTCCCGCGGGGCTGAAAACGCACCGCCCGGGTGTTCAATTCGAGCCCCTGGAAAGGCCCATTCCCCCGCCTGGAACCGGGCGGGCGGGCAACCAGGGCACATGCCCCCTGTTTCCCCTGTTGACTGAGGGAAATCCAGGGGTTACGAACACTCTCCCATCGGGCGGAGCCCCCCACGTGAGGGGCCCGTCCGCACCTTCCAGAGCCCATGGCTGACGACACCACCGACACGCCGGCAACGCCCTCCGCGCCTCCTCCGTCGAGCGGCGCCGGAGAGCTCATTCCCATCAACATCGAAGACGAGATGCGCCGTTCGTATCTCGACTACTCGATGTCCGTCATCATCGGCCGCGCGCTGCCAGACGTGCGCGACGGCCTCAAGCCCGTGCACCGTCGCGTCCTCTTCGCGATGAACGACCTGGGCAACCTCCACAACCGCGCCTACAAGAAGAGCGCGCGCGTGGTGGGTGACGTCATCGGTAAGTACCACCCGCACGGCGACTCGTCCGTCTACGAGGCCATGGTGCGCCTGGCGCAGGAGTGGAGCCTCCGCTACCTGCTGGTGGACGGCCAGGGCAACTTCGGCTCCGTGGACGGCGACTCCCCGGCGGCCATGCGTTACACCGAAGTGCGCATGGACCGGCTGGCGGAGGAGCTCCTGTCGGACATCGACAAGGAGACCGTCGACTTCGGGCCCAACTACGACGACTCGCTGGAAGAGCCGCTCGTCCTGCCGGCCAAGTTCCCCAACCTCCTCGTCAACGGCAGCAGCGGCATCGCGGTGGGCATGACCACCAACATCCCGCCGCACAACATGACGGAGGTGGTGACGGGCACGCTCCACCTCATCGACCACCCGGAGTGCACCGTCCGGGACCTGATGGAGTTCATCAAGGGGCCAGACTTCCCCACCGCGGCCATCATCACCGGCCGCGAGGGCATCATGCGCGCCTACGAGACGGGCCGGGGTTCCATCCCCATCCGTTCGCGCACGGAGATCGAAGCGAACAAGAAGGGCGACCGTGAGGCCATCATCGTCACGGAGCTGCCCTATCAGGTGAACAAGGCCCGGCTCATCGAGAAGATCGCCGAGCTGGTGCGCGAGAAGAAGCTGGAGGGCATCAGCGACATCCGCGACGAGAGCGACCGGCAGGGCATGCGCATCGTCATCGAGCTCAAGCGCGATGCGATGTCCCAGGTGGTGCTCAACAACCTCTTCTCCATGACGCAGCTGGAGACCACCTTCGGCGTGGTGATGCTGGCCATCGACGGCGGGCAGCCGCGCACGCTCGACCTGAAGCAGATGCTGGAGCGCTTCGTCGCCCACCGCCGCGACGTGGTGACGCGCCGCACGCGCTACGAGCTGCGCAAGGCGCTGGCGCGCATGCACATCGTCGAGGGCCTGCTGGTGGCCCAGGACCTCATCGACCTGGTGGTCAGCCTCATCCGCGCGTCCCGCGACCCGGACGAGGCCCGCTGGGGCCTGATGAACATCCTGTCGCCGGAGCTCTACACGCGCGAGCACTTCAAGGACCTGCAGCGCATCGACTACGCGCACGCCAAGGCGCAGATGGAGCTGCTGGTCAGCCGCGCTCGCAACGAGGAGCCGTCCTACGGGGGCCTCGCGCACAAGTACGAGGGCGCGGGCTTCAGCGAGGACCAGGCGCAGAACATCCTGGAGATGCGCCTGCAGCGGCTCACCGGCCTGCAGCGCGAGGAGCTGTTCCGCGAGCTCATCGGGCTGGCGCGCGACATCATCCGGCTGCAGGACATCCTCGCCAACGAGAACAGCCTGCTGAGCGTCATCAAGGCGGAGCTGATGGAGATCCGCGAGCGCTACGGTGACAAGCGCCGCACGGAGATTTCCGGCGCGGTGGACGAGTTCACCAACGAGGACCTCATCGCCGAGGAGACGATGGTGGTGACGCTCTCGCACACGGGCTACGTGAAGCGCTCGCCCCTGTCGGAGTACCGGGCGCAGAAGCGCGGCGGGCGCGGCAAGACGGGCGCGGGGACGAAGGAGGACGACTTCGTCACCAAGGTGTTCGTGGCCAGCACGCACGCGTACCTGATGCCCATCACCACCAAGGGCAAGCTGTACTCGCTGAAGGTGTACCAGATTCCCCAGGGCAGCCGGACGTCGCGCGGCAAGGCCATCGTGAACCTGGTGCAGTTCGGTGAGGGCGAGCGGCTGGCGCAGGTGCTGGTGACGCGCGACTTCCCGGAGAACCGCTACGTCTTCTTCGTCACGAAGAAGGGCGTGGTGAAGCGCACGGACCTGAGCTCGTTCGACAGCGTGCGCGCCAGCGGCATCATCGCGCTGGGCATCGACGAGGGCGACGAGCTGGTGGGCGTGATGATCACCGACGGGACGAAGGACATCCTCCTGTCCACGGCCTCCGGCATGAGCATCCGCTTCCCGGAGAGCGACGTGCGCTCCATGGGCCGGCAGGCCTACGGCGTGAAGGGCATCACGCTGGAGGACGGCGACGAGGTGGTGGGCGCGGACCTGATGGAGCCGGAGAAGGCCGCGGCGAAACCGGAGCCGGGGGCGGAGACGGAAGCGGGCGCGGAGACGGAGCAGGTGCCGGCGGTGGAGCGCGACAGCGCCATCCTCACCGTGACGGAGAACGGCTACGGCAAGCGCACGCAGGACACCGAGTACCGGCAGCAGGGCCGTGGCGGCAAGGGCATCATCGACATCAAGACCACCGAGCGGAACGGCCGCGTGGTGGGCGTGGTGCAGGTGAAGGACACCGACGAGGTGATGATCGTCACCAACGGCGGCATGCTCATCCGCATGAAGGTGAAGGAGATCTCCGTCATCGGCCGCAACACGCAGGGCGTGCGCCTCATCGCGCTGGAGAACGGCGAGGAGAAGGTGATGGCCATCTCCAAGCTGCCCGAAGGCGAGGAGTCGGAGGAGGAGACCGAGGGCGTGGAGGCCACCTCTCCGGTGGAGGCGGCTTCGGGTGAAGCGGCCGCGACGCCGTTCGATGACGCGACGGCCCCAGCCGGCTCGGAATCGGGTGCGGACGACACGGGAAGCGAGCCCGGTTCGGAAGGCTGAACGCCGGGCCGCAGGTCGTGAAGTGCCGGAGGGTCGGGAGCGGGGCGCGGGATGCGCTCCGGGTCCCGGCCCTCTTCATTTGCGGAAGGGGCCGGGGCTACGGGGCTACTTCCGGGTGAGGTCCTTGGGCACCTTGATGCCGGCGGTCTGCTCGTCCAGCCAGACGATGTGCATCACCCACCAGCGCTGGCCGTCGTTGAAGAGCTGGATGCTGTTGACGCCCTTGGCGACGACGGGGCCGTCCTTGGCTTCGCGCGCCTCGTAGGTGCTCATCACCTGCACCAGGTCGCCGAAGCCCTGCGTCTGGCGAGCGGTCTCCTTCTCGAAGAAGGCGTGCGCGGCGGAGACCTCCGTGCCCATGGTGACGTACTCGTCCGGCGAGATGGGGCGCGCGTGGAGGCCGGTGGCGGCCTTGACGTGCACGAGCGGCACCAGCGTCGCGCCGGGGTAGAAGAGGGAGCGGAAGCGGGCCCAGTCGCGCGGCGTGCCCGCCGGGCCGCTGATGACGTCGTAGAGGGCCTTGAGGAGGGAGTCGACGGACTTCACGTCCTCGGGCTTGGGCGCGGGGAGCTGGGCGAGCGCGGCCTGGGTGCGCTCGGAGGAGGCCCGGATGGGATTGGGCTTCGCCGCCGCCGCGGGCGC
>NZ_RAWB01000265.1 GCF_003612055.1 Corallococcus llansteffanensis
GCCCCCTGGAGTCGTCCATGCTGGTCCAGCCCCTTCGTTCCACGGACTTCCGCCGATCCCCCTCGGCGCTCCCGTCCGCCGAGCCGAAGGTCGCGGTGCTGCTCAACGCGAACGCCCGGAAGGTGGACGCCCGGGTGGTGAAGCTGCTGTCGCACGTCGTGCCGGAGGAGGACCTGTTCCTGTCGCGCTCGCCGCTGGATGCGCGGCGCATCGCGCAGACGGTGCTGGAGCGGGGCTACCCCACGGTGTTCACCGGCGGCGGCGACGGCACCTTCATGGGCTTCGTCAACGAGGTGCTGCAGCAGGTGGGCCCGCGCGGGAAGTTCGCCGGCCAGGCCGCGCCGCGCTTCGGCATCCTGAAGCTGGGCACGGGCAACGGCATCGCGGCGTTCGTCAACGCCTCCAGCACGCGCGGCGACGGCATCCTCAACGACGTGGTGCGCGCCCGCGCTTCGGAAGTCCCCAGCGTGCGCACCATGGACCTGGTGCAGGTGGACGGCCAGCGCGCGCCCTTCGCGGGGCTGGGCGTGGATGGCAAGGTGCTCAACGACTACATCGCCGTGAAGGAGACCCTGGGCAAGGGCATGTTCAAGCGGGTCATGTCCGGCGGTGGCGGCTACTTCTCCGCGGTGGCCTTCAAGACGGTGCCGCACTACCTCACCAGCTCCGTGCTGGTGGAGTGCGAGGTCGTCAACGGCGCGGCGGAGGCCTTCCGCCTGGGCGCGGACGGCCACGAGGTGGGCGCGCCCCTCGCCCCCGGCGCGACGCTCTTCCGGGGCAAGCTGATGATGGCGGCCGCGGGCACCATGCCCTTCTACGGCTACGGCTTCCGGATGTTCCCCTACGCCAATGATCGCCGGGGCTACCTGCAGCTGCGCCTGGGCCAGGTGTCGCCCACGCAGGTGCTGGCCAACCTGCCCCGCCTCTGGAACGGCCGCTGGGCCCCGGAAGGCCTGCACGACTTCCACGCGAAGGACGTCACCATCCGCTTCGCGAAGCCCATGCCCTTCCAGGTCGGTGGCGACGCGGCCGGCTACCGCGAGCAGGTCAAGCTGTCGGTGGCGCCCGAGTCCATCGAGCTGCTCGATTTCAACGGCGTGCAGTGACTCCAAGGCGGGGCCCGTCCTCCGGGCCCTCCACGAAGCCAGCGATGACGCTCAGCCCCGGTCGCGCGACGCGGGGGGCTTCTCTCCCGGCTCCTTGCGCCGGCCCACCGCGAACGCATAGCTGACGCCCGGCTTGTGGTTGTGCTCGTGGTGCAGGGCCAGCTCGTCGCGGAGCGGGGTGCTCTCCGCGGAGGCGGCCTCCGGCAGGTGCGCTTCCATGTCCCGGTAGAGCGCTTCCAGCTCCGTGTCGTGCAGCGTCTCCACGGACTCCGGCTCGAAGCCGGCGCCTTCCAGCGCCTGGAGCAGCTCGCGCGGCAGCAGCAGCGGCGCGCCCAGGCGCTTCTCCCAGAAGTCCAGCACGGGCTTGGGCGTGAAGCGGCCCACGCGCGCCGGGAAGGTGAAGCCCACGCGGCCGCGCTTGCCCAAAAGCTGGCGGAACACGCGCAGCGACACGTCCAGCGGGTACTGCACGCGGCCGGGCACGAGGATGCCGTGGAAGGGGCCATCCAGCATGCCCAGCGCGTCCGGCGCCACGCGCCGCACCTCGATGCGATCCGACAGGCCCTGGGAGCGCACGCGCTCGCGCACCGGCGACACGAGGGCTTCGTCCGTGTCCACGGCCACCACGGAGCACTTCAGCTCCTGCGCGAGCAGCACGGCGCTGGTGCCTTCCGGGCCACACCCGAGCACCAGCACGCGCGAGCCCGGCTCGAGCTGGGCCACCTTGGCGAAGCGGCGCGTGGCGTCGTCGGAGCCGAACGCGCGCTGCGCACCCGGCGGGTGGTACAGCGGGAAGTGCTCGGCGGGACTCATGGCCTCCCTCATATACGCACCCCGGCCGGACTTCCAGCCACCGCGAGGCCCGTCCCCACCCGGGGATGGAGCCCGCGCACCGCCTGCCTCACAGGTAGTAGACGATGCGCGGATCCTGGTGCAGCTCCGCGTAGATGGCGCGGCGCTGCTCCTCGGACAGCAGGAACACCGACACGCTCAGCGACACGTACTTGCCCTTGCTGCTGGGCTGCACGTGGATGGAGTCCGGAGACACCTCCGACCCCATCTTCCGCTTGAAGAGCGAGCGCACGTGTTCGGAGAAGTCGGGCGACTGCTCGCCCATCACCTTGAAGGTGTAGATGGCGGGGTACTCGATGAGGGGCTTCTTCTCCTCACCGGGGGCCTCGGGCTTGTCGGAGCCGTCCTGGGTCATGACGCGTCTCTTGCGGCGGTGGGCGTGGGGCGCCTCACAGCAGGTTGGCCGCCAACTCGGCCAGCATGCTGCGCTCGCCCTTGGCCATGGTGATGTGGCCGGCGATCTTCTCGTTCTTGAAGCGATTGACGACGTGCACGAGCCCGTTGTTCGTCGAGTCCACGTACGGGTTGTCGATCTGGAACGGGTCGCCGGTGAGGATGATCTTCGTGTTGTCGCCCACGCGGGTGAGGATGGTCTTCACCTCGTGGGGGGTGAGGTTCTGCGCCTCGTCCACGATGATGAACTGGTTGGGGATGCTCCGGCCACGGATGTACGTGAGCGGTTCAATCTCCATCAGCCCCAGGTCCATCAGCTCGTGGTGGCCGCGCCCGGCCTTCTTGTCCGCGCGGCTCAGGTTCATCAGGAACTCCACGTTGTCGAAGATGGGCTGCATCCAGGGGTTGAGCTTCTCCTCGACGCTGCCGGGCAGGTAGCCGATGTCGCGGCCCAGGGGGAAGATGGGCCGGCTGACCAGCAGCTTGTGGTACAGCCCCTCCTCCGTCACCTTCTGCAGGCCCGCGGCGATGGCGAGCAGCGTCTTGCCCGTGCCCGCCTTGCCCACGATGGTGACGAGCTTGATGTCATCGTTGAGCAGCAGGTCCAGGCAGAAGGCCTGCTCCATGTTGCGCGGACGGATGCCCCAGGTGCCTTCCTTGCTCTGGCGCGCGAGCGGCACGAGCCGCGCCTTGGCCCCGTTGAAGCGGGCCATGGCGGTGTGGGACGGGTTGAGTTCGTCCTTGAGCAGCACGAGCTGGTTGGGGAAGAGCCGGTCCTGGGCCGGGATCTCCACCTCGCCGCCGGGCTTGTAGAGCTGATCCACCATGTCCTGCGGCACGAGCAGCTCGGTGAAGCCCGTGTAGAGGTCGGTGATCTCCACGCGCTCGGTGTCGAAGTCCTCGGCGGACAGGCCGAGGGCGTCGGCGCGGATGCGCAGGTTGGTGTCCTTGGTGATGAAGACGGCCTGGGTCTCCGGCTCCTTCTCCATCAGGTCGATGGCCACCGCGAGGATGCGGTTGTCCATCAGGTTGCTGTCCGCCATGGACGACGGCAGCGCGCGGTCGGTGAAGCACACGCGCAGCATCCCGCCGTGCGGCAGCGGGACGCCCTCCTTCAGCGAGCCTTCGGCGCGGAAGGAATCCAGGTAGCGCGCCACCAGTCGCGCGTTGCGGCCCAGCTCGGAGAGGTCGCGCTTGAACTGATCGATCTCCTCGATGACGTAGATGGGGATGATGACGTTGTTGTCCTTGAACCCGTAGATGCTGCGGGGGTCATGGAGGAGGACGTTCGTGTCGAGGATGAAGTTCTTGCGCATCGTGGGCTTCGCGACCTGACCTGGTTCGGGTGCGATTGCTGACGGCGAGCGACGGACCGCGGAAGGCTGCCTGCCGGCCTCAATATAGGCACCGAACGAGGGGCGACCAGCCGCATTCCCGTCGAGGAAGGCGAAGGGACGTCAAAAAAAGCACGGCCCCCCACCCCTTCGGAACAGGGCGCTACAGCCCCGGGAGCGGAGCTCAGGGGCCAGCAGTGGAACGCAGGGGCGCCGACGCGAAGTCCCCGCCGCCCGGCGAGGACGACGCGGGCGACAGCGGATCATACCCGAGCAGCTCCACCACCCTTTCGGGCGGAGGGCCCGGCGGCATCCGGGCCCAGGGGAAGCGCGCCTGGAGCGCCTCCTCGTCGAGCGACACGGCCTGCTTCGCGTGGAAGCGCTGGGCCTCGTTCCAGCCCCGGGTCTCGAACCGCCGGGCCAGCCGCCGCGACAGGGGACTGATCATCGCCGAGGGGACGAAGAGGGCGGGCTGTCCCTGGGCGTCCCGCATGCAGCCCAGCTCCACCGCCCAGGCCAGCAGCCAGCGTGGCCAGCCCTTCCCCGCGCGGCGCAGGGCGCTGAAGCGCCCCTGGGCGGCCCCGTCCACGAAGGTGAAGCGCGGGTCGTAGACGGCCGCCGCCGCGAACGTCGCGGGCATCAGCGCCACCGCCTCCGCGCCGATGCGGCGGGCCATGAGGTGCAGGAGGTCCAGGATGTCGCGTGACAGCGCGAGGCCGGGGTGGAGCTGTCCGGGCAGCGGCGGACGGTTCCAGTCGAAGGGGCGTCCCGGCTGCTGCAACAGGAGGCTGTCCACGTAGAGCAGCGGGGCCTCCGCCGCCGCGTGGGTGAAGCCGACCTCCGCGCCCGGGGTCCGGCGCAGGGACGCGTCCGCGACGGGGGTGTGGTAGCGCTTGCTCCAGCAGGTGAGGCGCGGCTGGAAGGGATCCTGGCAGGACAGGCGCAGCTCGACGGGCCCCACCCGGTCCTCCAGGCGCTGGGTGAAGCCGTAGGCGGACAGGGCGCGCTCCAGGCCCTCCCGGCTGTAGGTGCCGAACGCCAGGTCCACGCGGTCGCTGGAGGACTCCAGGCCCAGGTCGTCCAGGGACAGGGAATCACCCGCGGACGCGGACAGCTCCAGGCCGCTCAGGCGCGGGTAGGTGCGGAGCATCCGGGGACTGAGCTGCGGCGTCCGGGGCATGGGAGCGTCCTAGTCGTAACGGATGTCCACGAGGGTGAGTTCAATCTCGCCCCGGGGGCGCCGCACCTCGACGGTGTCCCCGGGGGCCTTGCGTAGGAGCGCGCGGCCCATGGGTGACTCGACGCTGATGCGGCCACCGGTGGCGTCGATCTCATCCGAGCCGACAATCTGGTACGTGAAGCGCGCGCCTGCCTCGTCCTCCAGGGTGACCGTGGCCCCGAAGTAGACTTTCGAGCGGTCGCTCTGTTCGGCGGGGGTGACGATGGTGGCGGTGTCCAGGCGCTTGGAGAGGAAGCGGATGCGCCGGTCGATCTCCCTGAGGCGCTTCTTGCCGTAGATGTATTCGGCGTTTTCTGAACGGTCGCCCTGGGCGGCGGCGGCGGAGACCTCGGCGGTGACCTTGGGGCGGGCCTCGTTGAGGAGCTGGAGCAGCTCGCGGTGCATGCGCTCGGCGCCCGCCCGGGTGAGGTAGCGGCGGAACGGGGCCTGCTCCTCCCCCTCTTCGTCCTCGGGGGCGTCGGATGGGTCGGGAACTTCCTGGGCCATGCCCCTGTGTATACCCCTGGATGCCGACACCTGGCGGGAGCGGACCGGGGCGGATGTTCACCGGGGGGCGGGAACGGGCCTGTCAGGCAGCGGAGGCCACGATCGCCAGTGGAAGTCCCCGGGCGCTGCTGGTAGGAAGCGCCTCGCGAAACCGCCGGTGGGTGCGGCGGCAAAAAAGAATAGCGAGTCGCTAGCTCAGCTGGTAGAGCACCGGCCTTTTAAGCCGAGGGTCGGGGGTTCGAGCCCCCCGCGACTCAAGCAGTGACGACGTCCCCGTCGTCTAGAGGCCCAGGACGCTGGCCTTTCAAGCCGGTAACACGGGTTCGAATCCCGTCGGGGACACTGAAAGCCGAGGCCGGAAGCCGCTAAGAACCAGCGGTTTCCGGCCTTGGTGTTTTCAGAGTGTGCCTCCACGGCCGCGCGCCGGGCCTGTGGAGAGGCGGTGCCCCTCCTGGGGGCCCCTTGCGCCGGGGCCCACTGAGCAGGCCGTAAGAGCAGTGTCAGGTGCTCCAGAATGGCGCGCACTCCGTCGGGTGCCGGCAGAAACACCAACACTTGCACCGGCCTGCACACCTCATGCAGGGAAGCTCGTCCAGCGCGAATGTGCAGCGCATCAACCCTGCCCAGGCCAATCGCGGCATCCGCTTCTTCTTCAGTTCCCTCGCCTCCGCGGCCAAGGACGGGCTCTGCCCCTCCGGCCCTTGCTTGAGCGCGCGGACGAGGGCTCGTCCCTGACGAAGTAGGGCGCCTCTGAGTTCCCGCTGCCGGTGTCGTCCGAGGCACTCGACCGTACTTACAGTTTCACGCCGTAGTATGTGCATCGGATCTGCGGGCTCTCTCCTGGCCACACCGCCCAGCCATCCCATGCGCCGCCCTGCTTACGGCGGCACCGCGTGTGAACCTGGACGTGTTGGAGGTCTCGGCGCAGTTCCAGAAGGTTGTAGAGGCGGGGCACGGACTCTGGCCGCGCGTGAGTGGGAGCACCGAAGCTGCCGCCGCCGATGACATGAAGCCCTCGCTGCGGGTCGAGGTAGTTGAGGAACTCTGCCCGCTCTTCGTGAACGTGGCCGTGGAGGCAGAGCCGGACGCCAGCCTGCCGAAGCCGGCCCATGAAGGCGTCCGCTTGGATCTTCTCGTTGCCGGTAATGGGGTGGTGCCATACGGCGAGCCGTAGGACCGGGGCATCCTTGGCGAGCCTACCTTCAGCCTGCGCCCTAGCGAGCTCCCGATTCGCTGTGGCAAGCCCTCGGGCGAGTGCCTTTTCGGAGATGCTGGAGCGCTCCTGGAAGTGCTCGTCGATCTCCCAGGCGGAATTCATGGCCAGGAACAGAAGGCCGTCATCACAGAAAAGGGACGGGATGCACTGTTCCTCGGGATCAAGTGGGTACGGCTTTAGAGTAAGCCGGTGATAGAAGTGCTCGGAGAAGTTCTTGAAGCGCTCGGGGTACTTCGCATCGTCCCGAACGATGAAGCCAGGACCCGCTTCCACGAAGGTTCCGGGCGCGAGCTTGCCCGTGTACACCTCGCGCTTGGGCAAGTACCGGTAGGCCGGTGTGTTCCAATCCAGGTCGTGGTTGCCGGGGACGATGATGCAGCGCTCGGCCGTCAGCCCGAACTCGTCGATGAGGCCGGAGACGAACGCATAGGCCTTCTCGAACTCCTCGGGAGAGGCCCTGTTCGTGATGTCCCCGGAGATGACTAAGTAGTCCAGCCGCTCGACTCCAAGCCACTCGTTCTTGTCGCGCAGGTCGGCGACGAGGGGTTGAAGCAGGCTGGTGGGGTCATCATTGGGGCCAACGTGCAGATCGCTCAGGTGGAGGATGCGAATCGGGGTGTTCTGAGGAGCCTCGCTCCGAGCCTCCTGTATGCTCAACTCAGGCTCGGTGACACTCTTTACATGTTGCAGCTCCGAGATAAATTCTCCGTTGGAGCCAACGTGCAAATTGCTCAAGTGGTGGATGTGACTTGAGGTATCCTGGGGAGCCGCGCGCCGAGTCTCCTGCAATCTCAGCTGAGGTTCGATGACACTCTGCGCACGTTGCAGCTCTGTAATGAATTCTCCAGCATCCTTGTAGCGTTCGCCACGTTCCAGACTGGTTGCGCGACGCAAGACACTCTTGATGGGTGCCGGGCAAGGAAGCTGACCGAGGAAGCTTTCGGGGCTCCTCATGAGCAGGTTGAAGGGCAGATCGGCTCCGTGGAACCCGAAGATGGCGGTCATGCCAAGGCCATAGACGTCCGCCCTTGCATCTGCATCCTGGGGACGCTCAAGGCACTCTGGTGCCGCGTATACGAGGGTCCCCATGAGTCCCGTCTGAGTCCCTCCTGTCGTGTCGGCGGCACCCACTAGATCGAAGTCGGTGAGGAGCGGACGCCCCTGCTCATTCAGAAGGATGTTCGCAGGCTTCACGTCGCGGTGGATGAGCCCTTTCGAGTGCCCCAGTGCAAGGGCTTCTCCAACGCGGAGGATGATAGGGACGATCTTCTCCGGTGTGATGACGCGTTTGAGCACGGCTTGCTGAAGATTCCCCCCAGCTACGTACTCCATGACGAAGTAGTGGAACCCACCATCCTCACCGTGTTGCTCAAGGACCCGAACCACCGCCGGATGCTGGAGTTCCGCCATTCGGCGCGCACCGCGGAAGAATCGGTCCCGTCGATCCAGGTTGCCAGCCAAGTTCGTATGCAGCACCTTGATTGCAACGTTCGCCTGAGTTACCTGATCATGCGCTTTCCAGATGCTGCCAAAGCCCCCTCGGCCGATGGCCTCAATCAGCAGGTAGCGGTCATTGCCCAGACTGTCACCCGCTCGAAGCTGCCCTCCCTCCCGTAGTTGGCGGCGCAGCGACAGGATCTCTCGATCCACTTGAATGGTGTTCGATCCAGAGGCCTGAAGTCGCTTCATCCTCGCCCTGGCGCCCTCTAGTTGACCGATCAAATGGCGGGTCTGATCATCGGGATATTGAGGGGTTGACGCGGGCTTCAGCGAGGCGCTCTCTGAGAGGGGGCTCTCAGGGAGGCTGAGTCCATAGGCCAGGAAGTCTGCGAGCACCACAGCGGCGGCACGGGAGGCGAACTCGTGGAAGCGGTCATCCTTGAAATGATCTCCAAAGTCCGAGATGCCTCGAATGACCAGCCACGGGATGTTGGCGCGGCGGCACGCAGCAACCAACCCTGCGGCCTCCATCTCGCCGACCTCGACCTTGCCATGTTGCTCCTGCCGAACCGCTCGGAGTCTTGCAGGATCGCGCAGGAGTTTCTCCCCACTGGCGAGTGTCGCCGCACGCACAGTGATGGCCGCCGCGACACGGCTTCGGAACTCCTCTTCTTTTCCTGCGGGTGCAGCAGGGATCGCGCCACTCAGGCCGCGAAACTGCGCATCGAGCCGGGAAGGATCAGGCCTATAGGTGATGACATCCTGATTCATCGAGTGTGGCAGCCGGTCGATTTCGGGACGGTGCTCCAGGCGCGACGAGTCTCCGTCGCCCGATGAAACGACGGCGCCTGGCTCATAAGCCACAATGCGCTCAGAAAGGACGACCTCTCCGATTCGGACCTTGCCTTGAATTCCAGCGGCAATGCCCATGAGAATCAGTACACGCGGTCGATGGTGCGCAATCACGTCATACGCCGCTGCAGACGCATCGTAATTGCCAGCGCCGCCCACGCAGGTTACGACGAGCCGGTAGTCTCGCCCGGTCAGCCGCGAGCGAAGCGAACCGCGGAAGAACACAGTCCCTTGGGCATCTTTCTCTCGCTTCGAGTCAGGGATGCCGAGGGCCTCAAGTGCTGCGAAAAGCTCAGGCTGGATGACCGTCATGATGGCGACGTCCGAGCTGTGCGCCGTGGAGGACTCCTGACTTGATGGAGGCAGTGGTTGGACTTCGTAGAGATTCGGGCTCTCCGTCGCCACCACATCCGTGAGCCGTTGTTGAACAGTCTGATCGCGTGCAGGAGCGTCTGCCCACTGAGGCCACTGCTCCCGCGAGAAGTTTCGCAAGAGGGCGAGTCCTTCTGCGTTGAAGTCCCACAGATACCCTTGCTTGACGGAGCGCATGACCGTGATGGGTCCTGAGGTCGGCTGAATCAACCTCAAGGAGTCGGCAATCGCTTCAATTGGGATCGGCGCGTGCAGGGGGAAGTACTCGACGGAGGCCTGCCATTCGCCGTTCTCTGTGTCAAAGGCCTCTGCAGTCACGCGCCCCAAGGCGCGGATCATCCTGGACTGGTAATGGACGAGCAGGTGCCCCGGCTTGAGCTCACTCACCCTCTTCCAGTGAGTGAGCTCGCCGCCACTAGAACTCTTCTTGGGGGCGCGGACATATCCCCCCTCGCGCTCTTTGTCGTAGCTGAAGCCCTGATTGACCCAGAAGACCCGCGGCAGACCGCGTGAGACTGCGGCATTGGCCTCAAAAGAAGTAGACTCCACAAGTCCTCATTGAACACCGGGAGTCCTCCCGCTGGGAAGGACTCTGAATCCAGGAAACGCGGCCATACCTCAATGGGCACGCCGCCCTCCTGCAGCATCAAGACGCTCAGCTGTTTCCGGCCCTCCCAGGGTGGGTTGGCACGGGACATGAACATGTGGGCAACTGCTGCTTGGGGCTCAACACCACGCGCTCTGGGGTGTCCCATTCGCTGGGGTCAGCTGAGTGGGTCGCGAAGGCAGTGCCAGGTGCTCCAGAATGGCGCGCATTCCGTCGGGTACCGTCAGCTACGCCAGCACTCTGCACCAGCCTCCACACCACATTCCAGGTGCCTGGCACGTGTCCCGCTCCACGTATCGGGGCAGGCTGCGCCCCTCCTCGCTTGCCTCCGACGGCAGCCTGGCGAGGTGGTCCCTCATCGCCTCGTACAGCACCGTCCCCTCCTGCTGCCCCTGCCGCTACTCCCAACTGTGCTTCCCTACCCGCACCTCCCCAGCCACACCTCGCGAGGGCACACGCTACCGTTGGGCTCCCACGAATCTCCCTGGCTCACCATCCGTGCGCCCCTGGTTCTGCCTCCAGAATGTCTCCAAAACAGGAGGGGACTCCAGGTGATAGGCGGGGACAGCCCCGTGGATTCAAAGTGCCCGGCTTCACTCGCGATTCACCGAAAGGCGTGCGCCGTCGCGGGTTTAGGGCACCCCTCGTCCACGGGTTCGAATCCCGTCGGGGACAACCTGGAATGCCCAGCAACCTCAAGGGGTTGCTGGGCTTTTCTTTTGCGCCCGGTTCCTCATGTGCCCCCAATGTGCCCCTCCGGCGTCTTTACGCTGGTGCGGCGAAGGGTTGGGGCGCAGGTGGACGAGTTCTTCCTTCTCGCCCGTCGTCAGCACACCGGACGGCCCCTGACCTGCATCGGCTCGGGCCTGTCTCACCCAGGTTCCCAGCGCGCTGCGCGTCAGGTGCAGGTCCGTGGCCACCTGAGCCCGGGACTTGCCCTCCTCCAGCACCTGCTTCACCCTCGGGCTTTGAACTCCGGCGTGTACTTCCTGCGCTCTCTCGGTGACCTCATCTCCGGTGTCCACAAAACCCCGGAAGGCTCATATTTCACCCGGTCCTTCCACATCATCGTCGCCTGTTGAGCGGCCGCATCCTCAGGCCCCAGACGGGGCAAGCCGTCGTCGACCCAAACCGGCAGAGCACACCCAGTTCCGCCCCCAGGCCGCGCGCGCTCGAAGTGCTCGTGTGCGAGCTGCTCGTTGGACTCCCGCGGTGGCGCTCGAATCGCAGTCCGCGGAGGAAAGGTCTCCTGGCCGTCCACAATGATGGGCTGCCGGCGCCTGCCTGATGAGCTGAAGGTCCTCTCTGAAGACCCAGGAGAGGTGCGTCGGCTCCCCGTCTCGTGCCAGTAACTCACGCAAGGGCATCAGGGCTTCCGTGAACGGCGGGATTCCATCCATGCGCGCAATCTAGCGCTTGCCGGCAATGGGAGTCCGGAGATTGCGGAGGCACGGCGGAAAAATGATTCCTGTCGCCAGCATGGACCGCGCCGATGCCAGCCAGGACCGCCCCCGCCAGTTCGCGTTCATCGACGCGGAGACGAACCGCCCTCGGCGAGGTGACACTCCGCGACGCACAGTCGGGTGCCGCTCCCATCGGCAGAAAAGAAGCCTAGCAGTTCGTTAGGATTGCTGGGGCGAGCGCACTGCCGGACGGCAGGCGATGACTCTGGCCGCGTGCACCAAGCGCGATCGTACCCGTTGGCGAGGCGAGAACCCGTGCACCGCAGCATGGGAACGATTTGATCCGCAGACAGCCAATGACCCATCTGGAGTCAACAAAGGCTCACGACGTTGATTTGATTCGGTACCGCCACACCATGCATCTTCCCGGCATTCACCCGCTCCGCTAATGGAGCCGAGCGAAAGGAACACCCCATTGAGAAGTGAATTCCGAGGCCCCGCGCTGCTCTGGATCCTTTGCCAGGCAATTGCCCTGAGTGCCTGTGGCCCTGAGTCGCCGACAGAAGGAGGACCGGAACTCGGCACCCTCGAGCAGAAGACCTACGGAGCAGACCTGGGCCGCGTGATTGGGGCCCCCATCGCTTCGACGAATACCTGTGGATTGGCGAGCGACTTCACGCCGAGCTGTAGCTACAGCTCCAATGCACCCGACATCGCATACATCTGGACCGCCCCTCGGACGAGCAATTACACCTTCACCACGCAGGGCTCGAACTTCGACACCATCCTCGAAGTCCGCCCCTACAACGATACAACACAGTCTCTCGGGTGCAATGACGACTCAAGTGGAACAGTCCAATCGTCAGTCACCACGCATCTGCTCGCAGGCCAGACGGTGCTCCTCATCGTGGATGGATACGCGAACGTCTGCGGAGGTTCGAAGGTCAACGTCTCCTCGACATGCATATGCTCTTCGGGGGAATGTATGGCCAACGCGAGGGCGGCACCTATGTGAACCCCTATACGGGGGCAAATTCCTGCCCCACGGGATACACGCCCTACCTGATGCTTTGGACTCCCAACGTTGATCACCCACTTTACTTCTGCGGCCGCTTCGCGGACGAAACCACTGAGCCCATTTCGGATTTTGGAGGAATGTTTGGCTGGAGCGCTACGGGTTCCTATCCCAACCCCATAACCGGAGCGATGTCCTGCCCTCCTGGCTACCTGAACCAACCTACCTATGGCTCGCCCAATCTGGATCACACAATCCACTTCTGCCACCGCCAATATGTCACCGGAACGCAGGGGATGTACCGCTTTGGAGGGATGTTCGGATACAGGCAGGGTGGCGTTTATCCGAATCCCATCACGGGTGCGCCTTCATGTCCTAGTGGATTTACCGAGAGATACACGTTTGAAACCCCGTATACCGATCACGACCTCGGCTTCTGCTACCGCGCCCTGGCTCTCTGAGGCTCTCGCAGGGCACGATGGATGGGAGGAGCACCGTCCGACATCACCTCCCTGGCCAGTTACTTCGTGACCAGTACGGGCCGTGACCTGTTCGACGCAATGTTCGAGGACCTTGAGTTCCTGCGTGATCAGGGCACCGGCCCCGCGACGCTGACGCAGGATTGAGAGGCACCGCGGCCATCAACTCGGGGAAGGACAGCCTTGGCCCCGCGTTCGTGGCCCTTCATGCACCTGTGATTGGAAATCGCGGCGTTGGCGTCCTGGTATGGCGCGGCTTGCTGGCGTAGGGGGCAGCACAGCACCTCCGCCAGGGGTGGCATGGCAGGATGTACGGGTGCTCTCCCTGTTGACCGTGCTCGTCCTCACCGCTGCCCCGGCGGATTTCGATGCGCTGCGCGCGCGTGCGCTCGCCGCATACGAAGCCCGCGATGACAGACGTGCTCGCGCCCTCTACACGCAGGCAGCGCGGCTGCGCCCCGAGCACGCCGCAGTGCAGTCGGACCTGGGGCTGTGCCTGATGAAGCAGGGTCGGACTCCTCCGCCCCAGTATTTCCTGAGACACCTTTCTGGGGGATAGCCTCCCCCTCGTGAGGTGGATGTGAAGAAGCAGAAGCAGGACAGGACGGCGGAGCGCGGTCGGTTCTCGGCGAAGCGGAAGAAG
>NZ_RAWB01000266.1 GCF_003612055.1 Corallococcus llansteffanensis
GACCAGGGGTTGGGGGGCGCTGGGGGCCGGCGTGGGCGCGGAGGGCGGCAGCCCGATGAGGGTCTCCCGCCGAGGCTCCGGCACGTCCTGCCAGGCCGACGGAACGGGCGTGGCGATGGGCGCCGCGGCCGCCTGTGGCCCGGCGGTGCCCAGCTCCAGCGCCGGCATCGCCACCCGGTGGGTGCGCGTCGGCGGCACGGGCGGCGGCCCCATCTGGGAATGGGCCGCTCCGGCGCTGGCCTCCACCTCGGCCTCGTCCAGCAGCAGCTCTGGCGGCGGCGGCGGGACGCTCATCGGCTCGTCCTCGTCCAGCGGACGGCCGATGTGCGTGGCGTCCTCGGGCGCGAGGAGCTGATCGGCGAAGAACTCGTCGACCTCCGACGCGAAGCGGTCCTGCAGGTCCCCGCCCACCACCCGTTCGCCCTGCTCGGTGAGCTTGAGCTGGGCCTCGCGGTCCATGGCGATGTAGTGGAACTTGCGCAGGAAGAAGAAGTAGTTGTCGAACTCCAGCGAGACGGACGGTTCGAGGGCGGCCTTCACGTCGGCCAGCTTGTTCGAGCGTCCCAGGCGGCCGTTCTCCCGCAGATTCTGCAGGATGAGCAGCGCCTCGCCACTGACGGTGTCACGATGGATTGCGGGCTTCGTCATGGGTGCGCGGACTCTACGCGGCCCCACCCCGGCGCTTCAACGTCTGCGCGACGAACTACTTGATGCGCAGCAACTGCTTCACCGTCTCCAGCACTTCCACGAACCGAACCGGCTTACGCAGGTAGATGTCCACCCCCAGCTGCATGGCCCGATCCTGGGCCTCCTTGCCGCCCGCGGAGATGGCGATGACCGGGATGGACTTGAGCGCCTCCTCCTCCCGGATGCGCTCCACCAGGGCGAACCCGTCCATCACCGGCATGTACAGGTCCAGCATCACCAGGCTGAAGCGGTCCTCGCGCAGCCGCAGCAGGGCGTGGTGCCCGTCCGGCGCGAAGTGGACTTCCAGGGGCACCTTGCCGTGCAGGTCGTTGCTCGCGAGCTTCTTCAGCACGTAGCTGTACATCTCGATGATGTGGGGGTTGTCCTCGACGATGAGCACACGGTACCCGTCCTGCTCGGAAGGGGTCGTCGCGCTGTCGTCCGGTCCCGCCGCACTCAAGATGTCACCCAGTCGCCGCCGATCCTGCTCGCTCTCCACACGGATGCCGACGCCCCCCGGCTGATCGGGGGCGGCCAGCCGCACCCAGGCCACGGTGCCGCCGACTTCTACCGGATCCAGCAGTCCCGGGAAAGAAAGTGCAAGCCGAAGCTCGTCCCCGACGACGAAGAGTTGCTCGGTCTGCACGAAGAACCCCCCCGCGGACAGGTTCTCCGTCACGTCCCGGAGCGGACGCCCATGCGGGTAGTCCACCCGGAGGATGGTGGGGATACGGGGGTGCTGCCGCTGGTCCGCAGGGTCCGGGCTCATAACAAGGGGTTGAAATCGCTCGGAAATTTGCTGATGGCGGTCCAGTCTACCGCCGAGGGTTTATGTTGACAACGAAGCCATTGCGGCAATACGTACGGCCCGCCATGGCGGAGCCCCTGTTCACTCCTGAAGAGCAGAAGAAGTTCGACGCGGGGATCGCGGAAATCCTCTCGCACTACCCCACTGATCGCAAAAGCGCCGGGATGTTGCCCGCGCTTCGCCTGCTTCAGGACCTCAAGGGCTGGTTGCCGCCCGAAGGCCTGCGGTTGGTGGCGAAGAACCTGGAAGTCACGCCGGAGCGCGCCTACGAGGTCGCCAGCTTCTACGTGATGTACCACCTGAAGAAACCGGGCAAGTACGTCATCGACGTGTGCACCAACCTGTCCTGCTCGCTGTGGGGGGCGGAGAAGATGCTCGCCTACCTGGAGCAGAAGCTGGGCATGACGGCGGGGGAGACGAACGAGAAGTTCACCCTGCGCGAGACCGAGTGCCTGGCGTCCTGCGGAACGGCGCCCTGCCTGCAGATCAACGAGGACCACCACGAGCGCCTGACCCAGGCCAAGCTGGACGCCATCCTGGCCCGGCTGTCGTGAGTCGCCCCTCCTCCCCCTCGCTTTCCTAGGACACCCATCCATGGCCTCTACGGCAAAGGCGGTTGAACCCGTCATCTCGGCGGCCTGGGGCAAGCCCCAGTCCTGGACCCTGGACAGCTACCGGCAGCGCGGTGGCTACGACGGGCTCAAGCGGGCGCTCACGATGGAGCCCCAGGCCATCATCGACGAGGTGAAGAAGTCCAACCTCCGCGGCCGCGGCGGCGCCGGCTTCCCCACGGGCATGAAGTGGAGCTTCGTCCCCAAGGACAGCCCCAAGCCCAAGTACCTGGCCGTCAACGGCGACGAGTCCGAGCCGGGCACCTTCAAGGACCGCTACATCCTGGAGAACGACCCGCACATGATGCTGGAGGGCATCGCCATCGCGTCGTACGCGCTGGGCGTGCACACCTGCTACGTGTACCTGCGCGGTGAGTTCAAGTTCCAGGCGGAGCGCACCCAGGCGGCCATCGACGAGGCCTACAAGGCCGGCATCTTCGGCAAGTCCATGCTGGGCAAGGACTTCACCCTGGACTGCTACGTCGTCCGCGGCGCCGGCGCGTACATCTGCGGCGAGGAGACGGCGCTGCTGGAGAGCCTGGAGGGCAAGAAGGGCTGGCCGCGCCTGAAGCCGCCCTTCCCCGCCGTGGTGGGCCTGTTCGGCAGCCCCACCGTGGTGAACAACGTGGAGACGCTCGCCAGCGTGCCCTGCATCCTCGCGAAGGGCGCGGAGTGGTACGCGAAGCTGGGCACGGACAAGTCGGGCGGCACGCACCTGGTGTGCCTGTCGGGGTCGGTGAACCGGCCGGGCGTCTACGAGGTGGGGATGCACACCACCATCCTGGAGCTCATCCACGACGACCAGTACGGCCAGGGCATGCCCAAGGGCCGCAAGGTGAAGGCGGTCATCCCGGGCGGCTCCTCCGCGCCGGTGCTGGGCGCGGACGAGCTGGACGTGGCGCTGGAGTTCGAGGCGCTGAAGATGAAGCAGACGATGGCCGGCTCCGGCGGCGTCATCGTGATGGACGACGCCACCTGCATGGTGCGCAGCCTGTGGCGCGTGGCCCGCTTCTACGCGGAAGAGTCCTGCGGCCAGTGCACGCCGTGCCGCGAGGGCACGCCCTGGCAGACGCGCCTCTTGCGCAAGATCGAAGAAGGCCGGGGCGAGCCGGGCGACATCGACATGCTGTCGAACGTGGCGTCCTCCATCGCGCCCTACCCGCCCATCGGTCTGGGCAACACCATCTGCGCGCTGGGCGACGCGGCGGCACTGCCCACGCACTCCTTCCTCATGCGGTTCCGGGACGAGTTCGAGGCTCACCTGCGGGAGAAGCGCTGCCCGTTCGGTGACCGCCCCTGGGGTTCCTACGGAGACTGGTCTTGAACATCGAGTTGGCTCTCTTCGGCGTTTTCGCCGTCATGACGCTGGTGTCGGCGGGGCTGGTCATCACGGCGCGCAGCCCCATCAACTCCGCCATGGCCCTGGTGTCGACGTTCTTCTTCCTGGCCGGCATCTACGTGCTCCTGTGGGCGCACACGGTGGCCGTCATGCAGGTGCTCGTCTACGCGGGCGCCATCATGGTGCTCTTCCTGTTCGTCATCATGCTGCTGAACCTGGGGGACGCGGCCCACCGCGGCCGCCCCACGGTGACGCGCATCCTGGGAGGGGCCTCCGCGTTCGGCCTGCTGGCCGTACTGGCCGTGACGCTCGGCCGCACCCAGGCCCTGCCGGCGGAGATGGGCCCCCAGGCCCAGGCGACGTTCGGCACCATGGCGGCCATCGGGCAGTCCATCTTCACCTCCTGGCTGCTGCCCTTCGAAGCCGTCAGCCTGCTGCTCCTGGTGGCGATGGTGGGCGCGGTGGTCGTGGCCAAGTCCCGGATCTGATCCCCGCCTTCGGACAACTTCTGCTAGATGGCGCGGGCGGGCTGGTGCAGCCGTCCGCCTGAAAGCCAAGAGCTTCCGCACATGGTTCCCATCACCTACTACCTCCTGCTGGCCGCCGCGCTCTTCTGCATGGGCATGTTCGGCGTGCTGGTGCGCACCAACGCGCTGGTCGTCTTCATGTGCGTGGAGCTGATGCTCAACGCGGTCAACCTCACGTTCCTGGCCTTCTCGCGCATGCACGGCGACGGCATCGGGCACGTGTCCGCCTTCTTCGTCATCGCCGTGGCGGCCGCGGAAGCGGCCATCGGTCTGGCCATCGTCATCGCGGTCTTCCGCAGTCGCGGCTCCGTGAACGTGGACGACATCCGGACGATGAAGCACTGAATCCCGTCACTCCCTGAGCCCATCCATGGACGGAATCGTCGAATTCTTCAGAACGGCACCCATCCCCCCCGAGGTGTTCTCACCCTCGCTGGGATTGATCATCCTGCTGCCGCTCCTGGGCGCGTTCGTGTGCGGCGTGTTCGGCAAGTGGCTGGGCCGCGCGAACGTGCACCTGGTGGCGTGCTCCGCCATCGCCGGCGCCTTCGTGCTGAGCCTGATGGCCTTCTGGGCCACCAGCGACGCGGCGGGCGGGCGCGTGGTGAGCATGCCCAACCCGTTCGGCCTGGACCGCGACGTCGTGCGCTACGCCATCGCGCATGACTACGGCACCTGGTTCGCGGCGGGCGACTTCCGCGTGAACTTCGGGCTGCTGGTGGACCACCTGTCGGGCATCCTGCTGCTGGTCATCACCGGCGTGGGCTTCCTCATCCACCTGTACTCCACGAGCTACATGGAGCACGACGACGGGTACTGGCGCTTCTTCGCGTACCTGAACCTCTTCGTCGCCGCGATGCTGACGCTGGTGATGGCCGACAACCTGGTCCTGCTCTTCGTGGGCTGGGAGGGCGTGGGCATGGCCAGCTACCTGCTCATCGGCTTCTGGTACACGGACAGCGCGAAGGCGTGGGCAGGCCGCAAGGCGTTCGTCACCAACCGCATCGGTGACTTCGCGTTCCTCATCGGCACGTTCCTGCTCATCCTCACGGTGAGCGCCTTCAACCGCCAGGCGGACGTGCGTGACTACGCCGCCGCGGGCACCGCCAAGGCCCGCTACGAGCAGGGCCTGTCGGAGAGGGGCCCCGTCACCTTCAAGGGCCTGGAGAAGATGGCGCTCGCCCTCCCCGAAGGCGTGGGCGGCGCGGTGTCCCTGTCCACGCCCATCGAGGCGGGGCCGCTGTCCGGCTACACCTTCGGCGGCGTGATGACCGCCACGATGCTGCTGTTCCTGCTCGGCGCCGCCGGCAAGAGCGCGCAGCTGCCCCTGTACGTCTGGCTGCCGGACGCGATGGCCGGCCCCACGCCGGTGTCCGCGCTCATCCACGCCGCCACGATGGTCACCGCGGGCGTGTACCTGTTCTGCCGCATGAGCTCGCTGCTGGTGCTCTCCCCCACCGCCATGGCGACCATCGCCATCGTGGGCGCGCTCACGTCGCTGCTGGCGGCGCTCATCGCGTTCGCGCAGGACGACATCAAGAAGGTGCTCGCCTACTCCACGGTGTCGCAGCTGGGCATCATGTTCATGGGCGTGGGCATGGGCGTCTTCTGGGCGGCCGCGCTGCACCTGGTGACGCACGCGTGCTTCAAGGCCTGCCTCTTCCTGGGCGCCGGCAGCGTGATGCACGGCAACGGGGACGAGACGGACATCAAGAAGCTGGGCGGCCTGTGGAAGGAGATGAAGTGGACGCACGCCACGTTCCTCGTCTCCACGCTGGCCATCACCGGCATCATTCCGCTCTCTGGCTTCTTCTCCAAGGACGCCGTCTTCCACGGCGTGCACCACAACCACCTGCACGAGCTGCACTGGGTGTCGGGGCTGGTCTACGCGCTGGGCCTGGTCATCACCGCGTGCACGGCGTTCTACATGTCGCGCGTGTACCTGCTGACCTTCACGGGCCGGCGCTCCCCGGAGGCCCGGGTGGCGCACGCGCACGAGAGCGCCTGGCACATGACGCTGCCCCTGGTCATCCTGGCGTTCCTCAGCATCGTGACGCTGGTGTACGCGCTGCCGCTGATGCCCCGCTCGGGCTCGGGCGGCGGCTTCCAGCCGCTGTTCGAGAACTTCCTGAGCCCCGTGCTGCGCCCGGCGGAGGCCGTGGCCCGCACGGCGAAGACGGTGGTGCTGGACAGCAGCGTGCCGGCCTTCCTGGACTACCTCATCGCGTGGCTCGTGGCCCTGTCCGGCGGCGCGACGGCGGCGTTCCTCTACCTGAAGTTCTTCCCCGCCCAGGTCGGCAAGCCCGTGCCGGCGTTCGCCCGCGCGGTGCGCCGCACGGCGCAGAACAAGTTCTACGTGGATGAGCTGTACGAGTTCATCCTCATCCGGCCGGTGAAGTTCATGGCCTTCATCCTCTTCCGCGTGGTGGACGCGCTCGTCATCGACACGGTGCTGGTGCGCGGCACCGCCTACGTGACGGAGAAGGTGGGCTTCGGGCTGCGCCGGCTCCAGACGGGCGACGCGCAGGCCTACGCCGCCATCATGGCGCTCGCCATCCTGGGCGGCGCGGTCTACGCCCTCCTGCAGGTGCTTTCATGAGCTTCTTCGACACCCACCTGTTGAACGTCGTCATCTACCTGCCGCTGGTGTTCGCGGCGCTGGTGCTGATGCTGCCCTCCACGGAGCACGGGCAGGTCCGCGCCATCACGTTCGTGGGCATGCTGCTGGACCTGGTGTTCGGCGTCTGGGCGTACTTCCGCTTCGAGCCCTCCGGCGCGGAGTTCCAGATGGAGTTCCGCGTCCCGTGGTTCCAGCAGTTCGGGATGAGCTACCACCTGGGCGTGGACGGGCTCGCGGTGAGCCTGCTGCTCTTGACGGTGTTCCTGGGCCCGCTGGTGGTGCTCGCCTCCACCACGTACATCACGCACCGCATCAAGGAGTTCCACCTGGCGCTGCTGGTGCTCCAGACGACGATGCTGGGCGCGCTGGCGTCCATGGACGTCCTGCTCTTCTACATCTTCTTCGAAGCCATGCTCATCCCCATGTACCTGATGGTGGGCGTGTGGGGCGCCGAGGACCGGCGCATGGCGGCGGTGAAGTTCTTCCTCTACACGCTGGTCGGCTCGCTGCTGATGCTGGTGGCCATCGTGGCGCTGTACTTCGTGAGCGGCGCTCCGGGCACGCGCTCGTTCGACTACGGCACGCTCTACAACAACCTGCTCGGCGCCAATCAGCAGCTCGCCGCGTGCGCCAGCGGTCCCGAGGGCGCGTGCGCGTCGCTGACGGGCCTGGCCGCCACGCTGCACACGTATGGCCCGTGGATGTTCGCCGCGTTCGCGCTGGCGTTCGCCATCAAGGTCCCCATGTGGCCGGTGCACACCTGGTTGCCGGACGCGCACGTGCAGGCGCCGGTGGCGGGGTCCATGATTCTTGCCGGCGTGATGCTGAAGATGGGCACCTACGGCTTCTGGCGCTTCGCGATCCCCCTGTTCCCGGTGGCGGCCCAGGCGGCGCGGCCGTTCCTGGCGGTGCTGGCCGTGATTGGCATCGTGTACGGGGCGCTGATGTGCCTGGCGCAGCGGGACATCAAGAAGCTCATCGCGTACTCGTCCGTCAGCCACCTGGGCTACTGCATGCTGGGCCTGCTGGCGGTGACGAGCGAGGGCGCCACGGGCAGCGCGTACCAGATGCTGAACCACGGCGTGTCCACGGGCGCGCTGTTCCTCCTGTTCGGCTTCCTCTACGAGCGCCGGCACACGCGGCTCATGTCGGACTACGGCGGCATCGCCAAGGTGATGCCGGTGTTCACCGCGGCGTTCGTCATCATCACGTTCTCGTCGGTGGCGGTGCCGGGCACCAACGGCTTCATCGGTGAGTTCCTGGTGCTGATGGGCACCTTCAAGAGCACCCTGCCCCTGGGCTTCGGCGCGTTCGCCACCCTGGGTGTCATCCTGGGCGCGGCGTACATGCTGTGGATGGTGCAGAAGGTGTTCTTCGGCGGCATCACCCACCGGGAGAACCAGCACCTGCGCGACATGAACCTGCGCGAGATGCTCACCACGGCGCCCTTCATCGTGCTGGTGGCGGTGATGGGCCTGATGCCGCAGCCCTTCCTGGACCGCATCGCCCCGTCCACGGACCGCTACGTGGCGCGCGCCAGCGTGGGCGCTCCGGGCGCCCCCCAGGCGAAGAACGACCAGCTGCGCGTGGAGGTGATGTCGCTGCCCTCCACCGCCGCCGCGGCCCGCCCCTCCGTTCCCGCCGCGCCGCTCGCCGCGCGCGAGTAGGCCCCGAAAGACTCCATGACCCTGCCAAACCTCACCCTGGCGGATTTCCTCCCCCTGCTGCCCGCCATCATCATGGTGGTGGCGGCCTCCGTCCTGCTGCTGTCGGAGGTGTTCCTCTCCGCCACGGCGTCCCGCGGCTACCAGGCGGTGCTCACCGTCGTGGCGGCGGCGGCCAGCGGCGCCGTGGCCGTGGGCCTGATGTTCGAGCCGCCGCAGGAGGTGTTCCTCGGCTTCGGCGTGCTGGACCCCTTCTCCAGCTTCCTCACCCTGGTGGTGAGCGTGGGCCTGGGGCTGGCGGCGCTGAGCGCGGTGGGCTTCCTGCGCAAGCGCGGGGCGGAGCGCGGTGAGTTCTACGCGCTGATGCTCTTCGCGTCCGCGGGCATGAGCCTGCTGGCCATGTCGTCGGAGTTCATCACCATCTTCATCAACATCGAGGTGCTCTCCATCGCGACGTACGCGCTGACGGCGTACCTGCGCCGGGGCACCCGGCCGAGCGAGGCGGGCTTCAAGTACTTCATCCTGGGCGCCTTCTCCTCCGCCGTCCTGCTGTACGGCACGGCGCTGCTGTACGGGGCCACGGGCACGACGAAGCTCAACGACATGGTGGTCCCGCTGCAGCAGGCGCTCTCCACCAACCCGGCGCTCGTCTACGTGGGCGCGGTCCTCATCGCCGCGGGCTTCGCGTTCAAGGTGGCGGCCGTTCCGTTCCACATGTGGACGCCGGACGTGTACGAAGGGGCCCCCACGCCGGTGACGGCGCTGATGAGCGCGGGCGTGAAGGCGGCGGCGTTCGCCTCGCTGGTGCGCGTGTTCCTCACGGTGGGCAAGGGCATGGACCCGAAGCTGCCGCTGATGCTGTTCGCCACGCTGGCGCTGCTCACCATGGTGGCCGGCAACCTGATGGCCATCCCGCAGCGCAACGTGAAGCGCATGCTGGCGTACTCCTCCATCGCGCACGCGGGCTACCTGCTCCTGGGCGTGGCGGCGCTGTTCGTCACCGCGCCGGGCGAGCACTTCCGCGTGCTGTCCGCCTCGTCGCTGTCGGGCGGGACGCCGCTGGACGTGGCCCGTTCGGACGCGCTGCGCGGCATCCTGTACTACCTGCTGGCGTACACCTTCAGCGCGGTGGGCGCGTTCGCGATGGTGTCCGCGCTGGAGCGCCGCGAGGACGAGGAGAAGGGCACCGCGTGGGACCTGGAGCGCTTCGCGGGCCTGGCACAGCGCCGGCCGGGCTGGGCGTTCGCCATGGCGGCCTTCATGCTGTCCCTGGGCGGCATCCCCCCCACGGTGGGCTTCATGAGCAAGCTGGTCATCTTCCAGGCCGCCATCGACGTGGGCCTCGTGGGCCTCACCATCGTGGCGGTGCTCTCCAGCGCGGCGGGCGCGTATTACTACCTGCGCGTCGTCGTCTACATGTTCATGCACCCCGTCCCGGAGGGCGCGCAGCCCCTGGAGCGCAACTGGGGCACCGAGGCCGCGCTGGTCATCTCCACCGTGGCCGTCATCCTCCTGGGCATCCTCCCCGGCCACGTCACCGACTGGCTCGCCCAGGCGGGCACGCTGTTCGGCCAGTAGCTCCCGGTCCGGACCGTCCGTAGCACCCGACGCCCGTCGCGGCCCCTGGCCCGGCGGGCGTTGTCGTTGCGGGGAGCCGGTGCGCGCGGCGCGCTCGCCACGGCCGGCCACCGCATGACGCAGGCGGGCATCAAGGCGTCACGGGCTGGCGCGCGTTGCAGAAGTGAAATGGGCGGAGGACGCGGCCGGGATGCCTGGAGCGGAAAAGAAGGCGGCCCGGCACCCGGAAGGGTGTCGGGCCGCGGGTCTTCTCAAGGTGACACACCGGAAGTGCTGAAAGGGTGGGGGGGAACCACTTTCAGCCTCGCTTCGATGCGTCCCGGACCTGAGCCTTAGCAGGTGCCATGCCAGCCGCTTCAAGAACCAAAACTCCAGGGTTCTCAGGCACTTGGACGGACGGACAACACTGCCGCCCCCTCCCTCCGGCATTGCAGGGCTGAAATCCGGTTTCAGATTTGAAAAGCTTTAACAAAACCAGGGGTTTGTTTTTTTCAACCTTGAACGCGCCCGATTTCGGATCTGCACTCGCCCTGGAGAGGGGTGCGACACGGACTCCGAGGCCTACTCGCGGGCACCGGCGGGGGGCCGGAGGTTGAGGCGCTTCATCTTCCGCCACAGCGTGGTGGAGGAGACGCCCAGCTCGTCGGCCACGCGGGCCAGGTCCACGCCGTGGCGCTCCAGGGCCTGGACGATGGCGCGGCGCTCGGCCTCCTCCACCACCTCCGCCAGCGTGGGGCCGGACGACTCCGGGCCGGTGGCGCGGGCCTCCGTGGGGGGCAGGCCCTGGCCCGAGGAGGCCGCCGGCAGCACGCGGCCCTGGGGGCGCAGCGGGAAGTCCTCGGGCAGCAGCTCGTCCGCCTCCGCCAGCGCGGCGGCCTGCTCCACCAGGTTCTCCAGCTCGCGCACGTTGCCGGGGAAGTCGTACGTCATCAGGTGCTCCACGGCGGTGGCGGACAGGCGCCGGGGCCGGGGGCTGCGGGCGTTGGAGCGCTGCAGGAAGTGCTCGGCCAGGGCGGGCACATCCTCCAGGCGCTCGCGCAGCGGGGGCACGCGCAGCATCACCACGTTGAGGCGGTAGTAGAGGTCCTGGCGGAAGCGCTTTTCCTTCACCTCCAGCTCGATGTCGCGGTTGGTGGCCGCGGCGATGCGCACGTCCACGCGCAGCGCGGTGGACTCGCCCACGCGGCGCACCTCTCCGTCCTGGAGCGTGCGCAGGAGCTTGGACTGGAAGGTGGGGCTCGTCTCCGTCACCTCGTCGATGAAGAGCGTGCCGCCGTCCGCCTCCTCGAAGAGGCCCCGGCGCGTCTTCACCGCGCCGGTGAAGGCGCCCTTCGCGTGGCCGAAGAGCTCGCTCTCCAGGAGCGTCTCGCTGATGGCCGCGCAGTTGACGGGCACGAAGGGCTGGCCGCTGCGGCGGCTGTGCGCGTGGAGGGCGCGGGCCACCAGCTCCTTGCCCGTGCCACTCTCGCCCTGGATGAGGACGGTGGCGTCGCTCTGCGCGACGCGCAGCAGGCGCGTGGTGAGCTCGCGCATCGCCTGGCTGCGACCCACCAGCGCGGACAGGCCGTGGCGCTGGTTGAACTCGGTGGCGAAGTTGTCCACCGCCGCCTGCAGCTTGGCCCGCTCCAGGGCGCGCTCCACGCGGTAGCGCAGCTCGCCTTCCTTGAAGGGCTTGGTGACGTAGTCGTACGCCCCCAGGCGCATGGCCTCCACGGCGCTCTCGATGGAGCCGAAGGCCGTCATCATGATGGCCTGGAGGCGCGGGGCCACCTCCAGCCCGCGCTTGAGGAGCGTGAGCCCGTCCATGGGCTCCATCTTCAGGTCCGTGAGCAGCAGGTCCACCCGGCCCTGCGCGAGCACGCCCAGGGCCTCCTCGCCGGTGGCGGCCTCGGACACGGTGTAGCCCTCGCCGCGCAGGAGCAGCGCGGTGGTGGCGCGCATGTTGCGTTGGTCGTCCACCACGAGGATGCGCCCTCGGGGGATGGGGGTGGTCGCGTCGGTCATGGGAAGGACAGGGGCTGCGTGAGCGGCAGCCGGAAGGTGAAGGTGGTTCCGCGTCCCGGGGCGCTCTCCACCGCGATCTCTCCGCGGTGCTCCTCCAGGATGCGCTTCACCACCGCGAGCCCCAGGCCGGTGCCCTGCGCCTTGGTGGTGAAGAAGGGTTCGAAGACGCGGTGGAGCAGTTCGGCCGGGATGCCCGGCCCCTGGTCCGTCACGTCGATGCGCAGCTGTTCCCGGCCGCCGTGCGCCTCACGGCGGGCCTTCACCTGCAGCTGGCCGCCCTGGGGCATGGACTGGAGGGCGTTGACGGCCACGTTGACGAGCGCCTGGCGGATGAGCCGCCGGTCCATGGGCACCGGAGGCATGCCGGGCTCCACCTCCGAGTGGATGTGCACCGGCCGCTCCGTGGCGCCCAGCGCCTTCGCCGCCTCCAGCGAGTCCTGGAGCACGCGCAGCAGGTCCTCGTTCTGGAGCACCGGGTTGCGCGGGCGGGTGTAGTCCAGCAGGTCCCCCACCATCCGGTTGAGGCGGTCGCTCTCCTCCCCCAGGATGTCCATGAGCATGGCGGCGTCGCCCTCCAGCTTCATGATCCGCCGGAGGGACGCCACCGCGTTGAAGATGACGCCCAGGGGGTTTCGCACCTCGTGCGCGACGATGGCGGACAGCTCGCCCAGGGCCGCGAGCCGCTCGCGCTTCACCATCTCCGCGCGGGTGGCGGCCAGCTCCGCGTAGCTGGCCCAGAGCGATTCGTAGAGCCGCGCGTTCGCGATGGACAGCGCGAGCTGGCCGCAGGTGGCCTCCGCCAGGTCGATGAGCTCCGGGCCGAAGGGGCGCGGGCCGCGCACGTCGTCCACCATCACCACGCCGATGAGCTCCTCGCGCGACGTGAGGGGCAGGCCCAGCAGGGCCTTCTCTCCCAGGCGTTCGACGAGCGCGGTGCTGGCGGACGCGCCGACCCGGGACAGGTCCTCGATGGCGATGGGCTTGCGCTCCCGGGCCACGCGCGCGGCCAGGTCGTCGCTGTCGAGCGGCACCACCACCGTGCGGAACAGGTCGCGGTGGGCCGCCGACGCCGCCGCGCCCCGGAGCACCTTCGCCTGCTCGTCGTAGAGCAGGATGAAGCAGTTGGACACGTCCAGCAGGTGCACGAGGAAGTCGGACGCGACGTCCAGGATGCTCGCCGTCTCCAGCACGCCCGACGTGGTGCGCGCCAGGTCCAGCAGCAGGCGCGTCTCGGTGAGCTGGCGCGCGGACTCCGCCCGGAGGCGGCGCTGCTCCAGCAGCATCACCAGCAGCTCCGCCAGCGTGGCCAGCAGCCGCGCGTCGCGCGCGTCGAACGGCTTGTCCTTCTGGCGCAGGGCCTGCACCGCGCCCACGCCCTCGCCGCCCCGGGTGAGCCGCGCCGCCGTGCCACAGCCGAAGCGGCCTTCGGACAGCGCCTCCAGCGCGCGGCCCTGGGCGTCGGAGGACAGCACGCCCCCGTCCTCCCGGAGCGACGCGGCCAGCAGCACGCCGGTGAGGCGCTCCGGGTCCCCACCCTCCTGGCGCCCCTCCTC
>NZ_RAWB01000267.1 GCF_003612055.1 Corallococcus llansteffanensis
GTCGTCACCCCGCCACCATGCGCGGCGCCCCCCACCCCGTTCAAGCGTCACGCACCCCCACGTCCGAAGCACGACGGCCAGGGCTGCCAGGAAATCCCGGTAATTGCGCGCCGCGCCATCCCTCCAGGACTTCCAGCCAGGGTGGAAGCCTCGCGGGAGGCAGCGCTTTGGGGACGGGGATTCCGCTCCAGGTGTGACCTTCCCTCCCATGTGCGTGCTTGCAGTGAAAATCAGGAGAGGACGCAACCTCCGCTTCTTGAATGCCGAGAATGGAAACAATCGCAGCCGGTGACCGAGGTCGGGTCACTGCTCCCACTCTCGGAGCCCCCCATGAGCAGCTACTCCATCAAGTCTGGCGACACCCTGTCCGGCCTGGCCAAGCGCTACAACACCAGCGTCAGCGCCCTGATGAAGGCGAACCCGGACATCAAGGACAAGAACCTCATCTACGCCGGCAAGTCGCTGAACATCCCCGGCTCCAAGGACAGCTTCGAGCCCGGCACCTCCGGCAGCCGCGGCGGCACGGGCGGCTCCAGCGGCACGGGTGGCACCAGCGGTTCGGGCAACGTGACGGCGCCTCCGGGCGGCGCGGGCCCGGGCACGCGCCGCCCCGGCGGCAGCCCCTACGACATCGCGATGTCGCACCTGGACAAGAACGCTGGCTCGCTGAAGCTGGAGAAGACCGGCGTGGGCGCGGACATGGAGGACTGGGTCCCCAACGACGTGAACTGCGCCAACTTCGTCTCCGCGTGCCTGGAGCAGGCGGGGCAGATCAAGGACAGCCAGCACAGCGCCTCCGTGATGACCCTCCAGGGCAACCTGGACCGCGACCCGAACTTCAAGCGCGTGGACCTGAAGGACGCGAAGCCCGGTGACGTGGTCTCCATGAAGGTGGGCAGCGGCCAGCACGTGGTGATGTTCGCGGGCTGGAAGGACGGCAAGCCCCAGTTCATCGGCTCCAACAACATCAACAGCGACGGGTCGCAGCGCATCAGCATCCGCTCGATGAACTACCCCATCATGTCCGTGCACCAGTACAAGGGCTGAGCGACGGCGTTTCCGCCGCTTCCGCCGTCCCGGAGGGGCCTTTCGCCTCCCGCGCCCACCGCGCGGGAGGGGGAGGCCCCTTCCTCGTTTCCCCCTCCGGGTCCTCCCGCTCCCCCTGCCCCGCAAGGCACCCGGAGTGCCACCGGCTCCACAGTGGAGGGCCCAGACGTCCAGGGCTGGACGTTCCCGGGAGGCGGGGGCTTTTCGGGTGTGGCCGGCCGGGAGGAGTCTGGGGAGCGCCATGCGAAGCCTCATCCTCCTCGTGGAAGACCATGTCGACAGCCGGGAGATGCTCGAGGAGTTCCTCACGTTGGAAGGCTTCGCCGTGGAAGTCGCCGGCAATGGCCTCCACGCGTGGGAGCGCCTGCGGCGCCAGCCCCTGCCGGACGTGATGTTGCTGGACCTGATGATGCCGGTGATGAGCGGCTGGGAGCTGATGGAGCGCGTGCAGAAGGAGCCGCGCTTGAAGAACCTGCCCGTCATCGTCGTGTCGGGCGCGGGCGCCACGCGGCCCGTGCCCCAGGGCATCCGCGCCTCCATCCCGAAGCCGCTGGACCTGGATGACCTGATGCGCGCGCTGGAGCCCTTCCGCTCGCAGTCCGAGTTAGCCGCCGCCTACTAGGCGAGGCCCTCAGGACGCCGCGGGGGTCAGCTCTCGCGGCAGCAGGACGCGGAAGGCGGTGCCCTCCGAAGCGCGCGAGCGCACCTCGATGCGTCCGCCGTGGCCCTTCACCACCTGTTCGACGATGTAGAGCCCCAGGCCCAGACCGCCGTGCGCCTTGCCGCCGCCGTGCCGGAAGGGGTTGAACAGGTGCGGCAGCACGTCCGGCGCGATGGGGTCGCCGCCGTTGTGCACCTCCAGCATCACCTGGTCGTCCTGGTCCGACAGCGTGAAGCGGACCGGGGAGTCCGGCGGGCTGTACTGGAGCGCGTTGCCTCCCAGGTTGCTCACCACCTGGAGCAGCCGGTCCGCGTCCCAGGCGCCGTCGTAGCGGCCCGGACCCACCTGGAGCGTCAGGGACCGCTCGGGCCACGCCGCCTCCAGTTCCTCCACCGCCTGGCGCACCACGGCGCGCACGTCGCCGGGAACCCGTTCGATGGGGAGCCCGCCGCCCAGCCGGCTGCGGGTGAAGTCCAGCAGCTCGGAGATCATCCGCGCCATCCGCTCGCCGGAGCGGGCGATGCGGGACACGGCCTTGCGCTCGCGCTCCGGGAGCGTGTCGCCGTGCAGCAGCTTCGTCACGGACAGCTGGATGGCGTTGAGCGGGTTGCGCAGGTCGTGGCTGACGATGGCGATGAAGCGCTCGCCGAACTGCGCCGCCTCGCGCGCCGCCTCCTCCGCGCGACGGCGCTCGGTGACGTCCACCAGGGTGACGACGCCCGCGACAATCTGGCCTTCCGGGTCGCGCACCGGCGCGCTGGAGCCCAGCAGATTCGCGGTGGTGCCATCGGGGCGCCGCACCAGCAGGGGCTCCGCCTGGCGCGTCTCCCCCGTCTGCAGCGCACGCACCAGGGGCCAGGCCTCGTCCGTGAGGGGCTGCCCCTCCGCGCTGAAGATTTGATGGGCCGGTTCGTAGTCCGTCACATGGGTGGAGGACCGGAAGGGGTGGCCCAGGAGCGACTCCAGCGCGCGGTTGCCCAGCAGCAGCCGGCCGCTGGGGGCCTCCGCGATGAGCACGCCCACGGGGAGCTGATCCAACACCGCGGACAGCCGCGCGCGCTCCGCCTCGATGGTGGCCAGCAGCCGCTGCCGCTCCACCTCCGACTGGCGGCGCTGGGTGATGTCCAGCACCGTGGCGGCGCGGCCCACGCGGCGGCCCGTCGCGTCGCGCAGGGACGTCACGTGCACGAAGGCGGGGAAGCGGCTGCCGTCGCCGCGCAGGTGCAGCGATTCGTACTCGTGTGACGGCTTGGAGCTGGCGGCCGCGAGGTGCCGGGGCAGCGCCCCGCGAGACTCGGGCGCCACCAGGTCCTCCAGTCGCAGGCCCTTCAGCGCTTCGACGGGCTGGCGGTGCATGCGCGCGAGCGCGGGGTTCGCCGCCAGGAGCGTGCTGTCCTCCGCGTTCATCACCCCCACGCCCACGCCCAGGTGGGTGAAGACCTCCTCCCAGGTGCGCTGCCCGGCCTCATCGGGGTGCGTCTGTCCGAGCATCGCCGCGTCGCGCGCCAGGTGCAGGCGGGCCTGGACGTAGGCCTCGAGCGCCGCCGCCTCCACCGCGTCCACTGCGTCCTGGAAGCGCTGCGTCTGCGCCACGACCCCGTCCTCCGGACCCACGCCGGGCTGTTGCCGCCACAGCCGCAGCACCGTGTCGCGCAGGCGCCGGAAGCCCGCGACCACGGGGCGACCGTCCGGGCCCCGCACGAGGAGCGCCGCCTCCCGCGCGAGCTCCTCGGAGACGCGCGCCAGGGGGTTCGCCATCCGGGCCGCGACGGCCGCGAGCACGTGCGTGAAGGTATCGCCGGAGCCGGGGGCTTCGCGGATCCATGCGTCCTGGAGGACATCCCGGGATTGAAAGAGGAAATCGGCCAGGGGCAGGGACACGGTGCGGGCTCGCAAGAGGGGGACAAGACCCGGGAACGGGAGGATGTCCGGGGGTGTCCGGCGACAGCGGGCCCGAAGGCCCGGCCTCCGACTTAGGCGGCCCCTTCTCACGGGACAAGCGCCGTGTGGCTGCCCTAGCAGGAAGGCGGAGGCACGATGCCGAGTGGCCGCAGGGTGGTCAACCGCAGCAGGCCCTCCCCGGGCTCCACCCGGTAGCGGACCTGGAAGCCGCAGGCGAGCAGCGCCGCCCCCTCCCGCCCCGGCAGCGGCACCGGAACCCCGGGCATCAGGCTGGCGAGGGCTCCCAATTCCTCCTGGAGCTGCTCGCGCACCCCTGCCGGGCATGCGACGAGCGTGTGCACCACCTGGGGTTCGAGCTGGAAGCGGTAGGCCATGGCGGCGGCAAGGGTGTGCATTGCCGCCCACCTGCAACAAGCCGTTCTGACGGTCATTGTTGGTGTTGGCCGCTGGGCGTCTGAGGGGAACAGTCCCCCCAAGACAGTGTCGGGCAGGCGACGCTCGGCCCCGGGTGGGCCATGGGTCCGCTTCAAGAAAGCGAGAGAAAGCGGGTCGAATGGGACTGGCCATGGGGATCCACCACCTGCTGCTTGTCGAAGACGACATGACGTGGCGGGACGGCGTGGGCCGGGCCGCGCGCGAAGCGGGCTTCCAGGTGTCGCATGTGTCGGACGGCATGGAGGCGCTGACGTGGCTGAGTCAGCGGCCGCGGGCGCAGCACCCGGACCTCATCCTGATGGACCTGCTGCTGCCGCGCGTGGACGGGTGGGAGCTGTACGGGCGGCTGCGCACGGACGCGCGGCTGCGGCACCTGTCGGTGATGATGATGTCCTCCGCCCGGGGCCTTCCCCCGGAGGTGCCGTTGGGAGGGGTGGTGGGCTTCCTGCACAAGCCGGCGCGACCGGAGGCGCTGGTGACGGAGCTGACGGAGCGCCTGCGCGAGCTGCCCCGCCGCACGGAGGAGGCGCCGCGCGTGCCGTACGCGCTGCGCCTGTCGGACGCGTCGCTCTATTCGCTGCACTCGCTGCCGGATGCGGTCCGCCACTCGGTGCGCGTGCACCTGCTGCGCGCCGCGGAGCTGGCGGCCTCGGAGCTGCCCCTGGCTTCGTCGTGGCTGATGGCGCTGCACAGCGAGCAGCCCTCACTGTTGGTGACGGTGGAGGGCGTGCGGGTGGTGCTGGAGGTGGACGACGCCGCGTGCGCGCTGACCGCGAGCATCGTCATCGTCCCCAGCCACCTGCGCGGTTCCTGACGCTCACGCCACCGGTACGCGGTGGACCTCGCCAGAGTGCAGGTCCAGCCACACCACCCGGCCGAGCAGGTCGTGGACGACGAGCCACCCCTCCGTGAGCCGCACGACCTGGGGCGGGGTGCCGCGGGACTCGATGCTCGCGCGCAGGTGTCCGGCGACGTCGTGCAGGTGGGTGGTGCGCGCGGTGCCCGCGCTGGAGCGCGTCACGCTCCAGCCGCGTCCCATGACCAGCCCCACGCGCGGGTGCTCCGGCAACCGCAGGACGCGGTTCGGCCGGGGGACGAAGGGCGCCAGGACGTGCCACCAGGCGGCCTCCCCCGGGGCGGCCACGGAGCGCGCCGCCACCACCTCGCCGTCGGCCGTGAGCGCGTGGAGGGCCGGCATCCCGGCCAGGCCCTCCACGTCCGCGCGGTGGCGCAGGGTGGGGCCGCCCTCCAGGGCATGGCCCCAGCGCTCCAGACGGCGGAAGTCCTGTTCCGCGGAGAGGTGGAGGACGAGGAAGGACAGGTGCTGTTCGTCCACGGCCAGCTCCAGCACCGCGCCGCCCACCTCCGGCACCCGCCAGAGGGAGCGCAGGTCGTCCGCCAGCGCGTCCACCATCAGCACGGTGTCGCGCACGGCGACGAACCACCGGTCCCCGTCGTAGGTGGGGGCCCACGCGCCCAGCTCCGTGTCACACCAGCGCGAGGCCCGGCGCGCCACCAGGTCCAGCCGGGACAGCCGCCACACGTCGCCCCGGCGCGCGAGCGCGAGCGCCCGGTCCCCCTGCGTGGAGGCCACCAGCGCGAACGCCGGCACGTCGAACCACGCGAGCGTCCGCCCGTCCGCGTCGACCAGCCGCGCGCCCGCCTCTCCCAGCGCGAGCAGCACACGCCGGCCCGGCAGCACCACCGCGTCATGCACCGCGTGGGCGCCCGCGTCGTTCTCCTCCAGCGTCACCCGCACGGTGGGCACGTGCGGCGTCGCGGACCACGCCTGATGCAGCCGCTCCGTGGGCGTCGGCAGGTCCGTGCGGAGCGCGGCCATCGCGGGCTCCTTCACGGCGCGCATCCGCTTGAGGAGCGCATCCAGGGGAAGGGAGTGCTCCGTCGCGCGGTCGCGCATCAGCGCGCGGAAGGTGGGGACGAGGAGCGCGGACTGGGCGTCGGAGGGCTCCTCCCGCAGGAGCTCCGTGGCGAAGGCGAGGCGCTCCGGAGCGCGCTCGGGAGAGGTGTCCGACAAGAGCGCCTCCACCTGCCCGCGTGCCGCACCGAAGCCATCCGGGAACCCGAGCATCCAGTGCACCAGCAGCTTCGCGCCGCTCACGCCGCCCGCGTGCACGCCGCGCTCCACCCAGGCCCGCGCCAGGTGGCGCGCGGACGTCACGGGCCACACGGCCTCCACCGCGCGGGCCCAGTTTCCGGCCTCCGCGAGCGATTCAGCCCACAGGAGGCGCAGCGCTTCGGCTTCGCGCGGATGGGATTTCTCCAGGCGCAGCACCGCGTCCGCGAACGCGCCTCCGCGTCGTGCGATGGCCACCGCGCGCGTGACGTCCTTCGCGAGCAACCACTGGCGCACGACGAGGCCGGCGGGCAGCTGACGGCCCTCGGCCAGCTCCGCGGCCAATCGCAGGCGGCCGTGCCGCTCCAGGAAGGACACCGCCTCTTCCGCCGCGTTGAGCAGCTCCGCCAGGACGAAGGCTGCTTCGTCGATGCGGCCCTCGCGCTCCAGGCGGCGGAAGGTGGTGCGGTAGCGCTCGCGCAGAACTTCGAACACGGCGGGGCCGCCGCCGAACACCTGGGCGCCACCACTGCGTCCACGTGGCTGGATGCGCAGTTGCTCGCGAGGACCTGGGACGCCCAGGGCGAGCTGCGCCTGGGGATCCGGGTCCGTGCCGAGGGGAATCGCGTGGCGCAGGGCTTCGTCGAGCCTGCCTTCCTCGAACATCTCGAGGAGGTTGCGCAGGTAGTCGCCCTTGCGCTTGCCGACGAGCGAGCCCAGCGGAGTGTGCTGGAGCATCCACGCCTTCATGCGCTCGAGCGCGCTGGGACCGGGCGGAGGCGCTTCGGAGGGCGCGGCCTGCGTGCCCTGCGTTGTTTCCGCCGCACCGGAGGGGCTGGACGCGACACCCAGCCACGAGAGCAGGGCCCGCAGCAGCGGCGACGAAGCGCCGCGCCGCGTGCCCGGGTGCGCGGAGTTCGTGCCGAAGGCCTGGCGCAAGCGTGAGAACGCGCCGCCACGCTGCGCGCTCATCGCACTTCCCGGGGCGGCTTCGGACCTTGCGCCGAAGGCCTGGCGCAAGCGCGAGAACAAGCTCCTTCGCCGGACCGTCATCGCGCGTCCCGAAGCGGTTTCGGACTTCGCGCTGAAGGCCTGTCGCAAGCGCGAGAACAAGCCCCCACGCCGCACCGTCATCCCGGCTTCGGGCTTCAAGCCGAAGGCCCTGCGCACCCGTGCGGACCGCTCCCGACGCTCCGCTGTCATCGCGGCGTCTGAGTCAGCTTCGGGCCTCGCACTGAAAGCCTGGCGCAAGCGCGAGAACAATCCCTGACGCCGCACGACCGTGACGGTGCTCGATGCGGCTGCGGGCCTCGCACTGAAGGCCTGTCGCAACCGTGCGAACACTCCCTCGCGCCGCACGCCCACCGTCGCGCCAGACCGTCCGGAGAAGGCGCGGCGCAGGCGCGCGAGCCATCCCTCTGGTCGTGCGACAGCGACCTCTTCCCTTCCCTCCATGCGCGCCAGCATCCGCAGGGCCTCGGGCGCGAGCGCGGGCACTGCCGGTCCGAACCACTCGCGCGTGGGTGGCGCAAGAGGCGTCAGCATGTGCCGCAGGGGCGGCGGAGGCGCGCCCAATCCCTTCACCTGCATCCGCTGCCACCCGGACACGTCCAGCCACGCCCCCAGGTCCACCTGCCGCAACTCACCGGGCACGTACAGCCGCGCGACCCCCTCATGCACCAGCACGACCGCTCCGGGAGGCGGCGCCAATCGCTCGCGCTCCTTCGCGGCCAGCGGCGCGCTGGTGAGCACACCCGACTCCAGCACCAACGGCAGGCCCGGCGCGGCGTCCACCGCCACCTTGCACGGCGTCGCCAGCCGCAGCAGGTGGCCTCCCGCCAGCGCCCACACAGTGGCCCCCGGCCTCCACGCGGCCAGCACGCGGACACGGGCCTCGGTCGCGCCTGGCGTGCCGGGATGGAACCAGAAGGCGGCCGCCTCCACGGTCCCCCGGTGCACGTGGATCCGGGGACGCAGCGCTCCAGACGGTCCGCTCACGGCGCGGCCCCCGGCAGGGCGCGGTAGAGGAACGTCCTCTCCATCACGTCCCACAACACCAGCTCACCCGCCTTCGTCAGCCAGCCGAACACCGGCTGCCCGTGGCTCACCTCCGCCTGCACCACGTCGTTGCTCGCCAGGGCCAGGATCCGGGGAGACTGTTGTGAAAAGAAGTTGAACGTCCGCAGGTCGGAATCGAGCGTGAGCAGCCCCGCCGGGGAAGGCGCGGGAGGCTGCACCACCCCCACCACGCGCTGTGGTTCGGGCACCCAGACCTCCTTCACGCCCGTGTCCAGGAACAGCCGCCATATGTTTGCCGAGTGGCGCACCGCCAGCAACCCCGCGTCGGGATGCGCCCCCGAAGGGGAGTAGCCGAAGAACGCGTCGCCGTGACGGGCATTGAGCGGAGCGACCCGAGGCTCCTGCTCCCCCAACACCCCGAGCCGCGCGACGAACGCCAGGCCCGAGCTGTCCGGAGGAGGCCGCATGACGTAGACGGGCTTATGCCGCACCTCCGCCATCGCGGAGACATGCCGCTCCAGAGGGAGGAGCGGCACGGTGCCCGTGGCGCTGGGAGGCGGAAGCGAGAACAACCACTCGCGTCGGTCCCGCATCCAGATCAGCTCCTGGCCCCGTGGATCCACCAGGCTCATGAGCCGGAGGGGCGACGCTCCCGCTGGCGGATCCGGTCGCTCCGCCTCCACCTGCGCGTGGTAGCGGCCCTTGCGCGCCCCGTCGGGCGTCCGCACCTGCCCGTGCATCACGTAGTCGTCTCCCGTGCGCGCCAGCACCAGCAGCCCCCCGGAGGAGCGCCAGCCCGCCGCGATGATCCGCTGCCCCTCGGGCACCTGGAGGCGCCGGGGCTTGGGCACGGTGGCGCGCGGTGAGTGGGGCACCGCCATGGCCGCGACGCTGCCATCGCTGTGATGCAACAGCATGCGGCGGCCATCCCCGGAGAAGGCGAAGCCGATGAGGCGCTTCTCCTTCCGGATCAGCACCGGCGGCGCCGTGAGGCGCTGGCCAAACGGATTGCGCAGCAGCCGCAGGCAATCGTCCGGAGGCGGAAGCTCCAGCACCACCGACCGCACGACGCGCGCCGCGGGCCGCACGTCCACCGCGAGCCGGTGCGCGCCGGGCTCCATCGGCTCGGTCACCTCCACGCGCGACATTCCCTCCGTGCCGTCCAGCCGGGCCAGCCGTGGCGCGCCCACCAGCCACGCGTCCCCGGGGGCCTGCTGGAGGGCCAGCGCCTCGCGCCACGCGGCCAGGTGATGCGAAGACGCGGGTTCGAGCGAGCGAGCCTCCAGCCACTTCAGCAGCGCGTTGCCGTCCAGGCCCGTGTGCGTGCCACGCGCGGGGTCGGACTGGAGCGCGCCCCAGGTGAACGCGGCGCCCGCGGCCTCGGCCCTTCGCGCGAGCACGACCAGCAACGCGAGGTGCGCGATGCGCGGCAGGCCCAGTTGATCCGGTCCCGCGTCCAGCAGCACCACCGTGCGCAGGGCCCCGCGCGGTTGCCGGAACGCGGGCTTGAGGAACGACAGCTCCCCGAACGCCGCGCGGCGCACCAGCTCCTCCGGAGCCTCCAGCGCCCACAGCCATTCACTGACGAGCAGCCGCTCGAAGGGGCCCCGCCGTGTGAGCCCGTCATAGCCCTGCGGCTCTCCACCCTCCGCCTCGCCGCGAGGCCGCATCCCGCCGACCGCCGCCGACAGCCGCGCCGCATGCGCTCCCAACTGGAGCGCGAGGTCGTCCGGAAAGAGGGACAGCCAGGTCGCCCAGGGGCGCAGCGCCGGAGGCAGCGCGGTCACGTCGCGGCCTCCGTCCCGAGCCACGCGTCCAGCGAAGCGCGCACCACCGGCTGGGCCGCGCCCACCGGCACGAGCTGCCCGGAGGCAGGCAGCACCGCGAGCGGCGAATCCCCCTGCCCCGCGAGCAACGCGCGCTCCAGCAGGGACACCGCCACCTCCGGCTCCAGTGCACACGGCAGCAGGAGCGCGGGCGCCAGCGGATCCCGCCCCAGGTAGACGACGCCCTCCACCCAGGGCAGCGAAGCCTCCGCACCCAGGAGCACGAGCACGTCCGGGCCCGCGGCCCCGCTCCATGCCGCCAGCGTCGCGTCGTCCGCGAGCAGGGCACGTTGTCCCAACGCACGCGCCACCGCGCCCACGCCCGCCACGGCGACGGGCTCCAGGGGCGCGGCCCTGGGACGCCAGCGCACGGGCAGCCCCGCGACGCGCTCCGGTTGCGACCTCATGACTCCCAGCTTCTTCCCACCGGACACGGTGCCCGGCGCGCGGTGCTCACGCGCCCAGTCTAGTCAGCTCGGGACCGGACCGGATACAGCGTCGCGCACCGCCAGGAGCACGGTGAGGCGCACGCGCCCGTCAGCGGGACGGCAGCGCGGAGGCCGTGACCGTCGGCAGGGCGCGGTGCTCCGCCGTCAGCACGAAGCCGTCCCCCATGTTGGTGACGCGCGCATTGGATTCAGCGCGTCTTCACGGGGCCCACGACCCCACGAATCCAACGCATCACCTCGCGCCGGACCTACTCCCAAAGGTAGTTGATCTTCATGAGAACCTGCTAGGTTGCTCCCATCATGAGGAAGCGCCTCGACAACCTCTTGCTGGGCCTGCTCCTGACCGCCACGGTGGCCACGGCGCAGGAGCGCCAGCCCCAGGTGCGGAACGTCTACCTTTCAGACGACCCCAGCCAGGAAGTGCCGCGGATCCACGTGGGCTCGCGCATCGCCACGGTGCTGCGCTTCGAGGAGGACGTGGACCCAGCCCGGACCGCGTTGCTGGGCTGGGAGGGGAGGTTCGAGCCCATCCTGTCAGGTGGGAAGTCCGTGCTGCTGGTGCCGCGACAGAGCCTCCCGCCCGAGGACGCGTTCCTGCTCCGGGTGACGCTCCAGGATGGGACGGAGCTCCCGTTCACGCTCATCTCCCGGGAGGATGGACAGGCGGATCAGCAGATCAATGTCTTTCGCGACAGCGAGAGCCCGGGCGCGGTGCGGTCGCGCCTGGCCGACTCCCGCATCCGGGAGCGCCGGCTCCGGGAAGAGAACGAGCGCTTCCGTCAGGAAGAGACCTCGGTGGACCACTCACTCGCGGCGCTCCTGACCCAGGGCGCCGTGAAGATGACGCCCTTCCGCGTCGCACGTTCCTGGACGTTCTCCTGCGACATCGGGACGGTGGAGATCCGCGGCTACATCCATCGCAGCAAGACGGCGGTCGTCTTCGCAATCACGAACCAGACGTCGAAGACCCCCTGGCGCCTGGGGCAAGCCCGGCTGTCGGTTGAATCCAGTGGAAAGGCCTGGCCCTTCGCGCTGCGGATGGATCAAGAGGAGATCGTCCAGGGCGCCTCGGGAACCATCTCGATCGTCGCCGACCTGAGCACCTTCGATTTCAAGAAGGGCACCGAAAAACTCGTCCTTGAACTCTTTCGTCACGACGGTCTCAGAGAGGCGTTGGTCATGGTGGAAGAGACGGGCCCGCACAAGTAGATCCTCCCACCCATGGCTCCTCCCCTCGTGACTCGCTCCTGCTCCCTCCTGCTGCTGGGCCTCCTCATCGGTTGCGCGACCGCGGGTCCCGGCCGTGTCGGCGTGCGCTCCGACGGAACCCCGGAACCCGAAGACTGCCCGGAAGAAGCCTTGAAGGCGATGCGGCTCCTGGGGCTGCAGGTCTCCGATGGCTCCACGCTGGAACTCGACGTCAATCAGGCGGACACCCACCCCGTCTACCTGCGCGAGGGCCCCATCGAGAGCGAGCTGAACCACAGCCTGGGCCCGCTGGACCCCGGAACGCTGATGTACGGGCGGATCTGGACGGGCGGACAGCAGGTCGTCATCCGGTACTACGAGGCCAAGCCACCCGACCGGGAGAGGCTCCCCCTCTGCGCGGTGGCCCGCACCGCGAAGGGTCAGCTGCGGAAGCTGCCCGGCTCCAAGCCCGGAACCGCCACCCTGGAGTTCTCGGGCTCGGGCGTCTACATCGTCGACGGGTTCCGGTAGGGCCTCACGCCGCCCGAGAACCCACGGGGGTGAGCGCCACCGCCACCTCCCCGCGCAGCGCGCGCAACGCCTCCGGCAGCGACTCCGGCGCGAAGCCCGCGTCCATCTCACGCGCCACGCCCTCCAGCTTGAGCCGCCACGCAGCCAGCGCGTCCCCGTCCGCGTCCATGGGCCGCGTCTCCAGCAGCACCCGTCCCGCCTGGGCGATGCGCTGTGCCCGCGCGAGCGGCCCCGCGCTCGCCTCCAGCGCCGCGGCCGGCAGCGCCGCGTTCTCCGACGCGGAGAGCACGTCGCGCAGCACGTCCCGCGCGAGCGCCTGCGCCTCCTTCGTGGGCACCGCGTAGACGAGCGGCCACAAGTCCGCCACGCCCGGCGTCGTGCGCCCCGCCAGCGCCGCAGCCGCCGCCACCAGTCGCTGCACCTTCACCGCCCGGCGGTCCGTCAGGCCGATGCCCGCCGCCCGCAGCGTCCGCAGCGCCTGCGCCAGGTGCGGCCGCACCGGCGCCAGGTCCGCTTCGCGCGCCGCCGCCGCCACCACGTCCAGCGACGCGAGCGACGCCACGCGCGGCACCGTGTCCGCCCACAGCGACGCGCCGCCCGCGAGCAGCTCCTCCAGCCGCGGATCCGGCACCGGCTCCACGAAGATGCGCGCCAGGAAGCGGTCGGAGAAGGCGGCCAGCGAGTCGTCCTCCGGCAGCGCGTTGGACGCGCCCACGCACACCCGCAGCGGGCACTGCATGCGCGTGTGCCCACGCCGGAAGGTGCGCTCGTTGAGCAGGCCCAGCAGCGTGTTGAGGATGGCGGTGGAGCCCAGGAACACCTCGTCCAGGAACGCCACCTCCGCCTCCGGCAGCATGCCCGCCGTCTCCGTCTCCACCACGCCGTCGCGCAGCTTGCGCAGGTCCACCGGCCCGAAGATTTCCGACGGCTCCGTGAAGCGTCCCAGCAGGTACTCGAAGTACGAGCCGCCCAGGCCGCGCGCCGTGCGCCGCACCGCCTCGCTCTTCGCCGTGCCCGGCGGGCCGATGACGAGCAGGTGCTCGCCCGCCACCGCCGACAGCGCCACCAGCTCCACCATCGCCTCGCGCTCCACCAGCCCCCGACCCGCGTCGGTGAGGGCGTCGCGGACGGTGGCCGCCGCGACTTCGAACGTAACGGACATGGGCGCGAGCCTAGCCGGTGCGCATACACTGGCGCGATGGGAACGAAGGGGACGTGGCTGGCGCTGGCGGGGGTGCTGGGGGC
>NZ_RAWB01000268.1 GCF_003612055.1 Corallococcus llansteffanensis
GTTCCGGGGCGCCATCGACGAGGTGCGCCTGTTCACGCACGCGCGCTCCAACCGCAGCATCTGCATGACGGCGCACGGCGCGAACTGCCGCGAGGAGGCCATCCAGCACGCGCCCTCCGCGGGACAGTTCGCGATGAGCGCGCAGGCGCCGACATGCACCGGCACGCAGGCGCTGAACTCGCAGGGGTGTCTGTCCGCGATGCACCGGGTGTGCGCGCAGCGGGGCGCCGGCGATGCGATGGCGAACACCACCAACACCTGGGGCACCATCATGCAGCTCGTGAGCAACCGGCCGCCCATCTCGCTCGCGGGAGCGCCGGTGGTGTCCACGGCGACGGACCTGACGGTGGCGTGCGCGCCCATCCAGCACCAGAGCGTGGCGGTGACGTTCGAGGAGCTGGCGCGGATCCACGCGGGCTGCACCGACGAGCGCAGGGTGACGGGCACGGACTGCACCGCCGCGGCGCACCGCTTCTGCAACAGCCAGGGGTGGACCACGGGGCAGGTGTTCGAGGTGACGTCCCGGCCGTGGGTGGGCTGCTTCAACTCCGGGCTCCAGACGGACGTGGAGAAGTCGCAGCTGGGCCCGGTGTCCAGCCTGGGGGACTACACCGCCGCCGGCTCACGGCTGGAGGTGAGCCAGTGGTGCCGCGCCCGGGGCTACGGGGCGGGCGTCGTGCAGGAGATCCCCAGCGCGACGGCGGCCCACGTGCACTGCTTCCAGCCGGCGGTGACGGCCAGTTGGAAGTACGCGCCGTGAGGCACTGAGCGCCGCTCAGGACGTCATGGGCCGAAGGAGCCCGGCACGGGTCAGCGACTCGCCCACGTGCCGGGCCAGGGCGACATGCTCGGGGTTGCTGACCGTCAGGCGCTCGGGGGTGAGGATGATGAGCGTGCCCCGGTCCTCCACGGGTTCGATGCGCACGGGGGCGGGGAGCGGCGGCACCGTCCCACGATGGTTGGCGAGGTACGTGACCCAGCCGACGTAGGGGGCTTTCGGGACGCGCTGGGGCTCCTGCAGGTCACGGTGCGCGTGGGACATGGCCACCCCCCAATCCGGCGCCCATGCGACAGCGGTTGCCCTCAGCAATTCCGTGAGAACGGGGCTGCTGAGCACCCGGTCCGCGTTCGGTCCTTGATTGGGCAGGTCGAACAACCAGAAGTTGCTGACCCGGGGGGCGTCACCGCCGCACAGCGCATCGAAGCTGCTGGCATCGCGGTCGTCGTGCTCCCCGGTCCAGCCTCTCAAGCGGAACCCAAGCTCCTCCACCACCGGGTCCCTTCCTCGGCTCAGCAGCTTCTCCAAGGACGGTGCGTCCGTCTCGATGGGTCGCTTCAGCGCATCCTTGCGCGACCTGCCCTGCTGGAACCAGCGAGCGAAGGCGGGATCGACCCGCGGTGCGGAGGAGAGCAACAGCGCTGCACGCTCGGCGCACTCCTTCGCTGATTCCTTCCGCGCGCCCCAGTAGGCGCCCAGGTAGTAGGTCTCGTTCATGTCCTGCCTCTCCTCACGGCAGCGGCGGCGTGAAGACCACTTCAATCTCGTAGACGTCCCGGGCTCTTCAGTAGCCTCCCACTCCGCGAGCAAAGAGCAGGCCCAGGCACAACAGCACGGCATCCGCGCGCATCGTCCACCCTCCGTCCGAAGGGTGGAGTCTGCCTCGGGACGCCCTACACGCGCTCCACGATGGTGGCGATTCCCTGGCCACCGCCGATGCGCATGGTGATGAGCGCCGTCGCCTTGCCGGTGCGCTCCAGCTCATCCAGCGCGGTGACCAGCAGCATCGCGCCCGGGCTACGGGGCGGGCGTCGTGCAGGAGGTCCCCAGCGCGGCGGCGGCCCACGTGCACTGCTTCCAGCCGGCGGTGACGGCCACCTGGAAGTACGCGCCGTGAGGCACTGAGCGCTGCTCAGGACGTCATGGGACGGAGGAGCCCGGCACGGGTCAGCAACTCGCCCACGTGCCGGGCCAGGGCGACATGCTCGGGGTTGCTGACCGTCAGGCGCTCGGGGGTGAGGATGATGAGGGAGCCCCGGTCCTCCACGGGTTCGACGCGCACGGGAGCCGGCAGCGGTGGCACCGTCCCACGGTGGTTGGCGAGGTACGTGACCCAGCCGACGAACGTACCAACGTCCGCGAACTCCGACACCTCGTCCCGATGACTGTCGGAAGTGAAGACCCCCCAGGTTGGCTCCCAGGCCCGCACCATTGCGCGCAACATCCGGGTGATCGCTGCCACGGAGAAGAGGCGCTCCGCGGCGAGTCCCTTCGACGGGGGCGTCAGGACACAGAGATCCACCGTATCGAGGGTGGGGGAGCCGCAAGCGAAGTTGATGACACTGCTGTCGCCAGGCTTCCCGTTCCAGGCGGAGAAGGCGAGCTCATCTCCACCCTGCTGGTACTTCTGCTTCTTGAACAATCCGAGAAGCGTTCCGGCATCCGGGGTGAATCGGGCGTTGAGTGCCGCTTCGCGGGATGTCCCTTGCTCGAACCAGCTGGCAAGACTCGGATCCAGGTCGGCCAGGTGCTGGAAGAGGAGTTCGGCGCGTCGGGAGCAGGCTTCCTGCGACTCGGGGCGTCCGGGCCAGTACACCCCTGCGTAGTAGGTCTCGGTCATGTGTGTCGGACCCTTTCAGTCAGGGGGCGTGAAGAGGACTGGAACCCTTCCAAGACCATTCCGCTTGAAGAGCGCTCGCATGTAGTCCGCGACCTTCTGCTCCGCGAAATGCCACTCCATGGGGAATCCACGAGCCACCCGCAGCTGCCTCCTGGCCTGCCTGACCATGTCCGAGAATCCCTCGAACCATCCGCCTTGCTCTACGGCTTGGTCGAGAAACTTCTCATAGCCAGGCCCCTTGGCTTCCAGCAGCGCTTCCTCGTTGAAGCCATCGAACTTCACGTCATCGATTTCGTAGACGAATCCCTCTGGCTCATGGGTGATCTGGGCCTGATATCTGCGCGCAGTCTCCTCGATGGATTCCCTGGCGGGTTTCCACCTTCCAGGTCCGCCGGAGGATGGGGCCCCTCCTCCTGATGTGTTGGCGCGCTGGAGGATGATGGCGGCCCCGGGCCCACCGCTCAACACCGCCGCCGTGCGCCCTGCCGGCACCGCGACGCGCTCCAGCACCAGCGTGCCCTGTGACGACAGCGAGAGCACTGGCACCGTGGCCTCGGTGCCCGCCAGCAGTCCTCGCACCGTGCGTGTCGTCGCGGAGGCCGTGCCCCAGGTGGCGATGACGCTCGTCGTGAGCCGGGCCGCTTCCTGGATTTGCTCGCCACGCGTCATGTACTGGAAGCGCTCCAGGTACTCCGGCGAGGAGGCGATGAGGGCCACCAGGCCTGTCGGCAGGTGTCGCAGCGCCGCGAGCGCATCGCCCGGGGAGTGCGAGAGCAGGGTGCCCAGCGCGACGGCCATTTCCGCGAAGGCGTCCTCGGCGCCGTCCAGCGTGCGGTTGATGACATCCGCGTCGTCGTACACCTCGGCGAGCGGCGGCCCGTCCACGGTCCGCAGTTGCGCGTCCGCGTGGCGGAAGACGCCGCTGCGTCCGCTGTAGAAGCGCCCCAGCTCGAAGTGGCCTGCCCGGAACGCGCCGTCCTTCCACTCGACGGGTGCCACCTTCTGCTGCGTGCTTCCGTCGAGGGCCCAGGCGAGGTAGCCGTCCGGTCTCAGCACCGCCACCTGCTCACGAGCGAAGCGCTGCACCCGGCGCTCCAGCTCCTCGCGGGAGACGTCACCGCCCTCCAGCACCTCGCGCAGCAGGAATCCCGCCGCCATGCGCGGCGGGAAGGTGCCGAGCGTCACCGGCTTTTCCATCAGCCGTCCCAGCACCTCGACCGCGTCCTCGGGCGTGAAGGGATTGCGGCGGACCGGTAGCTCGTCCAGCGAATCCAGCCCCGCGCGCAGCAGCAGGTGTTCGAACGGCTCTACGTCCAGCAGGCCCAGCTCCACCGCCTGACGCGACTGCTCACCAGGACGGGAGGTGATGAGGGCCGTGCCCGGAGGCAGCCGCTCCGGGTGGCGACGCTGCCGGAGCACTCGCGAACCGCCACGCCCGGCTGGCGTCTCCACCCCGGTGCAGCCCGCGAAGAGCAGACCCAGGCACAACAACAAGACGTCCGCGCGCATCGTCCACCCTTTGTCCGAAGGGTGGAGTCTGCCTCGGGACGCCCTACACGCGCTCGATGATGGTGGCGATGCCCTGGCCGCCACCGATGCACATCGTGATGAGCGCCGTCGCCTTGCCGGTGCGCTCCAGCTCATCCAGCGCGGTGCCCAGCAGCATCGCTCCGGTGGCGCCCAGCGGGTGACCCAGCGCGATGGAGCCGCCGTTGACGTTCACCCGCTCCGGGTCGATGCCCAGCGCGCGCGTCGTCTGGACCACGACGCCCGCGAAGGCCTCGTTGATCTCCCACAGGTCGATGTCGCCCGCCTTCATTCCCGCCAGGCGCAGGGCCTTCTCGCTCACCGGCGCGGGGGCGGTAAGCATGAGGAGCGGCTCGGTGCCCAGCGTCGCCATCGCGCGGATGCGGGCTCGGGGCTTGAGCCCCTTCTCCTTCACGTAGCGCTCCGAAGCCAATGAGACCACGGCGGCCCCGTCCACGATGCCGCTGGAGTTGCCGGCGGTGTGGATGTGCTGGATGCGCTGCGCCCGCGGGTAGGCGGCCAGCGCAATCCCATCCAGCGTCTCGCCGTTCGGGCCCGCGACGGTCTCTCCCATCGCGACGAAGGCGGGCTTGAGCGCGGCGAGCCCCTCCGCGGTGGTGTCCGGACGGGGGAACTCGTCGCGCTCCAGCAGCACCGCCCCGGTGGCCGGATCCTTCACCGCGAAGAGCGACTTCGTGAAGCGGTGCTGCTCCATGGCCCGGGCCGCGTTCTGCTGCGAGCGCAGCGCCAGCGCGTCCACGTCCTCGCGCGTGATGCCCTCCAGCGTGGCGATGAGATCCGCGCTGATGCCCTGGGGCACCTGGAACACGCGCTCGCGCAGGCGCACGTTGCCGCCGTCCTGCCCGCCGCCGTCCGCGCCCAGCGACAGGTGCGACATGCTCTCCACGCCGCCCGCGACCACGAAGTCCATCGCGCCGGAGGCCACCCCCATCGCGCCGAAGTTCACCGCCTGGAGGCCGGAGCCGCAGAAGCGGTTGAGCGACACGGCGGACACCTCCTGCGGCCAGCCCGCCGCCAGCACCGCGTTGCGCGCGATGTTCGCGCCCTGCTCGTTCACCTGGGAGACACACCCCGCGATGACGTCGCCCACCTCGCGCGCATCCCATCCGCCGCGCCGCTTCAGCTCGTTGAGCACCTGCGCGAGCAGCTCCTGCGGGTGCAGCCCCGTGAGGGCCCCCTTGCCCATCTTCCCGCGCCCACGCGGGGTCCGGACGGCGTCGATGATGTAGCTGGCGGTCATGTGTAGCTCCTTGGATTTCACATGTAATATTACGCGCGTAATTTTCAAGTCAAGGCAAGCCGCCTGGAATGACGACGGGCCCGGTACCTGGATGGCACCGGTCCCGTCGCGGGTGAGCGAAGCGTTGGGGAGGAGACCTACCCGGTGCGAACGTCCAGGTTCGTGCCCGCGAGCTTCGCGGGGTTCGGGATTCCCGGTCGTGTCTGCGCCAACCCGCACGGGTCCCTTCAGTGTTGATGAGCTTGAAGTCCTCGCCGTCCAGCGCAGACAGGGCGGAGGGAGGCCCGCTACAAGGGGTGCGGACGTTCCGCCCTCCCTCCTGGGCGCGAATGGAGTCAATCCCTGGGAGGAGTCAGCGGGTACCTTGACCCCTCAACAGCGGCTCGTCCTGGGGATCGCCGTGCTCGCCTCGCTCGTCACGTTCCTGGACGCGGCGATCATCAACGTCGCGCTGCCATCGATGGTCCGGGACCTGGGCGGTGGGCTCGCGCTCCAGCAGTGGGTCGTGGATGCCTACCTCATCACCCTGGGCGCGCTGATGCTGGTCGCGGGCTCGCTGTCCGATGCGTTCGGACGCAAGCGCATCCTGCGCCTCGGGCTGCTGGGCTTCGGTGTGACGTCGATGCTGTGCGCGCTGGCTCCCTCCGGCACCGTGCTCGTGCTCGCTCGCGGGCTGCAGGGCGCCACGGGGGCGCTGCTGGTGCCGGGCTCGCTCGCGATCATCCTGTCCTTCTTCTCTGGCCCCGCGCAGGCGAAGGCCATTGGCGCGTGGACCGGCTGGACGGGTGGGGCGTTCATCGCGGGCCCCTTGGTGGGCGGGCTCCTGGTCGACACCGTGGGCTGGCGGTGGATCTTCGCCATCAACGTCCTGCCCATCGCGCTGACCCTGGCGCTGCTCGCGCGACTGGAGGAGCCGCCCCAGCCGGCGGGCGCGCGCATCGACATCCTGGGCGCGGTCCTGGCGTGCATCGGGCTGGGCGGCCCCGTCTACGCGCTCATCGAGCAGGAGAAGGTCGGCTGGACGCATCCGACGGTGTGGATGTCCCTGGGCATCGGCGTGCCAGCGTTCATCGCGTTCCTGGTGCAGGAGCGGCGCACCGCGCATCCGATGATGCCGCCAGGCCTCTTCCGGGAGCGGAACTTCTGGGTGGGCAACCTCGCCACCACGGCCATCTACGGCGCGCTGTCCCTGGGCATGTTCGTCATCACGCTCTTCCTGCAGGAGGTGGGGGGCTTCCGCGCGACGACGGCGGGGCTGGCGCTGATGCCGACCACGGTCATCATGTTGCTGCTGTCATCCGTGTTCGGCGGGCTCTCCGGGCGCTTCGGGCCTCGCCTGTTCATGACGGTGGGGCCGTGCGTCGCGGGCTGCGGCTACCTGCTGATGCTGAACGTCCGCGTACCGCTCGACTTCTGGACCCAGCTGCTGCCGGGCGTGCTGGTGTTCGGGGTGGGACTGACGATGACGGTCGCGCCGCTGACGGCGGCGGTGCTCGGCTCCATCCGGAGCGAGCAGGCCGGCATCGGCTCGGCCATCAACAACGCCATCTCCCGGGTGGCGGGGCTCATCGCCATCGCGCTCACGGGGCTCATCGTGGGCCCGCGACTGGACGTCGCGGGCTTCCACCGGGCGATGATCACCACCGCCGTCCTGCTCATGCTCGGCGGAGTCATCTCCGCCGTGGGCATCCGCAATCCCCCGCGCAAGGCGTGAGGCGCGGCGTCAGTCCTCGCGAGGCCCCATCGAGAAGTACACGGCCTCCGTCCCGAGGTTGAAGGTGTCCCCGTCCGCGATCTTCTGACGCTTGATGCGCTGATGGTTGATCCAGGTCCCGTTCGAGGAGCCCAGGTCCTCGATGAAGAAGTCGTCGCCCACGCGCACGATGACGGCGTGCTCGCGGGAAACGCGCCCGGACTTCACGGTGAGGCTGCAGTTCGGGCCCCGGCCGAGCGTGAAGCGCGGCACGTTCACCATGACGGCGGGCCCTCCCGGCGCGAGGCGCACGAACAACTCCAGCGGCTGCGGGGCCCGGGTGATGTTGGTGGACACCTCCCGCTTGCCGGAGTCCGTGGTCTCCTCGGGCTCGTCGTCCTCGGCCTTGCCGTGGGCCGGCTGATCCCGTTCGTCCGAGGCATCAGCGTCGGAGTCTTCCTCCCCAGCGGAGTCCTCTTCGGCGGAGTCGTCCTCGGAGCTCGCGTCGTCCGACGCTTCCTCGTCAGCGCCCTCGACCGCGTCGGCTCCGACAGCCGCCGCGATGCTGGCGTCGTCCTCGCTGTCCTCCTCCGCGTTGGCGGGCTTCTCGTCTTCGGAGTCCTCGGAGGCTTCGTCCTCCGCGTCGCCGGAGTCCGTCTCTCCCGTGTCCTCAGTGTCTTCCGCCGAGGCCGCGGCGATGTCTCCGGTCGCCTCGTCCTCCTCGGGCGCATCCTCGTTGTCGGACTCCTCCTCGTCCTCCTCCGACTCCTCGTCGTCCTCGGAGGCCGCGTCGTTGTCGTCGTACTCGCCCTCGTCCGAGGTCTCCTCGTCGTCCGACTCCTCCTCGGACTCCGCTTCATCGGATGGCACCGGAACGTCGCGAGGCAGCACGGTCGCGTCCACCGTCGCGAGCACCTGCTTCATCCGGTTCCGCACGAAGGCGACGTCATCGTCCGCGGGCGCCCCGGCCTTCGTCGGCTCCGGCGCGACCGGCTCCTTCGCTGGCGGGCTGACGGGAGCCGTGACGGCGGCGGCGGTCTCCACCGGGCGGGAGGCGGGCTCGCTGGCCCGGGGCTCCGGAGAGGGCGGACGCGGTGCCACCGGCGCTTCCGTGGGAATCGACTGCGCGGCCGCCGACGTCGCACCGAGCAACACGGGCGTCGGCGCCACATAGCCGTTCTGCCGCGCGAGCAGGAACAGGGCCTGGGCCACCAGGGCATCCCGGTCCACGCCCAGGTCGTGGCTCATCTGCTCCAGGGCCCGCCACAGGGGTTCCGCGACCTCGATGGTTTCACGAATCCGCTTCATCACTAGCTGCCCCTCAGATTGCTCTGCCACGGCGACACATGGTCCGAGTCGTTGAGCCAGTAGAACATCGCCTGCATCTCCGCGTACTGCCGCTCCGCGATGGTCACCAGGTTCGGGTGGAGGTCGCCCAGCGCCACGCCCTCGAACAGGAAGCCCTCACCAGCCGGCGAGCCGTCTCCGCCCCGCAGCCGCCGGTCCCGGCTCTGCCACAGCCGCTGCGAGGCCTGTCCCGCCCCCTGGCCGTAGTCGGGGGGAGGCGCGAGCCGCGTCGGCATCCGGAATGTCTTCTCCCCACACGCCCACAGCAGCCAGGTGAGCGCGCTCCAGTCCGAGCGCATCACGAGCACCAGGTCCGCGAGGCCCCCGCCCGTGTCCAGCGTCTCGTCGATCTCCACCTGGTCGTCGCCGAACTCCAGCTCGAGCTGCTCCAGCTTCACGGGCCCCGCGGGCAGCAGCCCGGACAGGTCCGGCGGCAACCACGACAGCGCGGCGCCGGGCTTGAACCGCTGGAGCAGCTCCGCGCGCACCCTCTGGATCCGCGTGGCGTACTTGCGCACCACCTGCTGGATGGACTCCAGCGGTTGCTGGGGCGCTTCGGGGAGGCCGTCGTAGGTGCAGCGCGGCGGCTCCTGGCCCGCCCAGAAGTCGAACCGGGGAAACAGCGCGCGCGCATAGGTGGTCAGGAACCGCGCCGTGTCCGGCTCCACCTTCGCGAGCTGCTCGGCGTCTTGCAGCACCTGCTCCGGCTGCCCCAGGTTCAACAGGATGAGGCCCCGGGTGAACAGGTACGCCTTGCGCTCCGGCGCGAGCAGCATCGCGGCGTGCAGGAAGTCCAGCGCCGCGCGCGGCCGGTCCGTCTGGTCCAGCAGGACGGCGTAGGCCCTCAGCAGCGTGGCGGCCTCACCGCCTCGCATGAGGCAGTCCGCCATCGGGGCCCAGCGCTCGCCCGCTTCCTCCACCACCGACCTCGCCAGCGCGTGGGCCGACGGCCGGGTGCGGGGCAGGGTGAGCTCCTCCAACCCCTCCGTCAGCGGCTGGACGTCCATCGCGGTGGCGCAGGCGCGCGCCGTGGCCAGCAGGGCCTCCCGGTAGCGCTTCTCCGCCCGGGCGTGCCGCGCGAACTCGCGCCACGCCTCCGCGGTGCGCGGGACGTTGGAGAACACCTGCGAGCGCTCCAGCGTCTCTTCGTCCTGCGCCACGCCTAGGTCGCGCGTGAGCACGACCTGCCGTTGGGCATCCAGCAGCGACCACTCGCCCGCCGCGAGGTTTCCCTCCGCCCGGCCCTCGTCGAAGTGGACGCGGAAGTCCGCGTAGGTGTCCACGGCGCGCGAGCGGTAGTGCCCCTGGCGCAGCCCGTCCACGTACTCGGCCTCCCAGAGGAGCTGGCCCTGGCGGTCCCAGAAGCGGATGAGCCCGTGGCGCTCCCCGTCGGCGTTGAGTGACACGCGCGCCCACTGGTCCAGATCCTCGCGCAGCTCCGCGTCCTCGGGCAGGTGGGCGGGGCGGACGGGGTAGGGCTCGCCGGTGGTGGGAATCACGCGCTGCCCGGCGGCGTCGAAGTGCAGCACCTGCCGCACCTCGCCGTGGTCGTAGAGCATCACGGTCTTCCTCACCCGCTCGCTCACGCCGTTCTCGTGCATGCGCTCGGTGGTGAAGTGCTCGGACGCGGACCAGGTGCGCGGGCCGTGGAGCTGGCCCTGGTCGAAGGTGCCCTCCTGCGACACGGAGCCGTCCTCGTGGAAGCGCTTGAACACGCCGTGCGGCGTGCCCTGCTTCATGACGCACTCGTTGCAGAGGGTGCCGTCGGCGCGCCAGAACTTCCAGGTGCCGTGCTGCCGGCCCTTGGAGTCCTTGGGCCCGAAGGACCACTCCGCGTCGCCCGCGTCCCACGTGGCGCCCTTGGGGACACCGGGAGGCGGCTTCCCCGCCTCGGTGAGCCGCCGGTTCGCGGCGCGGCGCTTCTCCTCGGCAACATCCACGGCCTCAAGCTTGCCCAGCAGCGCGTCCAGCGCGTCAGCGGACATCACGCCGGAGGCGCGGTGGACCTCCACGCCGTCCTTGAAGGCGACGAGCAGGGGCATGGCCTCGATGCCCAGGGGCTCGGCCAGTGCCTCCTGCGCCTCCGTGTCGAGCCGGGCGAAGGTGATGTCCGGGAACCGCGCCGCCGCCGCCGTGAAGATGGGCGTGAAGTCATGGCAGGGCTCGCACCACGGCGCCCAGCAGTCCACCACGCACACCCCGGCGCGCCGGGTGACTTCCTTGTAGTTCTCCGGGGTCAGCTCGACCGGCGCTCCTGCCACGACCACTCCTGCTCAAGGGGAGGGGGGATATGACGGGCGCCGGGGACGCGCGTCAACCGGCGCGTCGTGGGGGTGGCGACTTCCGGGCCTCAGTCAATCTGGAGCTCGGAGATCTTGTGCGGCTTGTCGCTGATGGCATCCATGATCTTCCCGATGCCGAAGGTCAAGAGGCCGATGCCCGCGCCCACCGCCATGCCCAGCGGTCCGCCAATCGCGCCCACCGCCACCGCGCCGCCGATGCTGCCCGCGATGCCGATGGCGCCCTTGGCGATCTGCGCGCCGTCGTTCACCTTCGCGCCGTTGATGATGTCCATCACGCCGCCCGCCGTGCCGCCCACCGCGCCCAGCACGTTGGCCGCGCCGCCCATGCCCTTGAGCGCGGAGAGCGCCTTGCTCCCGGCGCTCGCCGTCGCGCCCGCCACCTTGCCAATCCCGCCCATGCCCTTCACCGAGTCCAGCACCGCGCTCGTGATGGCCCCACCCACCTTCGGGTTCGCCAGCGTCTTCGCCCAGGGAATGCTCTTGGCCGCGGTGGGGCTGGTGGTGGTGAGCGCGCCCGCGTTCTTGAAGTCCTTGATGGCCTCCGTGAACGCCTTGCCGCCGGTGTAGAGGTTCAGCGCGCCGTTGGCCGTGTCCGACACGCCCTTCACGATGTCCGGCATGTTGTTCTCGCGGATGCCCCGCGCCAGCGCCATGCCGCCCGCCACCACGCCCGCCACGCCGCCCAGCGCGCTCGCGCCGCCCTGCGCCGCGTTCAGGCCCTTGGAAATCGTGTCCTTGCCCAGGATGGCCGTGGCCTTCTCGGGCAGCTTGCCCGCGTCCTGGCTCAGGCCCTTGAGGACGTTCAGCGCCTGCGCGCCGCCGCTGTTCATGTACTGGTTCACCGTGCTCGCGGTGGAGATGGACGCCTGCTCCAGCAGCACCTTGCCGAACGCGTCGTCCTTGAAGTCATCCGGGTTGGAGACGTCGCGCATGTCGCGGCCCTCGGGCCCGGACAGCTGCATCTTCTCCCCGTCCTTGCCCACCTCGTGCACGCCCTTGCGGCCCTCCGCGTCCGTCACCGTGGTGCGCGAGTTCACGAGCTGTGCGCCCTGCCCGGACAACAGCGACGTGTCCTCCTTGAGGGCCGTCTCCGTCTTGTTGTCCTTCGTGCGCTTCGTCTCCAGGGACTCCTGCAGCTCCAGCCCCGCGTCGGTCGCCTTGCGGCTGCTGTTGTAGTGCTGCTCCAAATCCGAGCCGTCCCGCTCGCGGCTCTTCAGGTCCATCTTCTCCACCGAGCCGTCCTGGGCGTAGGTGGTGGAGGACTCGCCGTTCACCGGCACGCGCTTGGAGGACTCCTCGCTCTCGAAGGTCTTGCCCTCGTACTTCTCCTTCACGCTGCTGCCCTCGCGCGTCTTCTCCGTCTTGATGGTGGCGTCCGGGTAGCCCTCGATGAAGGTCTGCGAGTCGAGCCGGTCCGGGCCCTTCTGCATCTCCACCGTCCAGCGCTTCGGCGGGCGGCCCTTGCCCGTCTTGTCCGCGTCCCAGTTCTCCCCGCCGCCCTTGCCGTAGTCGTCGCGGACCGTGTGCAGGTCCTCGATGGTGTGCGGCTGGTTGCCGGCGAGGTGCGTGTGCCCGTCCAGCGTGCGGTCCACGTAGGACGTCGCCTTCATGTTCTCCTGGGAGAAGTCCTGCACGCGGCTGTACTGCACGTCGCCTTGCTTGCCGTCCTCGCCCGGGGGCGGAATCGCGTAGCTGTAGGTGTCCGCGCGGTCCACCGGCTTGTCGAAGTCGAACGGGCCCTTGAGCTTGTTGTCGATGGAGCCGCCCCCCTTCTGCTGGTAGTAGGAGGTCCGGCTCGTCTGCGCGCCGCCGTCCGCCTGCGAGTACGCGTTCGTCACCAGCCGGTCGCCGTCCTTGTTCTTCTCCGTCGACACCTCGTTGCGCGTGTAGATGAGGCCCCGGTCGCGCGTCTTGGAGATGTCACCGAAGGACTTGAGGTCCGCGGTCTCGTTCTTGTCGCCCTTCCACTCGGCGCGCTCCACCAGCGTGCCGCCGTCCGCCTTCATCTCCAGCCGGTCGCGCTTGTTGGTGCCGTCCTCGTAGGAGGCGGTGTCCATCGTCACCGCGCCGTCCTTCTTCGTCGCCACCGAGCGCTCGACGACGTCCTTCTTGTCGTTGACGCGGGTGAGCTCCACCTCCGTCTCCGACACGCGCTTGAGGCTGCTGCCCGCGGGCACGGGCTCCTTGCCGTCCGCCATGGCGAAGAGCTTGTCGGCCTCCTGGGTGGTCTTCTCGCGCAGCGCCTTCTGCGCCTCCACCGTCTCGTCGCGGCGCTCGCTCACGCTCTTGAGCTCCACGGCCTGCTTCGCCTTGTCCTCGCCGGACACCGTCTGGCGCTCGGGCGGCGGGCCGTCCACGGCCGCCTTCGCCTCGGACTTCTGGGCGTCGCTCGCGGCGAGGCCCTTCCTCAGGACCGGGAGGGCCGGCGCGGCGGCGGCCTCACCCAGCACCGGGCCCGTGGCGGCCTTCTTCGTCTCGAACGAGTCTCCGACGACGGCCGGCTTCTTCTCCTCCGCCGGCGCGCTGGCGACCTTCTGCGGCGCGGCCTTCTCGGTGATGGCGGGG
>NZ_RAWB01000269.1 GCF_003612055.1 Corallococcus llansteffanensis
GGATGATGGTCGCCTCAGGGGGGGCCGCGGGAGCGGGTGTCGTCGTCGAGGGCATCAGCGTGTCTGCGGTAGCCGCAGGCGCCGGAGCGGCGGTGGCCGCGGTTGCGAACGCGGAAGGAGCGAAGAACGCGCTCCAGATGGCGAACCAGGCCGGGAACCAAGGAGGAAGTTCTACCGCGCCTGGTAAGGGGCCAGATCCCTCGAAAGTCAATCCACAAAGCGTGCTTGATGGGATGAGTAGAAATAACGTCAAGCATGCTGCGAAACATTTGTCAGAGTTTCAGCGGCTCGATCCGAATATCTCTGCTGAGAAGGTGCGCGAAATTGGCGCAAGTCTTGTGCGTCCCGAGAACCTACTGTCGAGTTCGAGTTCGACGCAGATGGCCTTTCAGGGAGCTGTTGAGATTGGTGGGCAGCGAGTTACAGTCCGGACCGTTCTGAACGAGCTTGGCAAACTGCACAGCGTTCATATTCGATACTGAGGGCTTTATGGACTATTTGGGGAGGTATATTCGCTGGCGACTTGATGCGGGTGAGATTGAGCCGTACGATCCTTTGGGGGATCTGTCTATTATTGGTGATGATGGAGAGATAGAAGAGCAGGGGACGCTCATCAACGCCTATCTTGTTGCGATAGGAGAGGGGTTGGGGCGTCTGAGATATGAGTCGCGAGTGGCCGTGGATGTCGTTGTTGAACCCTATGTGCTCGAGTTCGTCAGGGAGACTGGTGGGTTGCGGGTCGAATATCGTGACCGTAGCGCCCTGATCAGGAATCTGGATGCATTCGCAGGGGAACTCAAGCTTGCGGCACGGAGGCTTGTTGTCGTTCTTGATGAGGCTGCGGATCGCAGTGGTGTCGAAAGGCCGTTGATGACTGAGTTGAGGGAGGTCTCAACTTGATGATGGGATGGTGCCAATCGACGGAGGTGGCGGAGAACCGGTTGCGCGAGCGCAGCGCGCGAAGGAGCCCGGGGCCGAACATCATCGCGCCCAGGTTGTGGACGTTGGGGTTGCCCAGGTAGGCGCCCACGGAGTGGGGCCCGTGTTCCTGCTGGAGCGCATGGAGGCGCCGCGTGATGTCGCTGAAGGCGTCCTCCCACGACACGCGCTCCCAGCCGGAGGCGGTGCGCTTCATGGGGTGGCGCAGGCGGTCCGGGTCCTCATGGAGGTCGCGCAGGGCCACGGCCTTGGGACAGATGTGGCCCCGGCTGAACAGATCCGCGTCGTCGCCCTTGATGGACGTGATGCGCCCGTCTGCCACTTCGATGCGAACGCCGCACATCGCTTCACAGAGGTTGCAGGTGCGGAAGTGGACCTGGGGCGAGGAGGAGGCGCTCATGGGGGACAGCCTACGCCGACTTCCTGGTCGCTGGATTGGGGCGCGAAGGTGGAGTCCACCCTTGGGCTGGTGGCAACAGTCGCGGGTGCGGGCGGAATGAGTGCGGGCGTGGGCCAGGAGCTCACCACGATTCCGACGGACCAGGACGCGGCCTTCGAGGAGCACTGAGGCCGCGATCACCTCTTCCTGTCCATGACCTGGAAGCCCGGGCCGGCGATCCTGGCGAGATCGCCGTCCCTGGCTTTTCCATCACGGCTCCTTCGGAATCAGCCTACTGGCACGACGCCGGATACGACGGGGTGACGACGGTCTGCCCCGTCTGCGTGATGGTCAAGACGGTGCCCTCCGTGGCGCCAGTCACGGCCTTCGCCGTGGCGGTGAAGCCAGCCGTTCCGTTCAGCGTGACCTTGTAGATGAACCGGCAGCCTCCCACCCAGGACGCGTCCGGCACAGTTGCACGGGTGCCATTCGGGCACCCCTCCGGCACGAAGCCGATCAGCGGCAGGTTGGTGGAATACTGGTCCCTCTCCGCGAAGTACGACTGCTCCACCACGTAGATGTAGCCCATGTTGGACCGGGCCTCCCGCAGCTGGGCTTCGCAAGTGAAGGACTGCGGCGACTGGCACTCCGCGGAGTCCACGTAGCGGCGCACCCCCTGGCGCTCCAGCCAGAAGAGGCGGCCGGAGACGGGGTGGGTGCCAATCTGGAGCGTGAGGCCCGCGGACGCCGTCCCCGCCACTCCCTGCGCCACCGCCGTGAAGCCCGGCGAGGGATGCGGCGTGATGCCCGTGATCTTGTAGGAGAAGTTGCACCCGGAAACCCAGCCCGCTCCCGGCACGGGGGCGCGGCTGCCGTTCGGACACGCCGCGGGCGCGAAACCGGCACTGGTGAGGTTCAGCGTGAAGACATCATACTCTCCGAAATACCCAGATTCCGCCGCGTAGAGCGACCGCATCTCGCGGATGGCCTCGCATTCCACCGTGCCGCAGTCCACCGGCGTCCCCACGTCCGCCCAGGCGGTCGCGGACACTCCTGCCATTCCCATGCACACCACGGCCAGCCACTGCTTCAGGTTCTGCTTCATGAGGCGAGAGCTCCTTCTCGGGAAAAAGTCGCGCGTTGGACACGCGCGCCCTGTCACCGGTTCCGTTCACCATTACAGGACATCCGCTCCCGCCCTGGGGTGAGTGTCAATCAGCCGCTGAAGGAGATGGCGCCGCGAGTAGGCTTTCGCGGGCGTGTTGAGGGGGGACGTTCGCTGGCGACTCGAAGCAGGTGAGCTTGAGCCGTACGGCCCATTGGGGAACCTGTCTGGGGTGGGTGACGACTCGGCTGCCTGCTCGCCCCCCCCTGGTTTCAGGTACAACGCGATCGTTCCCTGCTCGACGATTCAAGTCCGCGAACCGTGCTCGGCTGCCTTGTTCACCTGGACCGGGGTACGTATATCTCCGCGATGGCTACGCTTCCGGGAGGGCTCGAATGGCTTGCGGGCGGAGGCGAGATGGCGGCGCTCATCGCGTCGCTGGACTGGTCCCACTCGCCGCTGGGCCCCATCGAGTCGTGGCCGCAGAGCCTGCGCACCACCGTGAGCCTCTGCCTCGCGTCCAACTTCCCCATCAACATCATCTGGGGTGACGGCCACAACCAGATCTACAACGCCGGCTACCGCGTGGTGTGTGGCGCCGTGCACCCCCGCGCGATGGGGGAGAGCTACCGCGTCACCTGGGCTTCCGCCTGGCCGGCCATCGGTGAGCCCTTCGAGCGCGCGCTCGCGGGCGAGACGTCCTACCTCGAGAACCAGCGGATGTTCCTCGAGCGCAACGGCTACCCGGAGGAGACGTTCTTCACCTTCTCGCTGAGCCCCATCCGTGACGAGTCCGGGAAGGTGGTGGGCCTCTTCCACCCGGTGACCGAGACCACCCTCACGATGCTCGCCCAGCGACGGACCCGGGCGCTGCGAGACATCGCCGACCGCGCGGGGCAGGCCCTGGTGTTCGACGAGGCCTGCGCCCTGCTCCTCACGACCCTGGGGCAGTACCACTTCGACCTGCCGTTCGCGCTGCTCTACGTGACGACGCCCGACGGGACCGAGGCGCGGCTGCGCGGGACGTGCGGCACCCCGGTGGGCGGTCCGCTCGCGCCCCAGGTCCTCCGACTCTCGGCCGACGCGGAAGCCGGGACCTGGCCGCTCGCGCGCGCGGTGCGCAGCGGACGGGCGGAGCAGGTGACGGACCTGGCGGCCCGCTTCGGGCAGGTGTCCGCGGGCCCGTACCCGGAGCCCCTGGGGACGTCGTTCGTGCTGCCGGTCCGGGTGGCCGGCGTGGACGCGCCGCTCGGGTTCCTCGTCATCGGGGCGAGCCAGCGGCTCCCGCTCGATGATGGGTACCGGGCCTTCGTGGAGATGCTGGGCGGGGCTGCGAGCGCGGCGCTCGGGAACGCGCGCGCCTATGAGGCGGAGCGACGCCGGGCCGAGGCGCTCGCCGAGATTGATCAGGCGAAGACGGCCTTCTTCAGCAATGTCAGTCATGAGTTCCGCACGCCGCTCACGCTGCTGCTCGGGCCGGTGGAGGACTTGCTGTCCGGCCTGCGCGGCGAGCTGTCGGACGCGGCGCGCGGCGAACTGCAGGTCGTGCACCGCAACGCGCTGCGGCTGCTCAAGCTGGTGAACGCGCTGCTCGACTTCTCCCGCATCGAGGCCGGCCGCGCCCAGGCCACGGTGGAGCCCACCGACCTGTCCGCGCTCACCCGCGACGTCGCGAGCGCGTTCCGCTCCGCCGTGGAGCGCGCGGGCATGCGGCTCGTGGTGGACGCGGAGCCGCTCGGGGAGCCGGTGCTCGTCGACCGCGAGATGTGGGAGAAGATCGTCCTCAACCTCGTGTCGAACGCGTTCAAATTCACGCACGCCGGGGAGATCCGCGTCACGCTGAAGCGGGAGGACGGCTTCGCCGTGCTGTCGGTGCGGGACACGGGCATCGGCATCCCGGAGGCAGAGCTGGGCCGCGTGTTCCAGCGCTTCCACCGCGTGCAGGAGGCGAAGGGGCGCACCCACGAGGGCAGCGGCATCGGCCTGGCGCTCGTGCACGACCTCGCGAAGCTGCATGGCGGCTCGGTGGAGGTGCGGAGCGTCGTGGACGAGGGCTCCACCTTCTTCGTCCGCGTCCCGTTCGGAAAGGCCTTCTGGATGGAGTCGCCGGCTCCGGGAGGAGCGCAGCGCCCCGTGGCGAACCCGGTGCGCGTCGAGGCGTTCGTCGAGGAGGCGCTCCGCTGGTCGGTGACTCCGGAGCCCGGAGGACCTCCGGAGGTGGACCGCGGAAGTGGAGCGCCGCCCGCCGGGCCCGCGCGGGTGCCGCCCTCGTCGGACACGGAGCAGGGGGCCCGTCCGCGAATCCTGCTCGCCGACGACAACGCCGACATGCGCGACTATGTCCGCCGGCTCCTCGAGCGGCGCTACCAGGTGACGGCGGTGCAGAACGGGGCGGAGGCGCTCCGGTCAGCGCGGGAATCGCGTCCGGACCTGGTGCTGTCGGACGTGATGATGCCGGTGATGGACGGCATTGAACTGGTGCAGCGGCTCCGCGCGGACGAAGCGCTGTGCACGCTTCCGGTCATCCTGCTGTCCGCGCGCGCGGGGGAGGAGGCCACGGCGAGCGGGCTGGAGCTGGGTGCGGACGACTACCTGACGAAGCCGTTCGCGGCCCGCGAGCTGTTGGCCCGGGTGCAGGCGCAGCTCGCCATGGCGGCCATGCGGCTGCGGGCGGCGGAGCAGGACGCGCACGCGGAGAATCTGGCGCAGCAGCAGCGGTGGCTGGAGGCGGTGCTGAACCGCCTGCCGACGCCCACGCTGCTCGTCGACCCGGACTCGCGCCGGTTCACCTTCGCGAACCACGCCGCGCACCAGCTCGCGGACGGCCAGTTTCCCTCCGAGCTCGACGACGCGGGGCGCGGCCCTTCGTTCCGCCTCACCGATGATGCCGAGCGCCCGCTCGACCTGGAGCGCGCGCTGGACGCCCCGGTTCGCGACCTGGAGGCGGTCGGGCACTCACCCGCGGGGCGTCTCCACCTCGTGGTCGACTCCGACGTCGTCCCCGCCATCGGGCAGCAGCCGTCTCGGACCATCCTCACGATGCGGGACATCTCGCGGCTCAAGAAGGTGGAGCGGGAGCTGAAGACGCTGCTTGGCGCGCGCGACGAGTTCCTCTCCATCGCCTCGCACGAACTGAAGACACCCATCACGTCCCTGCGGATGCAGTTGCAGCTGGCGGCGCGCGGCGTGAAACCCGAGGAGAACCGCACCCCGAGTCCCGAGCGGCTGGCGAAGACGCTGCGCGTGTCGTTGATCCAGGTGGACCGGCTGACGAGCCTCGTCGACGACCTGCTCGACGTGGCGCGCATCCGGACGGGCACGCTCGACCTCGACTTCCTGGAGGTGGACTTCGCCCAGCTCGCCTCCGACATGGTGGAGCGCCTCTCCGGGCAGCTCGCGCAGGCGGGCTGTCGGGTGCGGCTGGACCTTCCACCGGTGCTCGTGGGGGTGTGGGATGCGCGCCGGTTGGAGCAGGTGCTGACGAACCTCGTCTCCAACGCGATGAAGTACGCGGCGGGCTCGGCGCTGGAGGTGCGTCTGGCGGAGGAGGGGGACCTCGTCCGCCTGGAGGTGCGCGACCAGGGGCCCGGCGTGCCGGAGGCGCAGCGCGAGAGCATCTTCGACCGCTTCGACCGCGGCATCGCTTCACGCAACGCCGGAGGGTTGGGCCTGGGGCTCTTCATCTCGAAGCAGATCGTCGTGGCCCACGGCGGACGGATCTCCGTGGAGGAGGGGCCGGAAGGGGGCGCGTGCTTCGTGGTATTGCTGCCCCGGGACGCGTCGTATTCGCAGCAGCGTCCCGCAGCCACCGCGCAGGAGAGCCGGGCATGAGGCGTTGCATCCTGGTCGTGGAAGATGACTTCTACATCCGTGAGTCCATCCGCGAGGTGCTCGAGGAGGAGGGCCACACGGTGGTGTGCGCGGAGCACGGGGCCCAGGCGCTCACCGCGCTGGAGACGATGCAGACCTGCCCCGACGTCATCCTCCTGGACCTGATGATGCCGGTGAAGGACGGCTTCCAGTTCCGCACCGAGCAGCGAGCCGACGCGCGCTTCGCCCACATCCCGGTGGTGGTGATGAGCGCCGACCCGCAGCTCGACAGTCGCCGCGAGGTGCTCGCGGCCCGCTCCTACCTGCGCAAGCCGGTGGACATCGACCTGCTGATCGCCGCCGCGGCGGCGTAGAGGTTAAAACAGGTTTAAACTTTAAAACAGGCAATGCATGATGGTCCTCCATTTCCTTTCGGGAGGCACCTTGCAACGACTTCGTTCTCTGGCTGGCGCACTGGTGACGGTCGCGCTCATCAGCTGTGGCGCGCCGGAAGGCCTGGAGCCTTCCTCCCCACTCGCGTCGCAGCGCGCGGGTGTGGACGCCGCGCTGATCAACGTCACCTTGAACAAGCCGGCCACGGCCACGTCCTCGCAGTCTCCGTTCCTGCCGGAGTACGCGGTGGATGGGAACATCACCGACGACGCCTCGCGCTGGTGCCCCGGCATCTACAATGCGACGCGGCAGCTCGACATCGACCTCCAGGGCACGTTCGACCTGGTCCGGATGGAGCTCTACACCGGCTTCCGGGACACGAAGCCCATCAGCCACTTCGAGCTCTCCTATGACGATGGAACCGGCTGGAAGCTCATCCCCGGCGCGAGCCAGACGGCCAACGCGAGCATCGCGGTGTCCACGACCTTCACCCAGCCGGTGACGGCGAAGAAGGTGCGGTTCACCTGCCTGGATCCGCTGGCGGACAACTGCCGCGTGAAGGAGCTGTGGATCTTCGGCTCGCCCCACGGCACCACGAACCTGCCCCCGGTGGCGAACGCTGGCGCGGACGCGTCGCTCACCCTGCCCGCCAACAGCTTGACCCTGAGCGGGAGCGCGACCGACGCGGATGGCACCATCGCCACGTGGGCCTGGACGCAGGTGAGCGGCCCCACCGCGACGCTGAGCGGCGCGGGCACCGCCACCCTGGGCGTGAGCGGCCTCTCCGCCGGAGTCTCCACCTTCCGGCTCACCGCCACCGACAACGCCGGGGCCACGGCTTCCGACGACGTGAGCGTGACGGTGGTCGCCCCGGCCGTGGTGACGAACGTCGCCCTCAACAAGCCTGTCTCCGCCGGCAGCACCAATGGGACCTACCTGCCGGCGCTCGCGGTGGATGGCTCGCTCACCACCCGCTGGGAGTCGGCCTACAGCTTCATGACGCACAACTACCTCGACGTGGACCTCCAGGGCCCGCACGAGCTGCAGAGCGCGGAGCTGCACCTCTCCATCAGCGCCACCTCGTCGTACGCGATGCCGGCCTTCGAGCTGCAGGCCTGGGACGGTGGCTGCTGGAAGACCATCCCCGGAACGGTGGTGGAAGGAAACCCGGTCAGCACCACGCAGAAGACGCTCACCTTCACGAGCCCCGTCATCACCCACCAGGTCCGCGTGGTCTGCAAGGACGCGCCGTACTGCCGACTGCGCGAGCTCAAGCTCCTGGGGCGGCCGAGCACGGTCACGCCCACGGGCCCCACCACCTGCGCCGCCGGCCAGCAGACCGTGGCGCGCGGCCCGCGCTATGACGCCGCGGTGTTCCTCCCCGAGCACTACAACGAAGACCGCACCACGCACTGGCCGCTGATCATCGCGCTGCATGGGATTGGCGGCTCGACGCTCACCGTGGACCGCACCGCCGTCCTGAGCAACCCGGAGGGGCTCGCGAAGCAGTTCAACTCGGCCAGCTTCCGCGCGGCGATGCAGGCCATCGTCATCTCCCCCAACCAGCGCATGCCGTTCACCAACAGCGGCAATGGTTGGTTCAACAGCGCCACGTTGATCGCGCTGCTCGAGGACGCCAAGAAGAACTACCGGGTGGACGCGGACCGCGTCTACTTCACGGGCCTGAGCGGTGGCGCCAACACGAGCGTCGAGCTGGGGATGACACACACGGACCTGCTCGCGGCCATCGTCCCCATCGCGCTCACCTCCACGCCCACCAACAGCCCGGAGGTCTGCGACCTGAAGCCGCTGCCCATCTGGGCCTTCCACGGCGCGCTCGACACGCCGTCGCGCTCCACCAGCATCAAGGTCTGGCTCGACACGAAGTGCGGCCCGGGCACGAGCGCGATGCGCGACGTCACCGTCTATCCCAACGGCGGTCACAACGGCGCCACGTGGGACACCGCCTACGCCACCCCCACCCTCTACGACTGGCTCCTGCAGCAGCGCCGCAGCGACCGGCCGTAGCTCCTACCCCGGTACCCCAGCACCCCGGCGACCCCCCAGCCGGGGAGTCATTTGAACCTCCAACAGCCTTGCCAGAGAACGCGGATTGCCGTCCAATGGTGCACAAACCAATGATCGCGCCCGGTAGCCGTTTCCGGGACAGTGCGCACCGTTGCGATCACCGGCTCGGAAGAGGGTGAAGGGGAAGGCGATGACGGGGACGGCGTGGAAAAAGGGAGCGCGAGGGTTCGCGCTGGGGATGCTCCTGCTTCTGGGCGGGGTCGCCCAGGCGGGACAGGCGGGCGGGGTCAACATGCCGGATTCCCTCCAGGTGGAGGGGCGCACACTCGCGCTCACCCACATGGAGCTGAAGAAGAAGCTCTTCTTCAATGTCTACGTGTGGAGCCTCTACATGGAGGAGGAGCCCACCTGCTTCCAGCAGGCCGTGTCCTCCAACAGCCTGAAACGACTGCACTTCCGGTTCCTGCGCACCATCACCCGGGACCAGCTCGTGGGCAGCTTCCGCGAAGGCCTGCGCCAGAACCCGGCCATGCGCGAGGACGCCCTCAACCAGTCCCTGGAGAAGCTCCTCTCGTCGCTCCATGACGTGCGCAAGGGGGACGACCTCGTCCTCACCTACCTGCCGGGCTCCGGCCTCCACGTCTCCGGCGGCGCCAGCGGCGGCGTCCACATCCCCGGCAAGCCCTTCGCGGATGCCCTCTTCAGCTCCTGGCTGAACACCCACCCCATCTTCCCCCGCTAGCACTCCCGGCTGGGAAGTTGGGCCTCAAAACAGGTGCGCGTTTCTCCTAGGCTGATGGCGCGGGAGCGGTAGGCTCGGACCCGCCAACATCTTGTCAGGAGGAAGCGTACATATGCGGACACGTCTGGTTCTGGCTGCCCTGGTTGCCCTCTCCACGGGTTGCGTCTCGCAGGGCAAGTTCAACGAGAAGGCCCTGGAGGCCGAAGGGCTGACGAAGAACCTCACGGACGAGAAGGCGGCCCGCGCGGCCGCCGAGGCGAAGATCCAGGCGCTGGAGGAGCAGCAGGCGGCGCTGAACCAGGAGAAGGCCGCGCTGGAGACGCGCCTCAACGCGTCCGAGAGCCGCCTCACCGGCGCCGCGGCCGAGCGCCGCGCCCTGGAGGAGAAGAACGCGGAGCTGACCGCGCTCAACGACGAGCTGGCGCGCAACTCCAAGAAGCTCGCGCAGGCGAAGGAGGAGCTGGAGAAGAAGAGCGCCGAGTACGAGAGCCTGGCCCAGAGCCTCAAGCAGGAGATCTCCGACGGCAAGATTGAACTGTCGGAGATGAAGGGCCGGATGACCGTGCAGCTCAAGGACAAGATCCTCTTCGCGTCCGGCTCCGCGCGCGTGGGCAAGGAAGGCCAGGACGCGCTCGTGAAGATCGCGGACGCGCTCAAGACGGTGCGCGGCCGCATCATCCGCGTGGAGGGCCACACCGACGACGTGCCCACGGGTGGCGGACAGTTCCCCACCAACTGGGAGCTGAGCCTGGCGCGCGCGATGGCGGTGGTGCGCTCGCTGCAGGACTCGGGCGTGGATCCGACGTCGCTGTCGGCGGCGGGCTACGGGCAGTATCAGCCCATCGTTGCCAACGACACGCCGGAGCACAAGAGCCAGAACCGGCGCATCGAAATCGTGCTCGCCCCCGGCCTCGGAGGGCGCTAGGAGGGTGCGCGGGAGACCCGCGCACCCTTCATGAAAACGCTCGCTTGCGTCGTCTGTCTTTTGCTTGCGACCGGGGCTGCTGGCCAGGCCCCGGACGCAGGTGTTCCCGCTGGCGATGCCGGCGCTCCCACGGGCGTGCTGACGAAGCCGCCCGCCCTCGTGCGCCAGGTCGAAGCAGCCTACCCGCCGGACGCCGCCGCCCAGCAGCTCGAGGGCACGGTGGTGATGTTCATCGACATCTCGGAGACGGGCGCCGTCACGAATGTCGAGGTCACCCAGCCCGCCGGCAACGGCTTCGACGAGGCCGCGGTGGCCGCCGTGAAGCAGTTCCAGTTCGAGCCCGCGGAGGTGGACAACGTCCCCGCGCCGGTGCGCATCCAGTACGCCTACCAGTTCGTCTTCCGCGCGCCGGAGCCTCCCCCGGAAGCCGCCACCGACGGCGGCGTCGCCGAGCCGCAGGGTCCGGTGAACTTCAGCGGCAAGGCGCTGGAGCGCGGCACGCGCAAGCCGCTCGTGGGCGCGGAGGTGGTGCTGACGGAGCTGGACCGCTCCACCGTGACGGACAGCGAGGGCCGCTTCTCCTTCCGGGGCGTCCCGGTGGGCACGCACCCCGTGGTGGTGGTGATGGGCAGCTACGACCGCTTCCGCACGCAGGAAACCATCGTGGAGGGGCAGGAGACGCAGGCCACGTACTACGTGCAGCGGCGCATCTTCAGCCCCTACGAGACGGTGGTGAGAAGCGACCGCGAGCGCAAGGAGGTGACGCGCACCACCATCCAGGTGGCGGAGGTGCAGCGCATCCCGGGCACGCAAGGTGACACGCTCAAGGTGGTGCAGAACCTGCCGGGCGTGGCGCGGCCCGCGTTCAACGGCGGCGCGCTGGTCATCCGTGGGACGAGCCCCCAGGAGTCGGGCGTCTTCCTGGACGGCCTGCGCATCCCCATCCTGTATCACTTTGGCGGGCTCACCTCCGTGTACAACTCGGAGCTGCTGGAGGCGGTGGACTACCTGCCCGGCAACTTCTCCGCGTACTACGGCGACATCACTGGCGGCGTCATCAACGTGCGCAGCCGCGAGCCGCGCACGGACCGGCTGCACGCCACGGTGGGCATCAGCCTCATCGAGTCCAACGCGGTGGTGGAGGGCCCCATCACGGACACGCTGAGCTTCGCGATTGGCGGCCGGCGCTCGTACATCGACGTGGTGCTCAAGGCGGTGCCCATCGACGACAACAGCCTCCAGGTGGCGCCGCGCTACTACGACGCGCAGGCGAAGCTGGTGTGGAAGCCGAACAAGCGCCACACCTTCACGCTGCAGGGCCTCACGTCGCGCGACCGGCTGGCGCTGCTGTTTGATCAGCCAGCGGACAACGACCCGTCTGTCAACGGCGGCCTGGACGTGACGACGGGCTTCAACCAGCTGCGCCTGCGGCACCAGTACCGCGAGGGCAAGCTGACGCTGGACACGCACGCGCTCATCGGCAACACGCTCCTGGACTTCGCCATTGGCGAGCGCGGCCTGCGCATCGCATCCACGGACCTGTTCCTGCGGCCGACGGTTGAGTACGCGTTCAACGACGCGGTGACGGTGGCGGGCGGCCTGGACGTGGTGGCGAACCTGTCGAAGGTGCGCGCGAGCATCCAGCGGCCGCCGCGCGAGGGCGAGCCGCCCACGCCGCTCGTCGCCGAGGACCTCATCAACCTCGACGGTGCGTTCACCCAGTACTACCCGTCCGCCTGGGCGGAGGTGCGGTGGCGGCCGGTGAAGGACCTGCTGGTGGTGCCGGGCATCCGCACGGAGAGCTACATCTTCACGGAGCAGCAGGAGGTGAAGCGCACGGTGAACCCGCGGCTGGCGGTGCGCTACGCGCTCACGGAGACGCTGACGTTGAAGGGCGGCGCGGGCGTCTACCACAGCCCGCCGACGCAGGATGAGCCGTCCCCGGGGTTCGGCAACCCGGACCTGGGGGCGAAGCGGTCGCTCCAGTACAGCGTGGGCGCGGAGTGGCAGGCGCGGCCCGAGTGGTTCGTGGGCAGCGAGGTCTTCTACAACGACCTGGACGACCTCATCGTGCGCTCCACCGCGCGCATCGAGCGCGACGGCGAGTCGGTGCCGGAGGTGCTGAAGAACGGCGGCGTGGGGCGCATCTACGGCTTTGAGTTGCTGGTGCGCCGGGCGCTGACGGACCGGTTGTTCGGCTGGGTTTCGTACACGCTCAGCCGCAGCGAGCGTCGGGACGCGCCGGGGGCGCGCTGGCGCCTGTTCGACAACGACCAGACGCACGTGCTGACGACCATCGCCAGCTACAAGCTGCCGAAGGGCTGGGAGGTGGGCGCGCGGTTCCGCTTCGCGTCGGGCAACCCGACGACGCCGGTGGAGGGGGCGAAGCGCGACGACACGACGGACGTGTTCATCCCGTACTACGGCCCCACCAATTCGCAGCGGCTGCCGTCGTTCAACCAGTTGGACATCCGCGTGGACAAGAACTTCATCTTCGACACGTGGAACCTGGACGTCTACCTGGACCTGACGAACGCCTACAACAACCAGTCCGTCGAAGGCGTGGCCTACAACTACAATTACTCTCAGCGCGAGTTCTTCAAGGGCCTGCCCATCCTGCCCATCCTCGGCGCCAAGGGGAGCTTCTGACGCCATGCGCACCCCCGTCCTGCTGACTGCCGCCCTGCTGGTGTTGAGCGCGTGCGGTGCCGACTTCGAATCGCAGAGTGAGATCCGCCGCGTGCGCGTGCTGGCCATCAAGGCGGAGCCCGCGGAGCTGGCGTTGGACCCCAACGCGTCCACGCTGCCGCCGCCGGTGACGTTCAACGCGCTGGCGGTGACGCCGGACGCGCGGCCGGTGACGGTGACGTACGCGCTGTGCCGGCCGGACGTGAACCCCTACGGGGACACGGGCTGTCCGGGGGCTGGCGGGGTGGCGCTGCAGAACGGGGTGCTGTCGCTGAGTGACCCCGCGGTGCAGGCGCTGCT
>NZ_RAWB01000026.1 GCF_003612055.1 Corallococcus llansteffanensis
GAGGTCGGGTGGGCGGGGGCGGAGGATTCAGGGTAAAGGGCGGACCGCCATGCGAGTCCAGGTCCTCTTCCACGACAACTGTTTCGACGGCGCGGCCAGCGCCGCGGTCTTCACCCGCTTCTACCGGGAGCGCGTGCGGGCGGACGCGACGTTCGGCTACCGGGGCCTGTCCCACAAGCCGGGCGCGGAGGGCATCGACCCGGCGGTCTTCACCGGGGACGAGAACGTCATCGTCGACTTCCGCTACAGCCAGGACGCGCGGCTCACCTGGTGGTTCGACCACCACGCCTCCGCCTTCCAGCAGCCCGGGGACGAGTCCCACTTCCAGCGCGACACCAGCGGCCAGAAGTTCCACGACGGGCACCGCAAGAGCTGCACGCTGTACCTGGCGGACGTGGTTCGCGAGCGCTTCGGCTGGGACGCGTCGCCGCTGTCGGACCTGCTGCACTGGGCGGAGCTCATCGACGGGGCGCAGTTCCCCAGCCCCCAGATGGCGGTGGCGCTGGAGGAGCCCGCGCTGCGCATCATGACGGTGCTGGAGTCCACGAAGGACGACACCCTCATCCCGGAGGTCATCCGCCGGATGCAGTCCGAGTCGCTCGCGGACATCGCCGCCTCGCCCCTCATCGCCGCCCCGCTGGAGCCGCTGCTCTTCCGGCACCAGCGCAACATCGACCTCGTGCGCGAGAAGGCCCGCTACGAGCACGGCGTCGTCTTCTTCGACCTGGTGGACGAGGGCGTGGACAGCCTCAACAAGTTCATCGCCTACGCGCTCTACCCGGACGCGCGCTACACGCTGTGGGTGGGCCGGGGCGCGTCGCGCGCCAAGGTGTCCCTGGGCTCCAACCCGTGGAGGCCGGAGACGCGCAAGCACGACCTGGCCGCCATCGCCGGCCGCTACGGCGGCGGCGGGCACCCGGTGGTGTCCGCGGTGAGCTTCAAGGCGGATCAGTCCGACAAGGCCCGCGCCGCGTACCAGGAGATATTGGCGGAGCTTTCCAGCGCCGGGTGACGGGCTCCGGCACCGGGCGTCACGGGCGGGTGAAGAACGTGAAGCCCGCCTGCCGAAACAGCCGCACCACCGACAGCATGGGCAGTCCCTGCACGTTGGTGCGGTCACCCTCCAGCTTCGCGAGCAGTGCCTGTCCCTGGCCCTCCACGCGGTAGCTGCCCGCGCAGCCCTCCCACTCGCCGGTGTCCAGGTAGCGCTCCAACTCCTCGGGCGGGACGGGGAAGAACGTAAGGCGCGTGGTCTCCACGGCCTCCGTGAGGCGGCCTCCGGGGCCCACCAGGCACACGCCAGTGTGGATGGCGTGGGTGTGGCCCAGAAGCCGCTGGAGCTGCCCTCGCGCGGCGTCGCGGTCCTGGGGCTTGCCCAGCACGTCGCGGCCCACCTCCACGAGCTGATCCGCGCCCAGCACCCACGCTCCCGGATGGCGCTCGTGCACCGCGCGGGCCTTGCGCGCCGCGAGACTCCGGACGGCTTCCTCGGCGGACAGGGAGGCGGCCACGTGTTCGTCCACGCCCGGGGCTTCGGTGCGGTAGGGCAGGCCCAGTCCGTCCATCAGCGCCTTCCGCGCGCTGGAGGTGGACGCCAGGATGAGTTCGCCGGAGTTCTTCATGGGAAGGGCAGGGTAGTGCAGCCGGGGTGGGGAAGGGACCCTTCGAGCGGGCAGGCACGTCCCCGCTTCCGGTGGATGGGGCGGATGCCATAGCCTCCCGGTCCATGTCGCGGCGCGGTCTGCTCGCTGTCTGTCTCCTGCTCGCCTCCTGCAAACGCTCACCTCCGGCCGCCGCCGACGCGGGCACGGATGCGGGTGCGCGGGCCACCGTGAGCGCGGACGCGGGGCCGCTCGCCGCCACGGGCCTGGATGCAGGCCTGGACGCGGGCTCCGGCGATGGGGGCCCCCTGGCCTCCGTGACGCCGCCGGATGACGCCGTGGAGGAGGTGCACCCGCTGGCCGTGTGCGACGCGCGGGGCGAGGCCCCCCTGGACGCGGCCCGCCGCTACTACGACGAGGGCCACTTCGACGAGGCGCTCTCCTGCGCCGCGCAGGCCGCCGCGCAGGAGCCGGACCTGGCCGCCGCCCACGCCGAGCGCGGCGCGGCCCTGGCCTCGCTCGACCGCGTGCCCGAGGCGCAGCTCGCCTTCGCCCGGGCGCTGGCCATCGATCCGGGGGACCCGGACGCGCTGCTGGGCGCCGCGCACCTGTACGCGGTGCAGCTGTCCTCCACGCGCGAGCGGGACGAACTGGGCGCGCTCTACGCCGAGCGCGGCCTGTCCCAGCCCGCCACGCCCCCGGAGCTCGTCCCGTCCCTGGCGCTGGTGGCGGCGATGGCCTTCAACGACCTGGGGCAGGCGGACCAGGCGCTGGAGCGCGCGGCCATTGTCCTGGCGCGCGAGCCGGCCAACGCCGAGGCGAAGTACGAGAAGGCCCTGGCCCTCTTCGAGCTGTGCCGCTTCCGCGAGGCGAAGGCGGCCTTCGCGTCGCTCTTGACGGACAAGGAGCGCGCCGCCCACGCCCACCAGCACCTGGGGCTGCTCCTGGAGCGCGAGGGGCGATGGAAGCAGGCCGAGGAGCACTTCGCGCAGGCCCGCGCGCTGGAGCCCGAGGACTTCCCCCCGCCGCCCCTGCCGTCTCCGGAGGAGTTCAAGACCCAGGTGACGCGGGCGCTGGCGGACCTGCCGCAGGACATGCGCAGCGACCTGGCGGGCGTGCCGGTGGCCACCGAGGAGCTCCCCTCGGAGGACGACCTGCTCGCCAACCAGCCACCCCTGTCGCCCACCATCCTGGGCCTGTTCCGGGGGCCGTCCCTCAACGAACCGTGCGACGGGACGGAGACGCCGTGCCGCTCCGTGGCCCTCTACCGGCGCAACCTGGCCCGGGCCGTGCGCACGCCCGAGGAGCTGCGCGAACAGATTCGCGTGACACTGCTGCATGAAATCGGGCATCTGCGAGGGGAGGACGACGAGGAACTGGCCGCACGCGGCCTGGAGTGAGCCCCCACATGCCTTCCCTTCCCACTGCCCGTGTCAGCCTGAAGGGCGCCAAGACGCTGCGTCGTGGCACCCCCTGGCTGTACCGCACGGAGCTGATGGAGCCCCCCGCCACCGACACGCCGGGCGCGGTGGTCGCAGTGGTGGACCCGCAGGGCAACCCCATCGGCCAGGCGCTCTACGCCCGCCGCTCCCCGCTCGCCCTGCGCCTGCTGACGCGCAAGAGCCCCGCCGAGGAGAAGGTGGACGACGCCTTCTTCCGCCGCCGCGTGGAGGCCGCGCTCGCCCGCCGGGCGGTGCTCCCCGGACGGGACGGCCTGCGGCTCGTGCACGGCGAGGCGGACCTCTTGCCCGGCTTCTTCGTGGACCGCTACGGCCCGGGCCTCACCGTGCAGACGCTCTCCGAGGGCATGGACGCCCGCAAGGAGATGCTCGCGCGCATCCTGGTGGAGAAGACGGGCGCCACCCACGTGGTGTGCCGCGACGACGCCTCCGGCCGCGACTTCGAGAGCCTGCCCCGCGAGGTGCGCCTGCTGCACGGCGAGGGCGATGCGCGCTTCAGCTACCACGAGGGCGACAACCGCTTCGAGGTCGACCTGCTGGGCGACATGAAGACGGGCGCGTTCCTGGACCAGGTGGACAACCACCTGCGCGCGGGCGAGCTGGGCCGGGGGGACGCGCTGGACTGCTTCAGCTACCACGGCGGCTTCGCGCTCGCGCTCGCGAAGCACTGCACGTCGGTGCTCGCGGTGGAGCAGGACGCGAAGGCCGCCGCGCGCGCGAAGTCCAACGCCGACGCCAACGGCCGCGCCAACGTGAAGGTGGAGAACGCCAACGCCTTCGACGTGCTGCGCCGCTTCGACCAGGAGGGCCGCCGCTTCGACACCATCGTCCTGGACCCGCCGGGGCTCGCCAAGCGCCGCGAGGGGCTGGCCACCGCGCTGCGCGCCTACCACGAGCTCAACTTGCGCGCCCTGCGCTGCCTCAAGCCGGAGGGGCTGCTGGTGACGTGCTCGTGCTCGGGGAAGCTGGACCGCGAGGGCTTCGAGTCCATGGTGCTGGACGCGGCCGTGGACGCGAAGCGGCCGGTGCAGATCCTTGAGCGCCGCGGCGCCGGGCTGGACCACCCGGTGCTCGCGGGCCTGCTGGAGACGGAATACCTCAAGGCGCTCTACGTGCGCGCCCTGTGACGGGGGCGGGAGGAGGCCGCGCTACGGGATGCCCAGGTCCTTGCGCAGCCTCCCCACGACCTTGAAGTACTCGGTGCGGGGGAAGCCGACGTTGAGGATGTGGAAGTCCTTCTTGGACAGGCCCACGCAGCCGAAGCAGTAGTTGCAGTCCTGCAGGTTCTTGCTCAGCACCACGTACGCGCTGTTGGAGCAGTTCTCGCTCTGCACGCAGTAGGCGCACGCGTGGCAGTTCTTGCACTCCACGCAGTGCGAGCAGTTGGTGGACAGCTCGCACCGGGTGCAGTGCGTGCACTGGTGGCAGCTGTCGCAGTCCTTGCAGAACATGCAGTTGGCGCAGCGCTGACAGCCCTCGCACGCGTAGGAGCCCGGGTTGCCCGGGTCCACCGCGTAGCTCTTGGACAGCTTCTGGAACTGCTCCAGGAACTCGCGCTTGCCCAGGGAGGACACCCCCAGGCGCGCTGACTTCTCCTGCTCCAACAACTCCTGGGCCGTCTGGGGCCGGGACCCCTTCTCCTTCACCGCCACGTCCGCTCCTTGAACTTGAATCACTGCAGCCGGGCAAGCCCGGCCAGGTCGATGCCGCGTGCCACCCGTCGCACCTCCACGGTGCTGGGGAAGCCACGGCTGGTGACGGCCACCACGAAGCGGTCGCCCACCAGGAGGTTGGCTTCCGCCACGGCCTCGTCCGCGTCATAGCGCACGAAGCCCACGGCCTCCTTCCACTGGATGGGGGCCGTCGGGTCGCTCGCCGCACGGCCTCTGGCCTTCTGCGCCGCCTCCCGGATGGCCTGCCCCAGCTTGAGCCCCATCGTGGTGTCCACGATGCGCACCTTCACCTCACGGCCCTCGCCGCGCGTGTAGGTCCGCTCCGCCTCCGACACGGACACGTCCCCGTACTTGCCGGTGGAGCCCCCGGTGGAGCCCACCGTGAAGCCCTCCAGCGTGTCGGGCAGGAAGGGCGCCAGGTCCTTGAAGTACACGCACGGTGCGGCGGTCGTCACCACATCGCGCGGGGTGGGAGATGTCGTGCGTGCGTCGTCAAGGCATCCGCCGCCCACGCACAGCGCGAGCGTCGCGGTGGCCAGCCGTAGGAAATAGTCGCGCACGAACGAATCAAAGGGTATCCCCGGCCTGCGCGCAATGGACCTTTCGAAGCTCAATCCTCCACAGCGTGAGGCGGTGCTGACGACCGAGGGTCCCCTGCTCGTGCTGGCGGGCGCCGGCAGCGGCAAGACGCGGGTCATCACCCACCGCATCGTCCACCTGCTCAACGAGCGGCCGGGCCACCTGCTGGCCCGCAACATCCTGGCCGTCACCTTCACCAACAAGGCCGCCACGGAGATGAAGGAGCGGCTGGTCCACATGGCCGGCCCGCGCGCCCAGGGCGTGCTGGTGTGCACCTTCCACGCGTTCGGCGCGGAGGTGCTGCGCGAGGACATCCACCGGCTGGGCTGGCCCCGGAAGTTCGCCATCGCGGACATGGGCGACCAGCTGGCCATCATCCGCCGCGCCATGCGCGAGAAGCGCATCGACGACCGCGCCTTCGACGCGCGCAAGGTCCTCACCCTCATCTCCAAGGCGAAGAACTCCGGGGAGGTGCCGCAGCCCAAAGGCGAAGGGCTGGGGGACGACTACGACCTCATCACCGCCATGGTGTTCGCGGACTACCAGCTCGCGCTCAAGGCGCAGGGCTCGGTGGACTTCGATGATCTGCTGGTGCTGCCCGCGCGCCTGCTGCGCGAACACCCGGACCTGCACCGCAAGTACACGCAGCGCTTCCGCTATCTGCTGGTGGACGAGTTCCAGGACACCAACCACGCCCAGCTGGACCTGCTCAAGCTGCTCGCGGGCGAGTCGCGCAACGTGTGCGCGGTGGGTGACGACGACCAGTGCATCTACTCGTGGCGGGGCGCGGAGGTGCGCAACATCCTCGACTTCGACCGGCACTTCCCGGGCGGCAAGGAGGTGCGGCTGGAGCAGAACTACCGCTCATCCCAGCGCGTGCTGGACGCGGCCAACGCCGTCATCGCCAAGAACCCCGAGCGCAAGGACAAGCGCATGTGGACCGACCGGCGGGGCGGCGAGCTCGTGAAGGTGGTGGCGTGCCCCAATGACGAGGAGGAGGCCCGCTTCATCGCCCATGAAATCCAGAAGCACATCTCCCAGGGCATCGCCGCGGACGACATCGCGGTGCTCTACCGCACCAACGGTCAGTCCCGCGCCGTGGAGGAGATGCTGCGCGAGAAGAACATCGCCTACGAGGTCGTGGGCGGCAGCGAGTTCTTCGACCGCAGCGAGGTGAAGGACGTCATCGCGTACTTCAAGGTGCTCGCCAACCGGCTGGATGAAATCTCCCTCATGCGCATCGTCAACGTGCCGGCGCGAGGCATTGGCGACGTGACGATGGAGCGGCTGCACGGGCACGCGCGCGCCGAAGGCGTCACGCTGTGGACCGCGATGCGCCGCGCGGAGACCTACGAGGACCTGCCGGCGGGCGCGGGCGGCAAGGTGCTGGAGTTCGTGGAGATGGTGGAGCGCTACCGCGACGCCTTCTCCCAGGCCCCCCGGCTGTCGGAGGCGACGCAGAAGCTGCTGGAGGAGATCGGCTTTCGCGAGGCCACGCGGGCCAAGGCCGTCTCCGGCACCGCCGCGGACAAGAAGCTCAAGAGCGTGGACCACGTGCTCGCGTCGCTGGAGAAGTTCGAGAAGCGCGAGGGCCCCAAGGCCAGCCTCCTCACATACCTCAACCGCCTCAGCCTGGACACGCGCCAGGAGGAGGAGGAGGTCCCCGGCCAGAACCGCCGCGTGACGCTCATGTCGCTGCACGCCTCCAAGGGCCTGGAGTACCGGCTCGTCTTCTTCATCGGCATGGAGGAGGACCTGATGCCCCACGGCGGCATGCAGGGCGAGGCGCAGAACCTCGAGGAGGAGCGCCGGCTCTGCTACGTGGGCATCACCCGCGCCAAGGAGCTGCTGTACCTCACGCGCTCCACCGTGCGCGTGAAGCGCGGCAAGGAGGTGCCCCGCACCCCCTCGCGCTTCCTGGAAGATTTGCCCCCGGACGCCTTCGAGAACGTCGACATGGACGCGCCGCGTCAGGGACCGCCGGACGAGAAGGAGAAGAACTTCTTCGCCAACCTGAAGGAGCGCTTCAAGAAGCCTCCCCCCGGGGGACCGGGCCCGGGACCGGCCGGCAGGGCGCCCTAGGCGGCCGGATTTCCAGGCCCCATGCGCCCGACCTTGACTTGATCCCAGGGTCCCGCTAGGAGGTTCGGCCTTTCCGGGCTTCTGTCGGAGTTTTGGCGGAGGACCCGCGGTTGGTTTCGCACGAGCACGCGTCCCCTGGCATGCACCTGGGTGTCGCGCCGAAGTTTGGAGTGCACGAAATGTCGCAGAAGACCTACAGCGCCAAGGCCGCGGACATCAAGCGCCAGTGGCACGTCATCGACGTGTCCGACAAGGTGCTTGGCCGCGCCGCCAGTCAGATTGCCACCCTCCTCAAGGGCAAGCACAAGCCGACGTACACCCCGTCCATCGACACGGGCGACCACGTCATCGTCATCAACGCCGACAAGGTGAAGGTGACGGGTACGAAGGAGACGGACAAGCTGTACTACCGTCACCCGTACGCGGGTTTCCCCGGCGCCCTGAAGATCACCAACCTGCAGAAGCTCCGCGAGCGGCACCCTGAGGACGTCATCCTCAATGCCGTCCGCCGCATGCTTCCGCGCAGCGCCCTGGGCCGTCAGATGATGACGAAGCTCAAGGTCTATGCTGGTGATACCCATCCGCACACCGCCCAGAAGCCGGTGGCGTACAAGGTCGAGGCGTAAGGAACAGCCATGGCGATCAATCCCGAACTCGGTTTCTACGCCACCGGCCGCCGCAAGGAGGCCACCGCTCGCGTGTGGCTGCGTCCTGGCAATGGCCTCGTGGTCATCAACGGCCGCGACATCAACGAGTACTTCGGCCGTGAGACGTCGAAGATGGTGCTCAACCAGCCGCTCGACATCCTGGAGCAGAAGGGCAAGCTCGACGTCACGGTCAACGTGCGCGGCGGCGGCCTCTCTGGTCAGGCCGGTGCCATCCGTCACGGCATCGCGCGCGCGCTGTGCGCCTTCAACCCGGAGTTCCGTCCGGCGCTGAAGAAGGCCGGCTTCCTCACCCGCGATGCTCGCGCGGTCGAGCGCAAGAAGTACGGCCAGCCCGGCGCCCGTCGTCGGTTCCAGTTCTCCAAGCGCTAGTCTGCTTGCCGGCTCGCTGGAGCCGCTCCTCGGCGGGGGTCCTCTCAAGGGACCTCCGCCGTTTTGCTTTGCGGGGTCGCCGCCGGGTGTCCCGTCGCGGGCCGCGCGGGCGTTCTGCTACCATCCGGGCCCTCCCATGGAACTCAACGAAATCCTGCAGATCGCCCTGCGCGGCGGTGCCTCCGACATCCACCTGAAGGCGGGCCTGCCGCCCATGTTCCGCGTGGACGGGTCGCTGGTGCCGCTCAAGGACGGCCGCCGCCTTCCTCCGGAAGAGGTGGCGCGCATGGCGTTCGGCATCATGAACGAGTTCCAGAAGGAGAAGTTCAAGGTCAGCAACGAGGTGGACCTGGCCTACGGAGTGCCCGGCCTGGGCCGCTTCCGCGTGAACGTCTTCCAGCAGCGCGGCACGGTGGGCGCGGTGCTGCGCGTCATCCCCTTCAAGGTCATGACGATGAAGGACCTGCTGCTGCCCACGGTGCTGGAGAAGGTGTGCGGCGAGGAGCGCGGGCTGGTGCTGGTGACGGGCACCACGGGCTCCGGCAAGTCCACGACGTTGGCGGCGATGATCGACTTCATCAACTCCAACGAGACCAACCACATCATGACCATCGAGGACCCCATCGAGTTCCTCATCCGCGACAAGCGCTCCATCGTGAACCAGCGCGAAGTCGGCGTGGACACGATGAGCTTCTCGCAGGCCCTCAAGAGCGCGCTGCGCCAGGACCCGGACGTCATCCTCGTGGGCGAAATGCGCGACCACGAAACCATTGAGACGGCCCTCCACGCGGCGGAGACGGGCCACCTCGTGATGTCCACGCTGCACACGCTGGACGCGACGGAGACCATCAACCGCATCGTGTCCGCCTTCCCTCCGCACCAGCAGAAGCAGGTGCGCCTGCAGCTCTCCAGCGTGCTGCGCGGCGTGGTGAGCCAGCGGCTCGTGCCGCGCGCGGACGGCAAGGGCCGCGTGGCGGCGGTGGAGGTGCTTCGCGTCACCGCGCGCGTGCGTGAGCTGATTGAAGACAAGGACCGTACGAAGGAGATCCACGACGCCATCTCGCAGGGCACGGACTCCTACGGGATGCAGACCTTCGACCAGTCGCTGATGAGCCTCGTGCGCAACGGGCTCGTCACCTACGACGAGGCCCACCGCCAGGCCAGCAACCCGGACGACTTCGCGCTGCGCTTCTCCGGCATCAGCGGCACGTCCGACTCGAAGTGGGACAACTTCGACGCCAAGGCCGGCGACGAGCGTCCCATCCCGGGCTCCGCGTCCTTCGCGCAGAAGGGGGCACCCGCACAGGCGGCTCCCGCGGCGCCGCCCGCGCCCGCCCAGGCCCAGGCTCCGCGCCCCGGCGCGCCCGTGGCGGCCCGGCCGGCGGCGCCTCCGCCCGGTGTCGCGGCCCAGGCTCCTCGCCCGCCCGCGCCCGCGCCCGGCGTCGTCCAGGGCCGGCCGCTGCCTCCGCCCCAGGCGGCCCGTCCGCCCACGCCCGCTCCGGTGCCCGCGCCCGCTCCGGCGGCCGGGGGCGACGACGACTTCCAGATCGAGCGCTTCTGATGCTCCCGACGGCGCCGCTCAGGCGTCGTCATCCCCCAACTGCGCGCGCAGCCGGGTGAGGCGCAGCGGGCCCACCAGTCCCTGGTGGGCCAGGGTCTGCAAGAGCGACACGGTGGCGCGCACGCGCGCGTCCTGCACCTCGTCGGACTCCTGGACGACCTCGTTGTCGAGCAGCGTCTCCAGGTGCTCCGGGTTGATGGACGTGGGCCCCTCCGACCAGGCGATTTCGAAGAGGGCGCGGGCCATGTGCTCGCGCGCCTTGCGGTCCGGTTCGGACGGCGCGCCCTTGATGAACGCGAGGAACAGCGCGTCCACGGTCTCCTTGGACAGCGCGGCCAGCGCGGGCACTTCGCCCAGGGACTCCTTCACGTAGTCGGCGTCGAAGGAGTCCACGTCCTGCTCGTACCCGAAGGCCTCCTCCAGGAGGATGGACGCGATGAAGGCGTCGGACTCCTCGTCGCTCGCGCCCTCTTCCTTGAGGGCCTCGCGCGCCTTCTGGCTGGCGGTCGCGAGCGCCGGGTCCTCCGTGAGGGCGCGGGCGGCGGCGTGCGCGGCCAGCAGCACCAGCGAGGCCTGGGCGTCGGACGACAGCGCGCGGCCGCTCACGCCCTGCAGCATCGCGCGCTGCTTGGGGTTCGCGTCGGCGGCGGCCACGAAGTGCTGCTCCTCAGGAGTGAGCGGTTCACCCGCCTTCTCCTTGCGAAGCGTCTCCTTGGCGGCATCGGCGGTGAGGAAGCGGGCAAGAACGGGGTGCATGGCGGGGCCTGTTACCACATGGTAGGGACTCCGCGATGGTTGAGGAGCCCGAAGGCCCGGAGGCTGTCCAGCGCGCTACCGACGCCTGCTTGCGCCTGCTCGCGGTGCGCGCCCGCAGCCGCCATGAACTGACGCTCGCGCTGGAGCGCAAGGGCTACGCCGGTCCCGTGCGCGAAGCGGTGCTCGCCCGGCTCGGGCAGTGGGGCTACCTGGACGACGCGAAGTTCGCCCGTGAACGGGCCGCGTCCCTGCTGGGCAAGGGGAAGCTGGGGCCCCGCGCCGTCCTCCAGCGGCTCCAGGCGCACGGCCTGGAGGGCGCGGTGGCCCGGCAGGCCCTCGCCTCGGCGAAGGACGCGGTGGGCTTCGACGCGCTGGCCGCCGCCCGCCAGGTGCTGGAGCGCCGGCGCCTGGCCGGCCGCCCGCTGGACGCGAAGGAGCAGGCGCGGGCCGGACGACTCCTGCTCAGCCGGGGTTTCGCGCCCGACATCGTGACCCAACTGGTGGGTGAACCTTCGCTGGACCCCTCCGGGCAGGACGAATAGTTTGGGGGCGTGATGCGCTCTGTCGTCCTCTGTCTGTCCGTCCTGCTCCTCTCCGGCTGCGCGTCCCTGACCCAGGGAACCGCGGGCGAGCCCAACTACGCCAGCCAGGCCGCCGAGAACCTGGCGCTGGGTGACGCCGCGCTGGAGGACAAGGACTTCCTCAAGGCGGAGAAGTACTTCGACCACGTCCGCGTCAAGTACCCGTACCTGGAGGCGGCCCGCGAGGCGGAGCTGAAGCTGGCGGACCTGGACTTCGCCCGGGAGGCGTACCCGGAGGCGCGCGAGAAGTTCGACTCCTTCATCAAGCTGCACCCCACCCACGCCAAGGTGGACTACGCCGCGTACCGGCTGGCCCTCTCCTACGTGGAGGAGTTCCCGTCGGAGTTCTTCGCCCTGCCGCCTTCGTACGAGAAGGAGCAGAAGCCCATGTACGACGCGCTCCGGGCCATGAACCTGTTCCTGCGCCAGTACCCGGATTCGCAGTACGTGAAGGACGCGACGGAGAAGGCCAACGACGCCCGCCAGCGGCTGGCCCGCCACGAGCTGTACGTCGCGTCGTTCTACGCCAAGCGCGAGCGCTGGAAGGCCGTGGCCCAGCGCCTGGAAGGGCTGCTCAAGGACTACCCGGGCACCCCGCTGGAGGAGCAGGCCCTCTTCGACCTGCACGAGGCCTACGGGAAGCTCAACGACCCGCAGCGCGCCCAGGACACGCTGCGCCAGGTCATCAAGCGCCTGCCGGGCACGCCCGCCGCCGAGCGCGCCCAGAAGCTGCTGGGGTCGTGAGGCGCCTGGAGGACTGGGGCCGGCTGGGCGGCATCGGCATCGCCGCCCTCGCCGTGGCCTCCGCCCTCCTGTTCTTCGGCCCGCGCCTGCTGGGCGCCGCGGCCGGTCCGGAGGCGGAGATCATCACCGTCCTCAAGGAAGCCGAACACGACGGCGTGTCGCTGCCCGTGCCCGGCTCCCCGCTGCCGCTCGTCTCCCGCAAGTTCCAGTACGCGCGCATCGCCGTGTCGGTGGCGCCGGACGGCCAGAGCGCGGAGGCCTACGCGACGCTGGACTTCGAGGGCACGCTGGGCGCCACCGTCGTCAGCACCGCCGGGGTGGAGCGCGTGCCCTTCACGCGCGCGTCCGGGAAGTGGAAGCCGGAGCCCTCGGTGGCGCCCCGGCTGGTGGCGGCGGTGGCCGCGCTGGAGGCCCGGCGGCGCGCCCTGGAGCAGGGGCTCCCCCAGGAGTTGTCACGGCTGGTGGGCGAAGGCGGCGACGGCGGCGCGGGGCAGGCGTGGGCGGAAATGGCCCCCCTGGGCAAGCGGCGCCTGACGGTGGCGGCGTGGTACGTGCGGCTGGAGCGGGACGAGGCGGCGGTGACGGAGCACTACCGGCTGGAGGGCGACCTTCCGTCGCGCCCGGTGGACACCCGGGGGGAACGACCGCTTTTGCTCGTACGCAAGGGCGATCAATTCTTGTTTTCGCCCGGGCTCATGTAGGCTACCCGAGGAGGACGGGGCCCGCGCGGGGCCGAGTCATGGAAGAAGCCCTCAAGCAGCTACTGACCCTCGGGCGCGGCTCCTTCGAGAAGAAGCAGTACGCCCAGGCCGAGCAGTACCTGACGAAGGTGGTCGAGCAGAATCCGACCTTCGCCGACGTCTACAACATGCTCGGCATCATCTACCACGACCAGGGCCAGTTCGCCCGGGCGCAGCGGGCCTTCGAGTCCGCGCTGCGACTCAACCCCGCGTACACGGAGGCCGCGCTCAACCTGGCGGTCATCTACAACGACATGGGGAAGTACGCGGAGGCGAAGGAGGTCTACCAGGCCGCCCTCTCCCGCCAGAAGGGCGCCCCCGGCGAGCTGGACCCGTACGTCATGAAGAAGGTGGCCAACATGTACGCCGACATCGGCGACGTGTTCGCCTCCAGCGGCGTGTGGGCCCGCGCGATTGAAGAGTACCGCCGCGCGCTCGCGCACTTCCCGGAGTTCGTGGACATCCGCCTCAAGCTGGGCAACGCGCTGAGGGATGCCGGGGACAACGTGGCCGCGCTCGCCGAGTACGAACAGGTGATCGCGCAGAATCCGTCGTACATTCCTGGACGGATCAATTACGGAATCGCACTCTATTCGGCGGGACGCCGTGACGAGGCGGTCAAGGTCTGGGAAGACGTGCTCGTGCGCAGCCCCGGCAACAAGAGCGCGCAGATGTACCTGAACCTGGTGAAAGACCCGGGGAAGGCGGAAGTGACGGGTTGAGCACCATGGCAACTTCCATCATCGAGGTCGCGGCACCGTGAGCACTCCGAGCGGTACGGCGAAGTCCTACGCCCTCAAGTTCATCTCCGGGAAGTACCAGGGCGGTGAGTTCCCGCTGAAGTCCGACAAGCAGATCGTCGTGGGACGGTCGAGCGAGTTGGACATGGTGCTCGTGGAGGACATGGTCTCGCGCAAGCACGCGAAGATCCTGTTCTCCGATGGGAAGATCACCATCGAGGACCTGGGGTCCACCAACGGCACCTTCGTCAACGGCGAGAAGGTGAAGCAGGCCCGGCTGAAGGAGGGGGACCGCATCCTCATCGGCACCTCCATCCTCAAGCTCGTGCACCAGGGCGCGGAGAGCGCCGCCGTGGACGAGAGCGTGGTCAAGCAGAAGCTGGAGGAGGCCGCCGCCGCCCAGGCCGCGCGCACCACCAAGGCCAGCTCCATGACGGGGAAGATCGAGGAAATCCCCCTCCCGGACCTGCTCCAGCTCTTCCACACGTCGAAGAAGAACGGCGTGCTCGTGGTGAACAACGCCCACGAGGGCCGCATCTACCTGCGCCAGGGCCGCGTGTACTACGCGGTCATCGACGACAACCACAACCTGGGCCCGCAGAAGAGCTTCAACCGCATCGTCACCTGGGAAGAGGGTGACTTCGAGCTGCGCGCCGCGGACAGCCAGGAGTTCATGGTGGAGCTGGACTCGTCCACCGAGGCGCTCCTAATGGACGCGCTCCGGCAGCTGGACGAGTTCAAGCGCCTGCAGCCGCAGCTGCCCCAGATGGCCACGGCGCTGCGCCTCGCGCAGCCGCTGACGGTGCCCCTCAAGGAGCTGACGCCGGAGCTCTTGGACGTGCTGCAGCTCGTGCACAACCACGGCTCGCTGGGCGGGGTGCTGGACCACTCGGACGGCGACGACGTGCTCACGGCCGAATCCGTGGTGCAGCTCATGAAGCGCGACTACGTGCGCGCGGAGTAGGGCGGGGACACGATGGCGGGCGAGAAGCCGGTGAAGGCGAAACGCCTCACCGAGATGAGCCACTGCGCGGGCTGCGCGGCGAAGCTGAAGGCGGGGGACCTGGCGCGGGTGCTGGGCGGGCTGAAGACGGCCGCGCCCCCGCAGGCCCTGGTGGGCTTCACCACCAGCGACGACGCGGCGGTGTACCAACTGGCGCCGGGGCTCGCGGTGGTGGAGACGGTGGACTTCTTCCCGCCGATTGTTGACGACCCGTTCCAGTTCGGCGCCATCGCCGCGGCCAACGCGCTGTCGGACATCTGGGCCATGGGCGCGAAGCCGCTGTTCGCGCTCAACCTCGTCTGCTTCCCGGACGAACTGCCCCTCAAGGTGCTGCAGAAGATTCTGGCGGGCGGCCAGTCCAAGGCGGACGAGGCGGGCATCCCCATCCTGGGCGGCCACAGCATCCGCGACCCGGAGCCCAAGTACGGCATGGCCGTCACCGGCGTGGTGCACCCGAAGAAGGTGTTCACCAACGCAGGGGCGAAGCCCGGGGACGTCCTCATCCTCACGAAGCCCGTGGGCACCGGCATCGCCACCACCGCCATCAAGCGGGGCCTCGCGTCGAAGTCGCTCCAGAAGCGGGTGACGGCGCAGATGGCCACGCTCAACAAGGCGGCCGGAGAGGTGTTCGCGTCGGGCGCCTTCAAGGTGCACGCGCTCACGGACGTGACGGGCTACGGCCTCCTGGGGCACCTCCTGGAGATGATGACCGGCGCGAAGACGAAGGCGCTCTTGGACCTGGAGCGCATCCCGCTCATCGCGGAGGTGCCGGCCCTGGCCGAAGGGGGCGTGGTGCCGGGCGGGACGAAGACGAACCTGGCCCATGTGAAGTCCAAGGTCCGCTTCCCGGAAGGGCTGCCGGAGCACATCCAGTGGCTGCTGGCGGATGCGCAGACCAACGGCGGCCTCCTGGCCAGCGTGCCCGCGCGCCACGCGCTCAAGGCGGTGCAGGCGCTGGAGAAGGCGGGCGTGGACGCGTCCCTCATCGGCGAGGTCCAGGCGGGCCGGCCGGGCATCGACGTGGTGGGCTGAAGGCGCCTTGCCCTCGGGCCCGGATTTCGCCTCCGGGCCGGGGCTCCGGTAGCATCCGGGGTGCGAATGTCGCCGCGCCGCTCCCCCACGCTTCTCCTCCTCGCGCTCGTGTGCCTCCTGCCGGCCCTGTCCGGGGCGGGGGAGCGCGTCGCGCGCATCGTCATCGACCCGGGGCATGGTGGGGCGAAGGAGGGCGCGAAGGGGCCCGGGGAAATCTGGGAGAAGGAGATCGCCCTCCAGATTGCCCAGCGCCTGCGCGAGAAGCTGGAGGCGGCGGGCAGCGAGGTGTTCCTCACCCGCGAGCAGGACACGCAGCTGGCGCTGGCGGAGCGGGTGGCGTTCTCCAACAGCCAGCGGCCGGACCTCTTCCTCTCCATCCACGCCAACTCCATGCCCACGAAGCGGCTGCGCGAGCGCACCGAGGGCATCGAGACGTACTTCCTGTCCGCCAACGCCTCCGGCGAGGCGGCGCGCGCGGTGGCGGACCGGGAGAACGCGGAGGCGCCCACGGCCCGCTCGGGGCGCGGCCACTCCACGCTGTCCTTCATCCTGGATGACCTGGCGCGCACGGAGGCGCACTCGGACGCGTCCCGGCTGGCCTACGCCATCCACCCGCGCCTCGTGTCCCGCAGCGGCGCGGCGGACCGGGGCGTGCAGCAAGCGCCGTTCTTCGTCCTCACGGGCGTGGAGGCGCCGGCGGTGCTGATTGAAGTGGGCTTCATCTCCCACCCCCAGGAGGGCGCCCGGCTGGGAAAGGCCGCGTACCAGGAGGCCCTGGCGCAGGCCATCTCGGAGGGCGTGCAGGCCTTCCTCCGAGAGACCCAGCGCCGGGACATGTCTCCGTCCGCGCCGGTGGCTGGATCCACCGGGCCCTGATAAAGCGCGGGGCTCACGTCCTCTCGCGTCAGGAGTTTCCCCCGTGCGTTCCTTCCAACGTGGTGCGCTGGACCTGCGGCCCGTCACCCTCACGCCCAACGTCAACCGCTACGCGGAGGGCTCCGTGCAGGTGGAGTTCGGCCACACGAAGGTGCTCGTCACCTGCTCGGTGGAGGACCGCGTCCCGCCGCACCTGATGGGCAAGGGCTCCGGCTGGGTGACGGCCGAGTACGGCATGCTCCCCCGCGCCACGCACACCCGCGGCGCGCGCGAGGCCGCCAAGGGCAAGCAGACCGGGCGCACCATGGAGATCCAGCGGCTCATCGGTCGTGCGCTCCGCGCCGCCGTGGACCTGCCGTCCCTGGGGGTCCGCACCTTCACCCTGGACTGCGACGTCATCCAGGCGGACGGCGGCACGCGCACCGCGTCCATCACCGGCGCGTACGTGGCGCTGGTGCTGGCCATGCGCTCGCTCAACAAGCCGGGGATGCTCACGAAGCTCACCCCGCTGGCCGCCGTGTCGGTGGGCGTGGTGAACGGCGAGGTGCGGGTGGACCTGGACTACGACGAGGACTCCACCGCGGACGTGGACCTGAACCTCGTGGCCACGGCCGACGGCCGCATCGTGGAGGTGCAGGGCACCGCCGAGCACAAGCTCTTCGACCGCAAGGCGATGGACGCGATGCTGGACGGAGGACTCGCCGCCATCCAGCAGCTCGCGGCCGCGCAGGCGAAGGTGCTGGGATGAAGCCCCGGCTGCTCTTCGCCACCGGCAACGCGGGCAAGCTGCGCGAGCTGCGCGTGCTCGTGGGCGACGCGGTGGAGGTCGTGTCCCTCAAGGACCTGCCCCCCGTGCCCGAGCCGGAGGAGGACGGCGACACCTTCGAGGCGAACGCGGTGAAGAAGGCCCGCGCCTACTCGGAGGCCACCGGCCTGCCCGCGCTCGCGGACGACTCCGGGCTGTGCGTGGACGCGCTCGACGGCCGGCCCGGCGTGCTCTCCGCGCGCTATGCGCCCGGGGATGACCGGGCCCGCTACGAGAAGCTGCTCGCGGAGCTGGCCGGCGTTCCGGACGCGAAGCGCGCGGCGTCCTTCCGCTGCGCCCTGGCGCTGGTGACGGGGAAGGGCGAGCCCCGGGTGGAGGTGGGCCGCTGCGAGGGCACCATCCTGCACGCCCCGAAGGGGACGAACGGCTTCGGCTACGACCCGGTGTTCCAGGTGGAGGGGGAGGGGGGCCGCTCCATGGCGGAGCTCGCGCCGGAGGAGAAGGCGCGGGTGTCGCATAGGGCCCGGGCCTTCCAGCTCATGCGGCGCCATCTGTTGGCGCTCTGACCGGGCAGACGGGCGGTCAGGAACTGCGATCTTGCGCGTCTGTCCGCGTTGGGCGAAGAATGCAGCACTTCTCGGGGCGTAGCGCAGCCTGGTAGCGCACCTGCCTTGGGCGCAGGGGGTCGGAGGTTCGAATCCTCTCGCCCCGACTTGAAGTGCCGTCGTTGCAAGCAGCAAGGGTTTCCCCGGCAGGCTCCAGTAGCTCAGCTGGATAGAGCACCGACCTTCTAAGTCGGGGGTCGCAGGTTCGAGTCCTGCCTGGGGCGCCAACCTGCTTGGAGGGTTGTTGATTTGGGCCTTGAACGGCTCCGGTTTCCACGGTAGGGAAGCCGCCGCTTTCAAGCCGTGACGTGTGGAGTGATGGCGGACATAGCTCAACTGGTTAGAGCGCCGGACTGTGACTCCGGAGGTTGCCGGTTCGATCCCGGTTGTCCGCCCTTCTTCTTCGCTTCCCGCCGCGCCTATAGCTCAACTGGATAGAGCATCGGCCTTCGAAGCCGAGGGTTGGGGGTTCAAGTCCCTCTGGGCGCACTCCCTTTCCCAGGCTCTCCAGGCTGAAAAGCGAAACGCCCGCGCCCCCCCACTTCCGGGACGCGGGCGTTCTTCATTTCAGCGAACGACGGTGGCTCAGGCCTCCGGGGTCGTCCCGGCGCCGTCCTTGCTGGAGGGCACCCGGCAGCGCAGCTCTGTCTCCGCCTCCAGCGCGGTGAGGTTCTCGCGCATCGCCTTCGCCCAGCGGGCCCGGGGCTGCTCCATTAGCTTCTCGTGCGCCAGGTCGATGGTCTCGCTCAGCTCGTCGTCGGAGAGCTCGGAGGCCGTCTTCCCCTTGTGCGGGCCGAACGCCACCACCACCGCGCTCGCCTTGGGACGCTCGGGCTTCGTCGCGGCGGGAGCCGTGGCCGTCGCCGTGACGGCCGGGGCCAGGGGCACGTCGATGGCGAGCTGCTGCGCCAGCTCCTTCGCCTCCGCCGGACGGGCTTCCGCCGGAGCAGGGGCCGGGGCCAGGGTGGGGAAGGACGCCTTCATCGGCCCGGGCTTGGAGCCCAGCACCTCGTAGGCGCCCGTCGGCGGCACGGGCTCGTCGTGGACGGCGAGGCCGGTGCCGGCGCCGTGGGCGTCGTACTCCTCGGCCGGCATCTCCTCGCGCACGTACAGGCCGCCGAAGGCTTCCGGGTAGGCCTTGCGCAGCGCCGCCACCCGGGCGCATTTCTCGATCATCGTCGTGGGAATCTTGGCCCAGAGGGGCGTCTGCTGGACGTAGCCGGCGAAGTCCAGCCACACGACGACGGGCAGCTTCCCCTCGCGCACCACCCGCGACCAGGCGCCCACGAGCGCGCCCTTGCGCTTGGCCGGGTTGAAGCGGTGCACCACCTCGCCCTTGCCCTGGTCGACGACGATCTCGTCCTCGGCGAACACGGCGCTCGCCTGGATGCCCTTGAAGTCCGGGAAGCGCTCCGCCCGGGCGAGCATGCCGGCCTCCGAGGGCTGGAACTCGTACTTCGTCACCCAGTTGGGCCGCTCGCGGTTGCCGATGTTCTGGCGGCGCGCGACGCAGAAGGCTTCCTTGAGGAGCGGGTCCAGCCCGCTGCGCTTGCACTGCTCGATGAAGAGGGCGAACTCGTCCTCGCTGATTCCCCGCGGACAGATGGTCCGCTTCACCAGGTCCACCCGCTCCCGGTTCCAGGCCGCACCCTGCTGGGACGTCGTTCCATCCGCCTTCATGTTGGCTTCCATCACTGTCATCTCCCGCATCCACTCCTCGAAAAGGACGGACGACCCTCGCCCGCCCACCTGGTTGCCCCGGGGACGCTGCACCACCTGTGAAGGGAAGTGCTCCGGCAGGCCCTGCTACAGGCCTGCAGCGCGAACCGCGGCGTGGATCAACATGCAGGTCGGGTCTGACGTTCGCATCGTCGCGTTGGCTCTGGAGCGGCCGGCCGCATGCCCGGCATCCGATCTCAACGCGGGGAATGGAAGGGGAGGTGCAAAAACGTTTTGACAGCGCGGGCGGCGACCGGTATTCACCGCCGCCACTCGACGTCGCGCAGCCAACGCGTCGAGGCCAAGCAGTCGGGAGCGTAGCTCAATTGGCAGAGCAATGGACTCTTAATCCATAGGTTGTGGGTTCGATTCCCTCCGCTCTCACTCGCAGGGCCCCTTCAGAAGCTGAAGGGGCCCTGTTTCTTTTCCGGCATCCCTCCCTCCCAAAAGAGGGTCTTGGGGACGCCGGGAAGGCCCCTGTCCCGCCCGGAGGTTTCGCGGTAGGACGGTGGACGGTCGCGCGACGCGTCGGGCGGGTGGCGAAACTGGTAGACGCGCCAGACTTAGGATCTGGTACCGCAAGGTGTGAGGGTTCGAGTCCCTCCTCGCCCATTTCGCGTTGACCCGTTCGTGCCTATCCCCTAAAGCCGCACGTCCCACTTTCCGGTTGCCGCCCCGGGACGCGAAGGCGCCCGTGGAGGCGGCGAGCGAGGCCCGCATGAAGGTCCAGGTCGAGGAGCTCTCTCCCATCGAGAAGAAGCTCTCCATCGAGGTCGACACCGCCCGCGTGGCGGAGGAGCTCAACCGCGCGTACGCCGCGCTCAGCGGTCAGGTGAAGCTGCCTGGTTTCCGCCAGGGCAAGGTTCCCCGCCGCATCCTGGAGCAGCGCTTCCGCGAGCAGGTGGAGGACGACGTCATCCAGCGCGTGGTGCAGAAGGCCTACCTGGACGCCGTGCGCGAGCACAAGGTGGAGGCCGTCGCCTCGCCCCAGGTGACCAACTCCGGCCTCAAGCCCAACGCCCCCTTCAACTTCGAGGCCCGCGTGGAGGTGAAGCCGCGCGTGGAGGCGAAGGACTACGAGGGCGTGACGCTCACGAAGATCGACACCAGCGTCACCGACGACGCGGTGAACGAGCAGATCGAGCGCATGCGCCAGTCGCAGGGTCGCATCGAGCCCGTCACCGACCGCGACACCGCGGCCTCCGGCGACCAGGTCACCATCGACTTCGAGGCGAAGGTGGAGGGCAACCCCTTCCCCGGCAGCAAGGCGGACGGCATCGGCGTGCGCGTGCAGGCGGGCGAGCTCATCGAGGGCAACATCGCCGCGCTGGAGGGCGTGAAGGTCGGTGAGTCCAAGGACATCGACTACGTCTTCCCGCAGGACTACCAGGCGGAGGAGGTGCGCGGAAAGACGGCCACCTTCCACATCACCGTCAAGGAGCTGAAGAAGGCGGTGGTGCCGGAGCTCAACGACGACTTCGCCAAGCAGACCGGCGTGGCGCAGTCCGTGGACGAGCTGCGCCAGAAGCTGCGCTCGGACCTGGAGAAGGCCAAGAAGAACCAGTCCCAGGTGGACGAGCGCGACGCGCTCATCAAGGCCCTGCTGGAGAAGAACGCGTTCGACGTGCCCCGCGCCATGGTGGAGCGCGCCATCGACTCCATGATGGAAGGCGCCTTCCGCCAGATGCAGCGCCAGGGCATCGACCCGCGCCAGCTCAACCTGGACTTCAACCGGCTGCGCGAGGAGATGCGCGAGAAGGCCGTCCTGGAGGTGAAGGGCACGCTCCTCTTCGAGGCCATTGCCCAGCAGCAGAACATCCAGGCGTCCGAAGAGGACGTGGACAAGCGCATCGAGGACCTCGCCATCGAGGCCAACCAGCCCGTCGCCCAGGTGAAGAAGTACTTCAAGGGCCCGGACGAGCGCCTGGGGTTGTCTCTGCGACTCCGCGAGGAAAAGACGATTGAATTCCTCAAGGGTCGGGCGAAGTATTCTTGAGGCTTTTTCCTTAGGTCTCCGGCGTTTTTCCTAGAGGTCCATCCGACATGCCCTTCATGCCCGTCCCCTACGTCATCGAGCAGACCCACCGGGGTGAGCGCTCGTACGACATCTACAGCCGGCTCCTGAAGGACCGCATCGTCATGCTGGGAACGGAGATCGACGACGACGTGGCCAACGCCATCGTCGCCCAGCTCCTGTTCCTGGAGTCGGAAGACCCGGACAAGGACATCAACCTCTACATCAACTCGCCGGGCGGCTCCGTCACGGCGGGCCTCGCCATCTACGACACGATGCAGTACGTCAAGGCGCCCGTCTCCACCATCTGCGTGGGACAGGCGGCCTCCATGGGCGCGGTGCTGCTCTTGGCCGGGGCGAAGGGCAAGCGCTACTCGCTGCCGTCCAGCCGCATCATGATCCACCAGCCCCTGGGCGGGGCGCGCGGGCAGGCGACGGACATCGAAATCCAGGCCCGTGAAATCCTCCGGATGAAGGCCAAGCTCAACGAGCTCATCGTCAAGCACACCGGCCAGACCATCGAGCGGGTGGAGAAGGACACGGACCGCGACTACTTCATGAGCGCCAACGAGGCGAAGGCCTACGGCATCCTCGACGCCATCCAGGACCCCCGGAAGACGGTGGGCGTGAAGGCGGAAGAGAAGAAGTAGACACTGGGGCCGGGGTGGCAGGGACTCGGTCGGCGGCCGGGGGTGCTGGGAATTCCTTCCCGCGCCTCCGGCCTTCTGCTTTCCCCCGTCACGCTCATTTTCTCCTTGTTAAGTACCCTGAAGGTGCGTGGACGCCCCGTGTGGGGGCTGACTAGATTGGGCAGGGGCAGGGACTGGATGCGAAGCGGGTTGGGGCCTTTCAGGCGCAGCGAGGGATTTCATGGCGGGTAAGAACGTGGAGAAGCGAGACAACCAGACCCTCTGCTGCTCCTTCTGCGGCAAGTCGCAGAAGGAGGTGAAGAAGCTCATCGCGGGCCCGACGGTCTACATCTGCGACGAGTGCATCGGGCTGTGCAACGACATCATCGCGGAGGAGATCGACCGCGAGGAGACGAAGGACACCAAGCTGCGCATCCCCCGGCCCTCGGAGATCAAGGCCGTGCTGGACGAGTACGTCATCGGCCAGGAGCGCGCGAAGAAGACGCTGTCGGTGGCCGTGCACAACCACTACAAGCGCATCGAGTCCAAGGTCGCGATGGACGACGTGGAACTGCAGAAGAGCAACATCCTGCTGCTCGGCCCCACCGGCTCCGGCAAGACGCTGCTCGCGCAGACGCTCGCGCGCATCCTCAACGTCCCCTTCACCATCGCGGACGCCACGTGCCTCACGGAAGCCGGCTACGTGGGCGAGGACGTGGAGAACATCATCGTCAACCTGCTCCAGGCGGCCGACCACGACATCGAGCGCGCGCAGCGGGGCATCGTCTACATCGACGAGATCGACAAGATCGCCCGCAAGTCGGAGAACCCCTCCATCACCCGCGACGTGAGCGGCGAGGGCGTGCAGCAGGCGCTCCTGAAGATCATCGAAGGCACGGTGGCCAACGTCCCCCCCAAGGGCGGACGCAAGCACCCCCAGCAGGAGTTCCTGCAGGTGGACACCACCAACATCCTCTTCATCTGCGGCGGCGCCTTTGGCGGCCTGGAGCAGGTGATTGAGCGGCGCCTGGGCGGCCGCAGCCTGGGCTTCGGCGCGGAGATCCAGTCGCGCAAGCAGCGCAACCTGAGCGAGCTGCTGCGCCAGGTGGAGCCGGAGGACCTGCTCAAGTTCGGCATGATTCCGGAGTTCATCGGCCGTCTGCCCATCATCACCGCGCTGGAGGAGCTGGACGAGGTCGCGCTGGTGAACATCCTGGGCGAGCCCAAGAACGCGCTCACCAAGCAGTACCGCAAGCTCTTCGAGCTGGACGGCGTGTCGCTGAAGTTCACCGACGGGGCCCTGAAGGCCATCGCGTCGGAGGCCATCCGCCGCAAGGCCGGCGCGCGCGGCCTGCGCTCCATCCTGGAGACGGCCATGCTGGACGTGATGTACGAGATCCCGTCCCGCAAGACGGCCCGCGAGGTGCTCATCTCCGAGGAGGTCATCCTCAAGAAGAGCGAGCCCGTGGTGCTCCACTCCCAGGACAACAAGGAGACCCCGGAGCCGAAGAAGGAATCGGCCTGAGGTCGCGCGGCCCGGAAGGGCTGCCGCAGGGACATGACGGGGCGCGTCACGGTGGGCCGCGAAGGAGCGCGCGCACCGGGACGGGCCCCGTGTCCTTTTGCGCGGGGCCAGGCGGGAGGCCGAGCCCGCACTTTTTCCGGGCCGGGGGCGGGGCCTTCTTGTATCTGCTGTGCCCCATGAGAAAGCTGCTCGTGCCCGCCCTGCTGTCGCTCGCGGCCTGCGCTTCCACGAAGGAAGCCACGCGCGAAGAGGTCCCCGCATCCGCGTCTTCGGATGCACGGCAGGCGGTGGGGGCGGGCGCACAGGCCCAGGAGGGCACCTCACGCATGGCTTACCCGGCGACCCGCGCGGACGCGGTGGTGGACACGCTGCACGGACAGCAGGTGGCGGACCCGTACCGCTGGCTGGAGGACGAGAAGTCCCCCGAAGTGCAAGCCTGGATGAAGGCCCAGGACGCGCTGGCCCGCGACGCCATCGACAAGATGCCGGGCCGGGACGCGCTGGCGAAGCGCTTCAAGGACCTGTTCTACGTGGACTCCGTCTCCGCCCCCGCGCGGCGGGGCCAGCGCTACTTCTTCATGCGCACCCACAAGGACAAGGAGAAGGCCATCGTCTACTGGCGCGACGGCGAGTCGGGCCCGGAGAAGGTGCTGTTGGATCCCAACGGCTGGAGCAAGGACGGCACCGTGTCGCTGGGCACGTGGGCGCCCTCGTGGGACGGCATGCGCGTGGCCTTCGCGCAGAAGCCCAACGCCGCGGACGAGGCCGTGCTCCACGTGATGGACGTGGCCTCCGGCGAGTGGTCCAAGGTGGACGTGATTGAGGGCGCCAAGTACGCCCAGCCGCACTGGACGCCGGACGGCAAGGGCTTCTACTACGAGTGGCTGCCCACGGACCCCTCCATCCCGGTGGACGCGCGGCCGGGCTACACCACGCTCAAGTTCCACGTGCTGGGGCAGGACCCGAAGAATGACGTCGTGGTGCACGAGCGCACCGGCGACCCGACGACGTTCCTCCAGGGCGAGCTGTCCCGGGACGGCAAGTACCTCTTCGTCTCCATCCTGCGCGGCTGGAGCGAGAACGACGTCTACTGGAAGCACCCGGGGGAAAAGGACTGGCGCCTGCTCGTGAAGGGCAAGGGGGCCAAGTACAACGTCTTCTCCTGGAAGGACCGTTTCTACGTCGTCACCGACGAGGGCGCCCCGCGCCAGCGCATCTTCGGCGTGGACCCGAAGAAGCCCGAGCGCGCGAACTGGAAGGAGCTGGTGCCGGAGGACCCGAAGGCGTCCCTGGAGGGCGTCTCGCTGGTGGGCGGCCACCTGGCGCTGGAGTACCTGAAGGACGCGACGACGGAGCTGCGGATCGCCACGCTGGAGGGCAAGCCCGTGCGCACGGTGAAGCTGCCGGGCGTGGGCGCCGCCTCCAACCTGGCGGGCCTGGAGGACCAGGACGACGCCTACTTCGCCTTCAGCTCCTTCACCACGCCCCGGCAGGTGTACCGGACGTCGGTGGCGAGCGGGAAGGTGGACCTGTGGGCGAAGGTGGAGGTGCCCATGGACCCGGACGCGTACGCGGTGGAGCAGGTCTTCTACCCGTCGAAGGACGGCACCCGGGTGCCCATGTTCCTCGTCTACAAGAAGGGGCTCAAGAAGGACGGGACGGCGCCCACGCTCCTGTACGGGTACGGCGGCTTCTTCGTCAGCATGCAGCCCTCCTTCCGCGCGAGCATCCTGCCGTGGCTGGACGCGGGCGGCATCTACGCGGTGGCCAACCTGCGCGGCGGCGGCGAGTACGGCACCGCGTGGCATGACGCGGGCAAGGGCGCGAACAAGCAGAACGTGTTCGACGACTTCGCCGCGGCGGCCGAGTTCCTTTCGAAGGAGAAGTACACGCAGCCGAAGAAGCTGGCCATCCACGGCGGCAGCAATGGCGGCCTGCTGGTGGGCGCGGCGATGACGCAGCGGCCGGAGCTGTTCGGCGCGGTGGTGTGCGGGGTGCCGCTCCTGGACATGGTGCGCTACCACCTGTTCGGCAGCGGCCGGACGTGGGTGCCGGAGTACGGGTCCGCGGAGGACGCGGCGCAGTTCAAGACGCTGTACGCCTACTCGCCCTACCACCATGTGCGCCAGGACGTGACGTACCCGGCGCTCCTGATGATGGCGTCGGACCACGACGACCGCGTGGACCCCATGCACGCGCGCAAGTTCGTGGCCGCGGTGCAGAACGCGAAGGGCAATCAGGCAGCCACGTTGCTACGGATTGAGGCGAACGCGGGCCACGGAGGGGCGGACCAGGTGGCGAAGGCCATCGAGTCCAGCGCGGACATGTACGCCTTTCTCTTCCAGGTCCTGGGCGCAGCCCGCCCGGAGGGCGGGGTGGCGGCCGAGGGCCGCTGAAACCCCGGGAGGACACTCTCCAACCTCGGGGTGTTCCCTTGATGGCAGGGCCCAGACCCCCAATCTTGTGACGGGAACGGGGGCTGTGACCGGCGTGTTATAGAGCGGTGTTTCACCCTGCATGCGTGCTCGGCATGTGGGCAACTCTTGAAGGGCCTGCCCGGCTGGCAGGCCAGCGGGTGGCGGATACATGTTCTTCGGACGTGACGACAAGAAGGAAGCCCAGAAGCGGGGACTCACCATCCCGCTCTTGCCCCTTCGGGACATCATCGTGTTCCCGCACATGGTGGTGCCGCTGTTCGTCGGACGTGAGAAGTCGATCGCGGCCCTGAAGGACGCGATGGCCCACAAGGGGCCGGATGACAAGGCCGTCATCCTGCTGGCCGCCCAGAAGAAGGCGAAGACCAACGACCCCTCGCCGGACGACATCTTCCACTTCGGCACCATCGGTCACCTCATCCAGCTCTTGCCGCTCCCCGACGGGACGATGAAGGTCCTGGTGGAGGGCGTGCGCCGGGCCAAGGTGAAGAAGTTCCACCCGAACGACGCCTTCTTCATGGTGGAGGTGGACGAGGTCGAGGAGTCGCTCGAGAAGAGCGTGGAGCTGGAGGCGCTGGTGCGCTCCGTCCACTCCGTCTTCGAAGCGTTCGTGAAGCTCAACAAGCGCATCCCGCCCGAGATGCTGATGCAGGTCGCCAGCATCGACGACCCGGCGCGCCTGGCGGACACCATCGTCGCGCACCTGTCGCTGAAGCTGAACGACAAGCAGGCGCTGCTGGAGACGGAGTCCCCGGCCAAGCGGCTGGAGAAGCTCTACGAGCTCATGCAGGGCGAGATCGAGATCCTCCAGGTGGAGAAGAAGATCCGCACGCGCGTCAAGAAGCAGATGGAGAAGACCCAGAAGGAGTACTACCTGAATGAGCAGATGCAGGCCATTCAGAAGGAGCTGGGTGAGCGCGACGAGTTCAAGAACGAGATCCAGGAGATTGAAGAGAAGCTGAAGAACAAGCGGATGAGCAAGGAGGCCACGCTCAAGGTCAAGAAGGAGCTGAAGAAGCTCCGGATGATGAGCCCGATGAGCGCCGAGGCCACGGTCGTCCGCAACTACATCGACTGGATCATCAGCCTGCCCTGGTACGACGAGACCCAGGACCGGCTGGACGTCACCGAAGCGGAGCGGGTGCTCAACGAGGATCACTACGGCTTGAAGAAGCCGAAGGAGCGCATCCTCGAGTACCTCGCCGTGCAGCAGCTGGTGAAGAAGCTGAAGGGCCCCGTGCTGTGCTTCGTGGGTCCTCCGGGCGTGGGCAAGACGTCGCTGGCGCGCAGCATCGCGCGGGCCACGGGCCGCAAGTTCGTGCGCCTGTCCCTGGGCGGCGTGCGGGACGAGGCGGAGATCCGCGGCCACCGCCGCACGTACATCGGCGCGATGCCGGGCAAGCTCATCCAGTCCCTGAAGAAGGCGGGCAGCAACAACCCCGTGTTCCTCCTGGACGAGATCGACAAGATGTCCACGGACTTCCGTGGCGACCCGAGCGCGGCGCTGCTGGAGGTGCTGGACCCGGAGCAGAACCACAACTTCAACGACCACTACCTGGACCTCGACTACGACCTGTCCAAGGTGATGTTCATCTGCACCGCGAACACGATGCACAACATCCCCGGTCCGCTGCAGGACCGCATGGAGGTGATTCGCATCGCGGGGTACACCGAGCCGGAGAAGCTCTCCATCGCGCGGCGCTACCTCATCCCGAAGGAGCAGGAGGCCAACGGGCTCGCGGACCTGAAGATCGACATCAGCAACGACGCGCTGAAGACCATCGTGCACCGGTACACGCGCGAGTCGGGCGTGCGTTCGCTCGAGCGTGAGATTGGTGGCGTGTTCCGCAAGATTGCCCGCGACGTGCTGAAGAACGGCAAGCGCGACCTCATCGAGGTGGACCGCAAGCAGGCGATGAAGTTCCTGGGCACGCCCCGCTTCCGCTACGGCGTGGCGGAGCGCGAGGACCAGGTGGGCATCGTCACGGGCCTCGCCTGGACGGAGCTGGGCGGTGAGATCCTCACCACCGAAGCCACGTCCATGCCGGGCAAGGGCAAGCTCATCATCACGGGCAAGCTGGGCGAGGTGATGCAGGAGTCGGCGCAGGCGGCCATGTCCTACGTGCGCAGCCGCGCGGAGCGCTTCGGCATCGACCGCAAGGTGTTCGAGAACTTCGACATCCACGTCCACCTGCCGGAGGGCGCCATCCCCAAGGACGGTCCGTCCGCGGGCGTCACCATGGCCACCGCCCTGGTGAGCGCGCTCACCCGCGTCCCGGTCCGCCGCGACGTGGCGATGACGGGTGAAATCACCCTGCGTGGCCGCGTGCTGCCCATCGGTGGCCTCAAGGAGAAGACGCTGGCGGCGCACCGCGCGGGCATCAAGACGGTCCTCATCCCGAAGGCGAACAAGAAGGACCTGAAGGACATCCCGCTGAAGATCCGCAAGCAGCTGCGCATCGTCCCGGTGGAGTTCGTGGACGACGTGCTGCGCGAGGCGCTGCTCCTGGAGAAGCCGGAGGAATTCGGCCGCAAGGGAGCGGGAGACAACCTGAAGGGCGGCCTGACCGTGACGGCCGAGCCCTCCACGACCATCGCGCCGGCCTGAAGCCGGGGCTGAACCCGGGCTGGAGCGGCCCAGGGCGGTGGTGACGAAGCCAGGATGCCGGCCGACCCTCCCGTCGGCGGCCTCCTGGCTTCTCTTTTTCCGGGCGGGTCGGGGTACAACGCGGGCGGTGGCTCCTCGCGCTCGAATCGGTTGGTACTCCTTGGTGCTGGTGGTGGCCGCGGCCTGCGGGCCGTGCGGCTTCCAGCCCGAGCCGGGCGTGAAGGTGGTGGTGCCGGCGATGCCCACCACGCTCGACTGGAGCCACTCGGATCCGACGAGCTGGGTGAACTTCCCGGTGATGCTCGCCACGCAGAAGGGGCTCACCTCGCTGGGGCCGGACCACGCGGTGCGGCCGGGGCTGGCGGAGCGGTGGGAGCGCGAGTCCGACGCCGCGGGCCACGACGTCTACACCTTCCACCTGCGCCCGGACGTGAACTGGTCCGACGGCTCCCCCGTCACCGCGCGCGACTTCGTCTTCGGCTGGCACCGGGCGCTCCGGGGCCGCGAGCGCGGGGAGATGGCGGACCTGGAGGGCGCGGAGGAGGTGCTCGCGCTCCAGGAGCGGGGGGCCCCGGCGGCGGAGGTCCAGGCGGCGCTCGCCCGCGTGGGCGTGGAGGCCCTGGATGCGCGAACGCTGCGCGTGACGCTGGACCGGCCCCGGAGCTACTTCCTGGCGCGGCTCGCGAACGTGTACCCGTTCTTCCCCGCGCCGTCGGCGGACCTGGAGGGCCAGTCCGACGAGGCCGTGCGCGACTACTTCGACCGGCCCCGCGACGGCCGCCCGCTGGCGATCGGGCCCTACCGCGTCGAACGCTGGGACCGCGCCGGGGAGCGCGTGCGCCTGGTCTACAACCCGCGCACCGCGTTCCCTCCGCCGCTGGGGCCCGGGGAGACGCCGGCGCCGGTGTTGACGCTGATGAAGTCGGAAATAGGCCCGGCGCTGTACGAGCGGGGACGCGTGGACTTCGTCTTCGTGGACAGCGCGGCGGCGCTGCGGGGGATGCGGGCCGCGGACCTGAAGCGTGAGCCCCTCCTGTCCACGTACTTCCTCGCCTTCAATACCGAGCGCCCGCCGTTGGACCGGCCCGAGGTGCGCCGCGCCCTGGCCCGGGCGCTGGACCGGGACGCGCTGCTCGCGGGCCTGCTGCCGGCCGCGCGCACGACGAACGTGCTCCTGCCGCCGGAGCTGCCGGCCGCGGCCACGCCCGAGCAGGCCGCGCGCCTGCCGCGCTACGAGCCGGAGCGGGCGAAGGCGGAGCTTCAGGGCGTGAAGGGCCTGGACCGGCCGCTGCGGCTGGTGGTGAAGGCGGGGGACTCGTTCGTACCGGAGGAGGCGCTGGCGGAGCGCATCGCGACGCAGCTGGCCCGGGTGGGCGTGCAGGTGGTGGTGGACTCGCGCTCGGACTTCTCCGCGGAGGTGGCCCGGCGGACGCCGCAGGGGCCCCGCGCGTATGACCTGCAGCTGCGCCGGCTGGGCGCGGACTACGCGCACCCGAACACGTTCTTCACGCTCTTCGAAAAGCAAGGCAACCACCAGACGGGCTGGGAGACGCAAGGCGGAGGCGAGCCGATGCAGCGCTTCGAGCAGCTGCTGGAGGCGGCGGACGGCGAGGCGGATGCGGGACATGCGCGCGAGCTGTACGCGCGCGCCCAGGAGGTGCTCGTGGGCGAGCAGGCCGTCATCGTGCCGCTGTACCACCCGGACCGGTACTTCCGGGTGCGGGCGCGGCTGCACGGCCTGGACGTGGATCCGTTCAACTTCCTCGCGCTGCGCGCATTGCGGCTGGGCCCGGCTGAAGCGCCCGCTGCCCCCGCGGAAGGGCAGGGGCCCTAGCACATGCGCCTCATCGCGACGCGTCTCGTGCGGCAGCTCGTCCTCGTGCCGGTGGTGGCGGTGGCCTCGTACTTCCTCATGGCCGCGCTGCCGCTCACCACGGAGAGCGACACCAAGCGGCAGGTGTCCCCGGAGCTGGCCGCGTCGTACCAGCGCGACCTGGGCATCGGGGAGCCGCTGGGCTTCCTGCGGCCCTGGCAGAAGCTCTTCGCCGGAGAGCGGCTGGGCACCAGCGCGCAGGGCATCACCGGCGACGAGCTCCTGCAGAAGCTCTCCGGCAGCGTGGGCGTGGGGCTCGTCGCGCTGCCGCTCGCGCTCGCGTGGGCGCTGGGCTTCGCGCTCCTGCGCACGCGCTGGCGCCGTGGACGGTGGGCGGTGCTGGGGGACGCGCTTCCGGCCGTCGCCTTCGGGACGCCCGTGTTCATCCCCGCGCTGCTGCTCGCCCCTTCCGTGGTGGAGCGGGGCCACCTCTTGCCGGAGCTGTGCGCGGCGGTCGTCATCTCCATCTGGCCCGGGACCTTCCTGGGCACGCTCGTGGGCGACGCGCTGGAGACGGAGCTGTCGCGCGACTACGTGCGCACCGCGCTCAGCAAGGGGTTGGATCCGGGCACCGTGCTGCGCCGCCACGTGCTCCCCAACGTGTGGCCGGCGCTCCTGGACGCGGTGACGCCCGTGGCCACCGCGCTGCTCGCGGGCTCGTTCGCCGCGGAGCGCGTCTTCGGCCTGCCGTACTTCGGTCAGCTCTACGTGCTCGCCGTGCTCAACAAACAGGTGGCCGTCGTCGTCGTGTCCACCACCACCTTCGCCACCGTGCTCGTCGTCGTGAGCCTCACGGTGGAAGTGTTGCGCGTGCTCGTGGATCCACGCGCCCGGGAGGTCCGCGCATGAGCCGTGTTCCCTTGCGTGCCTGGGTGGGTCTGGGGCTCCTCGTGGGGCTGGGGGCCCTGAGCCTCGTGGCGGGCCGCCTGTTCCCCGAAGTGCTCGCCCAGACGTGCCCCCTGGGCATGGACCTGAACCGACCCGACCGCAGTGTGTGCGAGCTGGCCTTCGGTGGCCTGTGGGTGTCCCTGGCCGTGGGGCTGGCGGCGGGCGCCATCTCCACCGTGCTGGGGCTCGCCGTCGCGGCGCTCGCGCGGCTGTCCGGTGGGGCCACCGAACAGGTGGTGCTGCGCGCGGTGGACGCGGTGTTCGCGCTGCCGGACGTGCTCGTGGTGATGGTGCTCCAGCTCGCGGGCCAGTCCCTGACGGACGCGGGCCTGGGCGGGGGCCTGGGGCCCTTCGGGCTGATGGTGACGTCGCTCGCGCTGGTGGGCTGGGCGGGCCCCGCGCGCATGTTCCGGGACCGCCTGGCCACCCTGGAGGGCCAGGAGTACGTGGCCGCCGCGCGCGCCCTGGGCGGCGGGGGCGTGCACGTGCTGCGGGTGCACCTGTGGCCCATGCTCCGGCCGTTCGTGCTGGCCGTGTTCCTGAGCCGCCTGCCCAACGCCATCCTCACCGAGTCCACGGTGAGCTTCTTCGGCATCGCTCGCATGGAGCCCATGTCCCTGGGGCGCTACCTGGGGACGTCCTACGCGGCGCTCATCTACGAGGGGGGCGGGCGGGTGGTGATTCCCGCCTGGAGCCTGCTCGTCCTGCTCGTGCTTGGCGCCTCGCTTGCCGCCCAGGCACTGGGAGGAGGCTTGCGTCGGCAAGTGTGAGGAATGGAGCACATTGGCGCAAAGGTTCCCTTCCAACGGAAACCCTTTGCCCTCTGGTGAACACCATGTCCCTCCCCACGGAAGAAGTCTCCCTCACCCCCGCCCGTGAAGAGCTGTCGCGTGACGACGGCCTGCGCAAGGAAGCCGTGCGCGGCGCGGTGCTCGTGGTGGAAGACGATGCCGCCCACCGGGAGCTGCTGGTGGAGATGGTGAGCCAGTGGGGCTACGACGCGATGCCGGTGGGCAGCGCCGAGGAGGCCGAGTTCGCGGTGCGCAACAAGCGCATGGACGCGGCCATCGTGGACGTGTTCCTGCCCGGCCGCAGCGGCACCACGCTCATGTCCAAGCTGCGCGAGCGCTTCCCGCAGGCGGTCCTCATCGGCGTGAGCGCGATGAGCGACGCGGCCACCGCGCGCAAGTGCAAGGGCCTGGGGGCGGACCTCTTCATCGGCAAGCCGCTGGATCCGGAGAAGCTGGCCACGGCCCTGAAGTCCAAGCACCACAGCTGGCACTGAGAAGGCGAGGGAGCGGGTTCCGGTTGCACGCCCCCGCCGGACGGTCGATGCTCCCTGTGTGAAGAACCTCGCTTCTGGCTTCCTGCTGGCCATGCCCCAGCTTGGAGACCCGAACTTCTACCGGTCGGTCATCTTGATGATCGAACACGGGGAGACGGGCTCCATGGGGCTCGTCGTGAACCGGGGAGCGCCCCTGACGCTGGGTGAGCTGGCGCGCGGTCAGTCGATGGAGATTTCCACCGACCGCGTGTCGCAACCCGTGTACGTGGGCGGCCCGGTGGAGCCCCAGCGGGGCTTCGTCCTGCACGACGACGACTCGGTGTCGGAGAAGCACGCCGTGCTTCCCGGCCTGTACCTGAGCGTCACCCTGGACGCGTTGGGCCCCCTTCTTCAGCGAAACAGTCCGCGCGTGCGCTTCTGCCTGGGGTATGCGGGCTGGGGTCCGCGGCAGCTGGAGAGTGAAATCGCCGCGGGCTCGTGGCTCTACGCCGACGCGACCGCGGAAGCGGTGCTGGGGCAGGAGCCGTCGAAGCTGTGGGATGCCACCCTGCGCGGCCTGGGCGTGGACCCGGCCATGCTGGTGATGGGAAAGGGAATGAACTGATGCTCGACGCCGAGACGCTTCGCCGTTACCTCCTGGAGGCCCTGCCGGGTTCCGAGGTGGAGTTGAACGACACGACCGGGACGGGGGACCACTTCGAAGCGCGCGTGGTCAGCCCCGCGTTCGTGGGCAAGACGATGGTGGAGCAGCACCAACTCGTCTACGCGCCGCTGCAGGCGTGGTTGAAGTCCGGCGAGCTGCATGCGCTCGCGCTCAAGACCTATTCGCCCGAGCAGTGGAAGAAGCTCGGGCCTCGCTAAGAAGGAACCCGTATCCATGAACGAGACTCTCAAGGCCCAGTTCGATGACGTGGTGAAGTCGCACCCCATCGTCCTCTTCATGAAGGGCAATGCCCTGTTCCCCCAGTGCGGCTTCTCCGCGCGGGCGCTGCAGATCCTCCAGCCCCTGGGGCCGGTGCACACGGTGGATGTGCTGGCGGACCCTGACGTGCGCCAGGGCATCAAGGACTACTCCAACTGGCCCACGATTCCGCAGGTGTACATCCACGGGAAGTTCGTGGGCGGCTCCGACATCCTGATGGAGCTGGCGGAGCGCGGCGAGCTGCAGGACCTGGTCGCCGCCGGTAGCAAGTAGGCTTCCGAGCGGGGGGCTGGGAGGCCCGGGGGAGACCCGGGCCTCGTCCCCTGCGTAGAATGGCGGCGGTCGCCAGAGGGGTTCCGCCGCCTTGCTCACCGTCACACCGCCTGAAGCCAAGCCGCAGGACGAGTCCACCGAAGTGCCCGGGGTTCCGGTCGCCGGGGGGCCGCTCCCGCACGGGACGAACGTCGCCGTCGCCACGCCGGGTGTCGGGGCCGGGGTCGCGGACCCGGATGACCTCGTCAGCACGGAGAAGACGCCCACGCTGGTGGACCGCGTGCAGGCGTTCCGCGCGAAGTACGAGCGGCAGGAGATGGCCCTCTTCTTCTTCGCGGGCTTCCTCTACGACGTGCTCACGCTGAGCCCCGTGGACGACACGCTGACGGAGGTGCAGAACTTCGTCTACCTGGCGTTCCTCGCGGGCTTGCTGATGCTGGAGCAGCGCTACCCGGAAGGGGTGGAGCCGCCGAAGCTCTTGCAGAAGGTGTGGCGCTTCCGCGAGGACGGCGTGCACTTCTTCCTGGGCAGCCTGCTGAGCGCCTTCACGCTGTTCCTCTTCAAGAGCTCGTCGGGCTTCACGCCCTTCGTGTTCCTGGCGTTCATGTTCTCGCTGCTGGTGGCCAACGAGCTGCCGCGCTTCCGGCAGTTGGGGCCCGTCATCCGCATCGGGCTCTTCAGCCTCTGCGTGACGCTCTACTTCGCGTCGCTGCTGCCCGTGCTGCTGGGGCGCGTGGGGTGGTGGGTCTTCACGCTCGCTGTCGCGCTGGGCTGCGGGAGCATCTACGGGCTGCTGCGCGTGCTCAAGCGCTGGCGTCCGGAAGACGCGGCCCAGTTGCTGCGCACGGTGGCGGTGCCGGGCTTCGGCGCGCAGGCAATGCTGCTCGGATGCTACCTGGTGGGCGTGATTCCGCCGGTGCCGCTGGCGGTGCAGTACAGCGGCATCTACCACGAGGTGAAGCGCGTCTCGCCGGGCGTGTACCACCTGACGTCGGAGGAGCGGCCGTGGTGGAAGGTCTGGACGCTGTGGCACCACGGCGACCAGGAGTTCTCCCTGCGGCCCGGGGAGCAGCCTGTCTACTTCTTCCGCATCTTCGCGCCCAAGGGCTTCGCGCCCTACCACGTGCGCGTGCGCTGGTATCACGACCACCCGGAGAAGGGCTGGACGTCGCTGGGCAAGGGCTACCTCGCCACGGTGAGCAGCAACGGCACCGAGGGTGGCTACCGCTTCTACGCGCGGCCCGGTACCCCTCCCAAGCCGGGCGACTGGCGCGTGGTGCTGGAGACGGAGGAGGGGCATGAGATCAACCGCCTGGGCTTCACCGTCACGCCCGATACGCGCACGGAGCCGCGCCCCGTCACGGTGGATGTGTCCACGCTGAAGATCGTCAAGCCGGTGCCCCTGGAGGAGTGGCTGAAGACGCAGCCTCCCGCAGCGGCGGTGCCTGCGGTGACGGTGCCGGCGGCGGCGAAGGCGCCCTCCGCGGTACCGGGTGCGAAGGCGCCCGTGGCGCCCGTGGCGCCCGTGCCTTCCGAAGCGCCGAGCGCGGTGGAGCCCGAGGCGGTGGAGCCGAGCGCGGTGGAGCCGAGCGCTGGGGAGCCAGAGGCTGTGGAGCCGGGACCGGAGGCTACGGAGCCGGCGCCTTGAGCAGCATCACCTGACCCAGCAGCACGGGAACCGCCGTCTCCACGCGCAGGATGCGGGGGCCCAGGGAGAAGGGCTGGAATCCGTGGGCCTCCAGCAGCTCCGCCTCGAAGGGCACCCAGCCTCCGTCCGGACCGATGGCGAGCACCACGCGCCGCGCTTCGGCGACCCCCGCCGCCTGGAGGGGCTGCCGTGCCGGCGGGTGGGGGAGCAGGCGCAGGGCGTCGGTGCCGAAGACCGCGTCCAGCTCGTCCTCGACGAAGGGGCGGAAGCGCTCGCGCACCAGGACTTCGGGTGGACGCGTGTCGCGGGCCTGCTCCAGGCCCTGGAGGAGCAGCTCGCGCACGAAGTCGCCCTCCAGGACCTTGGAGTCGAAGTAGCTCTTCTCCACGCGGGCCGCGTTCACGAGCACCACCCGGTCCACCCCCAGCGAGGCAACTGCCGGCAGCACCTTCTTGAGCGCCTTGGGGCGGGGGAGGCGAGGAGCAGGTCCACGCCCGCGCGGGGT
>NZ_RAWB01000270.1 GCF_003612055.1 Corallococcus llansteffanensis
CCACCTGGTCCGCCTGCACCGCCAGCGCGCCGAAGAAGCCGCGCACCGGAATGTCCTCCTTCTCCGACTCCGCCACCGGCGGCGCCGAGAAGAGGAACACGCTGCCGTCGCGCACCTTGCCGCGCAGCTCCGAGAGCAGCGCGTGCTCCGACACGCCCGGCCCCGACTGGGCCTCCACCTTGCGGCGCACGAGGTTCACGTCCGGCGACTCCACCGCCAGCGCCTTCACCGGCTCTCCGGGCTCGGGGGGCTCCGGCGAGTCCGGAACCGCGAGGTACACGTAGCCCCGGTCCGCGAACAGCAGCATCGGGAGGCCACCGTCCACCGGCTCCACGCGCGCGCTGCCGTCCTCCTGGGGCAGCACCCGGTGGCCCGCGTCGCGCAGCTCACGCGCCACGGCCGCGAGCGCCGCTCTCGCGTCCGTCACGCCCAGGAGCGCCACCACGCCGTCGAAGTCCGGCACGAGGAAGAAGCCGAAGCCCTCCTCGGGGTCCACCTCCGTGGGGCCCCCCGTGAGGCTGCGCAGCAGCAGCGGCACGAGCGGCGCGTCCTCCAGCGTGGCCCGGGCGTTCCCCGCGCCCACCAGCCGCTCGTAGAAGTCCACCAGCCCCTCCACGTTGCCGCGGAGGCGGGGCACCCAGAGCACCGTCTGCGCGTCCGCCGGCACCGCGCGCAGCACCGGGCGCGGCACCACGGTGAGCACCACCCGGGCCAGCTCCTTCTGCCCGTCCAGCGCACGCACCGTGTAGCGGCCCGCCGTGGCCCACGCGTGGCGCACGCCCGCCGCCGTCTGGAGCGGCGTCTGGTCCCCGAAGTCCCAGGTGACGACAGGCGCCTTCGGGGACTCGGAGCCGAACGCCTCCGGCACGCCCGCCTCCACCGTCCGCTCCGGGCCCAGGTCGGGCCTCACGCCGTGACAACCGGCCGCCCCCCACGCCAGGGCGACCGTCAGCAGGAGGAGCGGCAGGGAAGTCGGGAGCGCGCGGGGACGGGACGCCATGGGCGTTCCGTTAGTAATCCAACGCCAGCCCGAACATCCAGCGTCGGCTGCCCAGGTTCAGGCCCTTGCCGCCAAAGTTGTTCACTTCCGCGTAGGTGTACTCGGCGAAGAGGTACGAGTGGTTCACGCCCAGGTCGGAGTCGAAGTCGCGCGCGAAGCGCGGCTCCAGCACGTCCAGGAGGAACGACACGCCGGCGGTGGCCGCGTAGCCCCACTTGCCACCGCTGGCCTTGGAGCCCTCCACCACCTCGGTGGCGCTGCCCTTGGTCATCCACCACGGCGAATAGACGAGCCCCAGCTTGGCGTACGGCACCAGCGGCACGCCCCATTTGAAGGCGGCGTAGTCGAACTTGTAGAAGCCGTTGAGTTGCAGGGGCAGCACCTTCAGCGCCGCCTTGTCCGCCGCCTGCGTCCCGTCCTCCAGCAGCGCGTTGGCGTACTTCTCCGCGTAGCCCGCCGACAGGCCCAGGCCCGCCGTGCCAATGCCCTGGTAGAAGAAGCGCTGGAACTCCAGTTCGATGAGGAGCAGCGACGCGTCCCCGAACGTGTCCTTGTAGGGCGTCTTGCCCTCGAGGGCCTTCTCCGTGTCGATGCGCGGCTGGTAGCCGCCACCCCGGAAGATGATGGCGCCGGTGCGGGGAGAGCGCGTGGGGATCGTCACCTCCTGCGCCACCGCCGGAACCGCCAAGAGAAGCGCCGCGACTCCCAAGCCCACTGCCGTGCTGCTCATGACACCTTCCTCCGATTCGACAACCAGATGCCCAGCGCGGCCAGCACCGCGCCGCCCGCGATGCCTCCGCCGGTCGCGGCACAACCTCCGCGCTCCTGGCCGCCAGCATCCACATACGCATCGAACAAGCCGTTGCTCTTGACGGGCGTGCCTTCCACCGCGTCGGACAAATCACTTCCGTTGCCCGCTTCGTCGATGATCTTGGCCTGGACCCGGTACGTCACCCCGTTGATCAGCCCGTCCGCCACCACGTTCCCCTCCCCGGCCGCCTTGCGGAAGCTGAGCGTGGGGCCCACCGGCTCCGGGGCCACCGAGCCCGCGTCCAAGACCTCGCCCGCGTCCAAGACCTCGCCCGCATCCACGACCTCGCCCGCGTCGACCCCGGCGTCCTCGTCCGGCAGCGACCCACCGTCCGCGGTCGTCAGCGCCGTGACCTCCACGACGACGGTGGACTTCGTCTCCGCGCCGTCCACCTGGACCGACAGCGCCGAGTCCCGGGCGATGACCTTCCCGATGGACGGCTTCGAGGGCGGCGCGGGGTCGAACTTCACCACGAAGGCGGGGGACCCCACGCTGGAAAAGCTCGACGAGCAGGACGCGTCGTAGACGCTCGCGAACGTCTTCGCGGACGCGCACAGGTTGAAGCTGATCTCACTGGTCTGCGTCGCGCACGTCGTCGGGGTCGCCAGCAACGCGAGCGCGTCCTGCACGGTGAAGGACACCGTGCCCGAGGCCGTCGTGTCCGTGATGGTCGCGAGCTTCAGGTCCGTCAGGCCGGGCTCCGACCCGCAGCTGGACCTGGAAACAAAGAGGAAGAGGCTTCCTCCGGTGCACAGGTTCCCCGTGCGGGACCAGGAGAAGCGCACCGGCGTGGCGCAGTCCGCCTTGGGCGTGAGCACGGTCGTCCCCGAGGTGGTGGACGTCGTCGTGAACGTCACCGCGGTCCCTGTCGTCTGGGCCACGGCCGTGGAGGCGAACAGCAGGAGGGCGGCAAGGGAGAGGCGCATGGATGGAGCGGAAGGCTAGCAAGGGCGGGGCCACCGACAAGCCCCGGCCGGATGGCCTTTTCACCCGGAAAACCCCGGGTTCGCGCGCCAAACAGACACGGCGTCCCCAGGGGCTCTGCCAAATTGTCAGGCCGGGCGTTCCGAGAGCTTGAGGCCGGCGTCCACCAGGTGGGAGGCGGCCCGGCCGGCGTTGTCCACCGAAGCGAAGAGGGTCACCCACTCCGGGGCCTGGGGGAAGGCGCGCACCCGGCCCACATGGATGGCCGGGTCGCTCATCACCAGCATGGGCATGGGGTAGATGCGCTCGCCGGGGGCATCCAGCACCTTGAGGGCGGGGGACGTCTTCAAGGCGGCACGCACCTGCTCCACCGGGGCGGGCTTCTTGAGCTGCACGTTCACGCTGAGACCATGGCCGTGGAAGGTGGGCACCTGCACGGCGGTGCCGGCCAGCACGGGCACCTCGCCCAGGGCCGCGAACAGGCGCGCGGCCTCCAGCGTCCAGCCGCCCTCCTCCTCCGTCCAGGGGGAGTTCACCATGAAGCCGCCCACCTGGGGCACGAGGTTGAAGCCCACGCGGTGGGGGAAGGCCTGCGGCTCCGGCTCGCGGCCGGACAGCAGGTCCGCGGTCTGCTTCTCCAGCTCGGAGATGCCGCGCACGCCCGCGCTGGAGGCGCCCATCAGCGCCGTCACCTGCGCGCGCACCACGCCGAACGCGCGGCGCAGGGGCTCCACCAGGTGCACGGTGGCGCTGGTGATGATGCCCGGCAGGCACACCACCCGGCCCTTGAAGGTGAAGCCCGGCCCCAGCGCCTCGGTGTTGAAGCCCGGCAGGATGAGGGGCACGTTGCCGTCGCTCCGGAAGGCGTTGCTCGCGTCCACCACCCAGGCGCCCGCGGCCTGCGCGGCCGGGGCCAGCTTGCGAGACGCCTCCGCCGGCGTGGCCAGCAGCACGACGTGGAGGCCCTTGAAGGCGTCCGCGTGGGCAAGCTCCACCTCCAGCGTGTCCTCGCCGTACTCCACCTCCAGGCCCTTGGAGCGCTCCGAACCGAAGGCCTGCACCTGCTCCATCGGCACGTCGCGCGCGTACAGCGCGGCCAGCACCTCACGGCCCACCACGCCCGTGGCGCCCACCACGCCAATCCGAAGGTTCTCTCTCATGACGGAGTCCTTTACGTCACCGCCCCCACGGGCGCGAGCACCACGAGCGGGAGCAGGCCCGCGTCCGTTCAATCTTCGGTTCAGTCTTCCTTGAGACGCGACGTGGGCACGGGGCCCGGCAGCGGCGGGAACTTGGGGTTGCGCTCCGGCTCCGAGGCCCGGACGTAGTGAGGCTCCAGCGCGAACAGCGCCTGCATGGAATACGCGTCCGGCAGCCGCGCCAGCCGGCCCACCTCCACCGCGGACGGGAAGGCCGGCCCCAAGAGCAGCCGGTGGGGGGCGACGCCGTGCTTCTCCAGCGCCTGCCGGTAGTCCGCCAGCGCGGGGCCCAGCGCCACGGCTTCGGGTTCGGCGGCCATGCGCTGCGCCACCTCCTCCGGCGACATCGCCGTCTCCGGCGCCAGCGCCTCCACGGTGTGGCCCGTGCGGCGGTAGGCGCCCAGGTACAGGTCATCCCGGCGCGCGACGGCGAGGCAGAACAGCGGCACGCCCTCCGGCCCCTCCAGCGCCACCGCCGCCAGCGACGACGCGCCGGCCACCTTCAGGCCCGTGGCGTACGCGAGCGCCTTCACCGTGGCGAGCCCGATGCGCAGGCCGGTGAAGGACCCCGGCCCCAGCCCCACCGCCAGTCCCTCCAGGTCGGTGAGCTTCAGGCCGTGGCGCGCGAGCAGCTCCCCCACGACGCCGGGCAAGGCCTCGCTCTGCTTCTCCGGCGGAAGCACCACCATGTGCTCCACCGCGCGCACGTCGCCGCCCTGGCGTTCCACCAGGGCGAGCGACAGCGTCAGCGTGGAGGTGTCCAGCGCGAGCAGCACGGATGACATCCCTTCTTCTTCGTCAGGCTCGCAGCGAGCCGGTCAGGCCGGAACGGCCCAGAGGTCCAGCGGCACTTCCGACACGCGCACGCCGCACCGGTACAGCCGCACGCGCGCCAGGCCCTTGTCCAGCATGCCCAGCGTCTTCGCGGCGGCCTTCGACAGGTCGATGATGCGACCGTCCACGAAGGGGCCGCGGTCGTTGACGCGCACCTCCACCTGGAGGCCGTTCTCCATGTTCAGCACCTTCACGCAGGAGCCGAAGCGCTCCGTGCGATGCGCGGCGGTGAACGCGTTCTGGTTGAACTTCTCCCCGCTCGCGGTGGGCCGGCCGTGCAGGCCCGGGCCGTAGAAGGACGCGAGGCCCTCACCCAGGTACGTGCGCGGCATCTTGTCCCGGCGGGTCACCTTCGGCTCGTCCTTCGCCGCGCCCGGGTCCTTCTCCGGAGGCTGGGGCTTCGCCGCGCGTGACGCGCAGCCGGCGAACATGCCCAGGCCCAGCAGCAGGAGTGCGCTCCGTCCTCGCATCATCACCTCTCTCTAGCGGGTCACGTCGTTGGTCACGGCCAGCAGCATGAGCAGGATGAGCAGCGCCAGGCCCACCATGTTCGCCACCTCGCGCACGCGCACGGGGATGGGGCGGCGGCGGATGCCCTCCCACGCCGCGGACAGCAGGTGGAAGCCATCCAGCACCGGGATGGGCAGCAGGTTCATCACGCCCAGGTTGATGGAGATGATGGCCATCAGGTTGAGGAAGCTGTCCATGCCCTGCTCGGCGCTCTTCGCGGCCAGCTGGTACATCATGATGGGGCCGCCGATGGTGCTGGGCGACACCTTGCCAATCACCAGCCCGCCCAGCACCTGCACCATCTGCCCGACAATCTTGGGGACGATGAGCGCGGCCTCCTTGAAGGCGGCCACCGGGCCCAGGTCGATGGTCACCTTCTCCACCGGCGGCAGGTCCGCGCTGCTGAAGCTCCACGGGCGCACGCCGAACACCAGCGGCGCGCTCGTCTGGCCGTAGTCGTCGCGCGTCTTGAGCGGCGCCTGCGCCAGCTTCTCCGTGCGCTCGCCCTGAGCCCCGCGCCACGTGAGCGTGAAGGGCTGGGCCTGCAGGCCGTTGAGCACCGTCATCAGCTTGTTGAAGGACTTCAGCGGCGTGCCGTTGATGGCCACGATGCGGTCGCCCGGCTGCAGGCCCGCGCCCTCCGCCACGCTGCCCGACGCCACCGACGCCACGTAGAGGTCCACCGACTCCGCGCCCAGCGCCGCCGGGCCCTCGCCGGCCTGACGCGGCAGGGACACGTCCACCACCTCCGGCATCCGGCCGGACACGACGCCCACCGTCATGGGGGCGAGCCGCGCGACCTTCAACGCCAGCGGCGAGCCCTCCGGCACCTTGCCCACTTCACGGTAGAGGGCCGCCTCGTCCTGCACGTGCACGCCGTTGACGGACAGCACCCGGTCAAAGCTCTTGAGGCCCGCGTTCGCCGCGGCCGAGTCCGCGAGCACGCCCACCACGGGGGGCTGCGGATAGGGGCTCACGCCAATCATCCCGCGCTCGACGGTGTCCACCGGGGAGACTTCCGAGCTGCGCTCCGGCGTCACCTGCACCACGCGCTCTTGGCCGTCGCGCTCCAGGGTGATGGGCACGGGGCGCTCGAACCGGCCCACGAACGCGTCGCGCATGTCGTCGAAGGTGCGGACGGGCTCGCCCTCCACCGCGACGATGCGATCTCCCGGGCGGATGCCCGCGGCGGCGGCGGCCATGTCCGGCGACACCATGCCCACGCGCGTGGACAGCGTCTCCTGGGGCCCCAGGAAGACGAAGAAGTAGACGAAGATGGGGAACAGCAGGTTGAAGGCCGGGCCCGCCAGCACGATGAGGCCGCGCTTCCAGGGCGGCTGCGCCAGGAAGCCCCGGGCCGCCTCTTCCGGCGGCAGCTCTTCATGGGGCAGGTCCCCGGCCATCTTCACGAAGCCGCCCAGGGGCAGCAGCGCCACCTGGTACTCCGTCTCACCCTTGGTGAAGCCGATGATCTTCGGCCCGAACCCGATGGAGAACTTGAGGACCTTCACCCCACAGGCCTTGGCCACGAGGAAGTGGCCGAGTTCGTGCACCGTCACGAGCACGCCCAGCAGGAGGATGAAGAACCCGAGGTTCTGGAGCATGGGCCCAACAGTAATCGCGCCCCCCGGCACGGACAACGCGCAACAGCGGTCGCGTGGCAGACGGGCAGGCGCGAAAACGGGCACTTACGGCAGCAGGTGCCTCACGAACTGCACATAGACGAACACCAGCGGCGCGTTGAACACGAGCGCGTCGATGCGATCCAACACGCCGCCATGTCCGGGAATGAGCTTTCCGGAGTCCTTCACGCCGTAGGCGCGCTTGAGCATGGACTCGCACAGGTCGCCCACGGGCCCCAGCAGGCCGCCGAAGAACCCCAGCAGCACACAGTCCCACACGGTGAAGACGGGGAAGAAGAAGCCCCGGGCGATGAACATGCCCAGCACCGAGCCGACCATGCCGCCGAAGAAGCCCTCCCACGTCTTGTTCGGGCTCACCGTGGGGTACAGCTTGTGCTTCCCGAGGAAGCGCCCCGCGAAGTACGCGAGCGTGTCGTTGGCCCAGGTGATGGTGAGCGCGCAGATGACCCACGCGAGGCCGTCATCCGGGAGCAGCCGCAGCGCGGACAGCGCGGTGAGGCCGATGGCGCCGTAGAGGAAGCCCGTGACGAGGTGCGCGGCGCGGCCGGGTGCCTCCGCGAGCGAGCCCCGGAACAGGTTGTAGATCCACGCGAAGAAGAAGAAGACGGACGTCACCCAGAAGGCCGTCTCGCCCGTGCGGGCGGCGTCCTTGAGGGGGAGTAGCGGCATGAGGAAGGCGGCGGCCATGCCCACCCAGGCGGCGGCGCCCAGCCGCTTCTGGGTGATGAGGTAGTACTCCCCGGTGCAGGCGGCCGCGGCGGCGCCGAGCAGCACCGCGCTGTACCACCCGCCCAGGAACAGCAGCAGGAGCACCAGCGGGAGCAGGGTGAGGCCGGTGACAATCCGGATGAGGAGGTTCTTGTTCTTCTCGTTCACGCCTTGGCCCGCTGGGGTGTGTCGTCCCGGTTCACCTGGGCGGACGTCAGACCGAAGCGGCGCTCGCGGCCCTGGTACTGCGACAGGCAGCGCAGGAACTCTTCGGTGCGGAAGTCGGGCCACAGGGCGTCGGTGAAGCACAGCTCGGCGTACGCCAGTTGCCAGAGCAGGAAGTTGGAGATGCGCAGCTCTCCGCTGGTGCGCACGACGAGGTCCACCGGGGGCAGCCCGAAGGTCCACAGCCGCGACTCCAGGTCATGCGCCTCCAGGCGCGCGGGATCCAGCTCTCCGCGGGCCACGGACTCGGCGAGGGCGCGCGCGGCGCGCAGCAGCTCCTCGCGGCCGCCGTAGGACAGGGCCAGGGTGAGCACCATCCCGGTGTTGTGGGCGGAGTCGGCCATCAGCCGCTCCAGCGGGTCCTTCACGAAGCGGGGCAGCTTCTCCACCTCGCCAATGGCGTTGAGGCGGATGCCGTTGTCCAAAATCTCCGCGCGCTCGCTCTCCAGATACTCGCGCAGCAGGTCCATCAGCCCGGCGACCTCTTCGGCGGGGCGGGCCCAGTTCTGGGAGGAGAAGGCGTAGAGGGTGAGGGCCTGCACACCCACCCGGCGGGCGGTGCGTGTCACCTCGCGGACACTCACACTGCCCTCGCGGTGCCCCTCCAGGCGCGGCTGGCCCCGCAGTTCGGCCCAGCGGCCGTTGCCATCCATGATGATGCCCACGTGGCGCGGGAGCGGCCGGGCCTTGACCTGGACCTCGAGGGGAGTGGGCAGCACGGTGGGGCGATCCATGAAGCCGCGCACCCTAGCGGTGGCGCCGCGTCGCGTCCACGGGCGCGTGGCTGCCCGGTCCCCCATCCCCGCTGGTCGGTCGTCTGGTGGGGTTGAACGGTTCATGAAGGGACAGGAGCCCGGTAGAGTAGCCTTCCATGAAAACCCTTTCAGTTCTCCCCTCCCGCCGGATGCTCGGTGGGCTGCTGGGCCTGTGTTTGTTGGGAGCAGGGCCGGCGCTCGGGCAGGGCGGCGTTTCCACGCCGCGTCGGCCCCGGGCGGCCATGAAGGACTTCGCGGCGGTGCTGGCGGAGGCGATGCGGCTCTACGACGAACTGGCGTACGAGCAGGCGCTGCGGGCGGTGGGCCGGGCGAAGGGGCTGGCCCGTTCGGAGGAAGAGCAGGCCGCGGTGGCCATCTGCGAGGGGCTCGTGCTGGCGGACCTGGGGCGCCGCAAGGAGGCGCTCGCCGCGTTCCAGGCGGGGTTGATGCTGACGCCGGACGCGGGCCTGCCGGTGAAGGTGTCGCCGAAGGTGGAGAGTGACTTCGAATCGGTGCGCCAGGAAGTCCAGCGCCACCGGCCCGCGGTGGCGCGCCCGGAGCCGGCGCCGGAGGGTTCGCCCCGGCGCGGGGATGCGCCGGTGTCGCAGGTGACGAAGGCGCCGCCACCGTTGGTCCCGACTCCGGTGGTGGTGGCGGCGGCGCCCGTGCCGTCGCCCGGCGTGGACCTGAAGGTGGAGGCGAAGCAGTCCCCGGAGCGGCGGGTTCCGACGCTGTCATGGGTCCTGCTGGGCACGGGCGTGGTGGCGGGAGGCGTGGGGACCCTCTTTGGGATCCAGTCGCGCGACCATGTGGGCTCCGCGCGCGAGGCGGAGCTGACCAAGGCGGCGACCGGACACCTGGACGAGGCGCGGGGCCAAGCGGTCGTGGCGAACGTCCTCTTCAGCACGGCGGTGGCGGCCGCCGCCGGCGCGGTCACCGCGTACTTGCTGGACGAGGAGCCCCCTGCGGCGGAGGGCAGGCCCTGAGGGCCCGGGGCGCGGCGGCCATCACTCCGTCTGCAGGTTGAGCTTGAAGACGTTTTCCTGGCCCGCCTTCACCTCGAAGGTTTTCGTCACGTCCTTCTCCAGGTCCTTGTTCACGACCCGGATCTGATGCCGCCCCTCGGTGGTCTCCACGGCGCCAAACGGCGTCTGCCCCAGGGGCCGTCCATCCAGGTACACCATCGCGAACGGGCGGATCCGGAACTCCAGCCGTCCCCTGGCGAGGGTCGGGCGGCGCACGGGGGCCTTCCGGAGGCTCCCTGCGTCCGGGGCCCCTGGCGACACGCTCTCGGCCGGCTCCGGAGCGACCGCATCCGCGCCTCCCGCGTCGGTCACGACCGGCGGGGCTTCGGGTGGAGCCGCCGGCACCGGCGCTTCGCGCGCAGGGGTCGGCTCCTTCGAAAGCGCCCCGTCCGTCAGCCCTGGCGCCGGGGGAGCCACCGGCGGCGCCACGTCCTTCGGGCTTCGGCCAAAGGCGACCCACCCACCCACCAACACCAGCACGCCCAGGGCCACGACCGAGGCCACCACCGCGCCACGACGCGAGGCCGGTGCGTCCGCCTTCTTCGGGGGTGTCGCGGGAGTGTTCGCCACGCCGGTGAAGGCCGACAGCTCCAGCTCCAGACCCGGCGTCACCGTGGGCGCATCCATGGGCGCCTTCATGGAGTCCGGTCCCCGGCCCGCCTCCCTTCCCTCCAGCCCCTTCTCCGACGCGAGCCGCTCCCTCGCCGCGCTCGCGCGAATGGGCATCGGCGTCGTCAACACGACCGCCCCGCGCGGCCCCTCTTCCTTCGTCTTGTTGGGGTTGTTGGGAGTCCCCTTCCCCTCCGCGTCCGGCGTTTGTGACGCCGTCTCCTGGTTCTTCGCATCCACGCGCACGGGCTGCGCGGGCGTGGGCACCGCCGCGCCGCCCTCCGTCACCTGCGCCACCAGCCGGGCGATCTGATACGCGCCCACCGGTTCGCCCAGCGACAGCACGAACCGCTCCAGGTCCGCCTGGAGCGCGCGGCAGTCCTGGTAGCGCTCGTCCCGGTCCTTCGCGAGCGCCTTCGCCAGGATGCGCTGCATCATCTCCGGCAGGTCGTGTCGGCGCTCCACCGCGGGCACGAAGGGCTCGAACAGGATGGCCTGCATCATGCTCGCCTCCGTCGTCGCCTCGAAGGGGCGCCGGCAGGTGAGCAGTTCGTAGAGCACCATCCCCAGCGCGTACACGTCCACGCGCCCATCCATGGACCGGCCCTGGAGCTGCTCCGGTGGCATGTACGCCACCTTGCCCTTCACCACGCCCGTCTGCGTGCGGTGGCCCTGCCCCGCGACCTTCGCGATGCCGAAGTCCACCACCTTCACCGAGCCCTGGCGGGACACCAGGATGTTCTCCGGACTGACGTCGCGGTGGACCAGCCCCAGCGGCATCCCCGTCTCCGCGTCCGTCAGCTCATGCGCGAACGCCAGCCCCTCCGCGGCCGCGGCCACCATCTTCGCGCACAGGGCTGGCGGCAACGGCGCCTGCTGTTCTGCCGACCGCTTGATGAGCCGGCGCAGCGTGGGCCCGTCGATGTACTCCATCGCCAGGAAGTAGCTGCCGTCGGCCTCGCCGAAGTCGAAGATCTGCACCACGTTCGGGTGGTCCAACTGGGCGGCCAGCTTCGCCTCGCTCAGGAACATCTCCACGAACGCTTCGTCCTCCGCCAGGTGCGGCAGGATGCGCTTGAGCACGAGCGTCTTCTCGAAGCCGCGCGCACCCGCGGCCTTCACGAGAAATACCTCCGCCATGCCCCCCGCGGCGAGCTTCCGAACGAGCTGATACTTCCCCAGTTGCATTGAGGGCGAGCTTTCCCACGATTCTCCGGAAAAGTGAAATGACCTTGAGGGTCGAGCGTCCGCTGACACGCAAGGTGTCACCGCGTGTTTGACCGTGACGTGACGTGCTCCGTAGGATCCGCGCTCCCATGCCCCCCAAGGCCATTGGTCCCTACCGCGTGCTGGAGACGCTCGGCAGTGGCGGGGCCGGGACCGTGTATCGGGCCCTGGACCGCCGCAGCAACGACGAGGTCGCGCTGAAGCTCCTGTCGACGGGTCCGTCGCTGGACGACCGCGCGGCCCGGAGGCTCGTGCGCGAATTCGAGACCCTGGCGGACCTGTCCCACCCCAACGTGGTGAAGGTCTTCGAGGCCGGCGTCCACGAGGGCTGGCCGTACCTGGCCATGGAGCTCATCGAAGGGCTCACCCTGCGCCACTACCTCGACGTGAGCCTCGGCGGCGGCCCGCCCACGCCCCCGCCGCGCGGCCCCCTGTCCATCCGCCGCACCGAGGACGACGACTTCGGCAGCGTGGACGGCCCGGACGAGGACCCGGACGACGACTCGGCGGTGGACGACGACGACGGCACCTTCGGCCTGAACGCCTTCGCGGAGGAGGCCCCCAGCGAGGACCTGGCCAGCTTCCATGGCGGCGCGGGAGACGACTCGGATTCGGACGACGTGCCGGTGGATCCGCGCCGCGAGCCCGCGCGCAAGGCGTCCCCCACGGCGCGCCCGGGCGCCACGCCGCCGCGCATGGCGGACCTGAACCGCCCGGAGCGCATGGGCCGGCTGAAGGACGCGCTGCTCCAGGTGTGCGAGGCGCTGGCGTACATCCACGGCCACGGGCTGGTGCACCGCGACCTGAAGCCGTCCAACATCATGGTGGACGACGACCGGCAGGTGCGGCTGATGGACTTCGGGCTGGCGAAGTTCCTCGCCGACGACGCGGGCATCACCGCGGACGGCAAGCTCGTGGGCACGTACCGGTACATGGCCCCGGAGCAGATTCTGGGGGAGCCGCTGGATGGGCGCTCGGACCTGTACAGCCTGGGCGTCATCCTGTACGAGCTGATGAGCGGGCGTCCGCCGTTCGACGCGAAAACGCCGCACGAGCTGTGGCGCCAGGTGCTGGAGACGGAGGCACCGCCGCTGCTCGCGCTCAACCTGCATGGCGACCCGCAGCTCGCACGGGTGGCCCATCGCCTCATCCGCAAGGAGCCGGACGACCGGTTCCAGACGGCCGAGGAAGTCTACGAGGCCCTCTCCGAGTGAGCACCGCGACGACGCACACCCTCACCGTGGCCGCCGACAAGGCGGGCCAGCGCGTGGACCTGTTCGTGGGAGAGGCCCTGGGCCTGTCCCGCGCGCGCATGAAGCGCCTCTTCGACGAGGGCCAGGTGCGGGTGAATGGCCGCCCCGCGAAGAAGGGCCTGATGGTGGCCGAAGGCCAGCAGATCGCCGTGACGGTGGAGGAGACGACGCGCGAGGCCGTGCCGGACGCGGACTTCCCGCTCGTCATCCTGCACGAGGACGCCTCCCTGCTCTTCGTGGACAAGCCCGCCGGCCGGCCCTCGCACCCGCTGCAGCCGGGCGAAACCGGCACGGTGGCCAACGCCCTGGTGGCGCGCTACCCCGAGTGCGCGCAGGCGTCCCAGGACCCGCGCGAGGGCGGCCTCTGCCACCGCCTGGACGTGGAGACGTCCGGGGTGCTGGCCGCGGCCCGCACGCGCGAGGCGTGGAGCGCCGTGCGCGAGGCCTTCAGCGGCCGCGCGGTGGACAAGCGCTACATCGCCCTGGTGACGGGCCCGCTGGCGGACGAGGGCGAGGTGGACGTGCCCCTGCGCCACCACCCCCG
>NZ_RAWB01000271.1 GCF_003612055.1 Corallococcus llansteffanensis
GGGCGGGGGTGACGGATTTCCGAGGATCATCCCCCCTCGTCGGGGCGGTCTCCCCGGGGGAGGAAGCCGTACTTCTCCAGCTTGTAGTACAGCGCGGAGGTCTTGATGCCCAGCAGTCGGGCGGTCTCCGTCTTCACGCCGCCGGCCTTCTCATACGCGCGGGCGATGAGCTGGCGCTCCAGGTCCTCCAGGATGTCCGGCAGGGGGCGGTCGCCCTGGGGCACTGGCAGCCCGGAGTCCATGCGGGGCGTCTGGCCGGACAGGTGCGGGGGCAGGTCCGCGGGGGTGAGCGTGTCGCCCTCGGCGAAGACGAGCGACTGCTCCATCACGTTCTCCAATTCGCGCACGTTGCCAGGCCACGCGTGGCGGGTGAGCGCGTGGAGCGTGGCGTCCGCGATGCCGGTGACGCGCCGGTTCACCCGGGGCGCGTGCTTGGCGACGAAGTGGCGCGCGAGCGCGGTGATGTCCTCGGGCCGCTCGCGCAGGGGCGGCAGGGTGAGCGGGACGATGTGCAGCCGGTAGTAGAGGTCCTCGCGGAAGCGGCCCGCCTTCACCTCCGCCTGGAGGTCGCGGTGGGTGGCGCTCACCACGCGCACGTCCACCTTGAGCGTCTCCTCTCCGCCCACGCGCTGCAGCTCCTTCTCCTGGAGCACGCGCAAGAGCTTCGTCTGCACGGAGGCGGGAATCTCTCCAATCTCGTCGAGGAAGAGGGTGCCGCCGTCGGCCAGCTCGAAGCGGCCCAGCTTGCGCTTCACCGCGCCGGTGAAGGAGCCCCGCTCGTGGCCGAACAGCTCGCTCTCCAGCAGCGTCTCCGCCAGGGCCGCGCAGTGCACCACGACGAAGGGGCCGCTCCTGCGCGGGGACTGCTGGTGGAGCATGCGGGCGACCAGCTCCTTGCCGGTGCCGCTCTCGCCGCGCACGAGCACGGTGGCGTCACTGGCGGCCACCTTGCGCACCTGCGCGAGCAGCTTCTGCATGGGCTCGCTGTCGCCCACGATGTCGCGGTGGGTGAGGGCGGCGTCGGCGTCATGCGCGTCGGTGCGGGCGGTGAGGCGCTCCACCTGACGGCGCGTGGCGGACAGCTCCAGGCCCTTGTCCACCTTGGCGCGCAGCACCTCCGGCGGGAAGGGCTTGGTGATGAAGTCGTAGGCGCCCTCCTGCATGGCCTGCACGGCGGTCTCGATGGTGCCGAAGGCCGTCACCACCATCACCACCGCGCCCGCGTCCAATTGCTTGAGGGCGCGCGTGACGGCGATGCCGTCCATGCCGTCCATCTTCAGATCCGTGACGACCAGGTCGAAGGGGCCCTTCTTGTACGCGGCAAGCCCATCCGCCCCGCTCTTCACCGCGGACACGGTGTGGCCGGAGCGGGTGAGGGTGACGGTCATGCCCTCGCGGAGGGTGTCGTGGTCGTCGATGACGAGGATGCGAGCCATGGCCTGCTTACCTGCAAGGGGCCTGCCGGATGGAGGGGGACAGCGGCGGCGCGCTCCGGCAGGAGGGCGCGCCCGGGAAGCAGCACCCTACACCGGACCGGGACGGCCGCACGGTCCGGCGCCGTGAAAGCGCTGGTGTCCCATGCGCGGCGTGTGGCTACCCTGGCGCATGGCCGATGCTCCTGCCCACCTCGTTGAACTGCTCGCGCGCCACGTTCCCCAGGACGACAGGGAGCGCGAGGACCTGGCGCGCATGCGCCACTGCGCCACGTCGCTCACAGAGCCCTTCTCCCGCGCGCAGGAGCAGGCGCACTTCACCGGCAGCGCGGTGGTGGTGGACCCCTCGGGGGAGCGCGTGGCGATGTTGCACCACGCGAAGCTGAAGCGCTGGTTGCAGCCGGGCGGGCACGCGGAGGTGGGGGACGGCGGGAGCATGGAGGCCACCGCGCTGCGCGAGGCCCGCGAGGAGACCGGGTGCCGCGTGCACCTGCACCCCACCGCGCCGCGCCCGCTGGACGTGGACGTGCACACCATCCCCGCGCGCAAGGACGAGCCCGAGCACTGTCACCTGGACGTGCGCTACCTCGTGGTGGCCGAGGACCCCGACGCGCTCGCGCACGACCCCGCGGAGTCGTTCGGCATCCAGTGGCTGGGCTGGGACGAAGCGCTGGCGCGCGCGGATGAGGCCCCCCTGCGGCGCATGCTGGCCAAGGCCCGCGCGGCCCTGGGGCATGGGGTTTGAGGGGCGGAAGTCCAGTGCCCGGACGTGCCGGGTCGAAACGCCTTCGCCGACATTGCCTCCAGAGCCCCAGGAGGATTTGAAACACAACGGCGTCTCAAACTCCGAGCATGCCTTGGGGGCTGATGGTTGAAGCACGGCCACCCCGGCAGCGTGGAGGTGCTTGGGCGGGTGAGGGAGGCCATGTCGGCCTGTCACCCGCCTCGAGCTGGAGTACGCCCCATGTCGTCTCCCGCCGGAAGCAGCCGTGTCGCCGTATCGGAAGTCGTTCCCAGGGCCCCTCTTGGAGAGGAGGCCGTGTTCCGGCGCTACCTGCCGGCCGCGCTGAAACACACGCCGCATCCGCAGTGGATGGAGACGATGCTGGAGTCACTCCGGCCGGAGTGGCAGGCGGCATGCTGGCCGACGTTGTTCGTGGAGACCGCCGCGGGCCGGCACCCGCCCCTGCGCGCGTGGCAGCGCTTCCTGGCGGACTGCTTCCCCATCGTCGACCACTTCCCCAAGTACATGGGGCTGTCGCTGGCGAAGACGACGTACGGCGTGCGGCCGGGCGACGCGAGCATCCGCCGCTGGCTGTTGCAGAACCTGGGCGTGGAGGCCCGCCACGCCGAGTGGTGGATTGACTGGATGCAGGCGGCGGGCGTCGACCCGCAGCGGACCTTCCGGGCGCCGCTGACGCCCGAAATCCAGGCGCTGCATCAGCACCTGCTGGAGATGTGCCGCCAGGGCTCGCTGGCGGAGGGCGTGGCCGCGTGCAACTGGGCCATCGAGGGGGTCACCGGCGTCTGGACGCGGGGCGTGGTGGAGGCCTTCAACGACTACGCGCAGGACGGCGTGCGCATGGACACGTACTCGACGCGCTGGCTCCGGGCGCATGCCCGCTACGACGACGCGCATCCCGACGAGGCGCTGGAGGTCATCAAGCTCTGCGTGGACGCGGCGACGGATGAGCCCGCGCGCGTGGCGGCCGCGGCACGCAAGTCCCTGGTGCTGCTGGCGCGCGTGTTCGAGTCCTGCACCGAGGTGTGAAGTCGAATCCCGTGTGGTGAGCGGAAGTGGAAGTGCCACGCCATGGCGTGGGGACGACCGAAGTCGTTTCGAGCAGGGGGGGACGTATGCAGACCGATGAGACGAAGGGCATCCGGGAGTTTGCCTGGCGTGGGATGTGGTTGTTCCTGCGGTGGGTGCTGCCTCCTTCCATCCTCTGCGCCTACCTCATCGCGATGGCGATGGGGCTGTCGAGCCAGGAGGGCCTGCGCGTCACGGCCACCGTCCTGCCGCCCATCGTGCTGGTGTTCGGGCTGCTCCACCCCTACGTGTCCCTGCGGTGGCTCGCGGGCTGGGCGCTTCGGAGCCGGCCCGGGGATGGCCCCGGCGACCGGCTGCACCGCATCCTGCAACTGCCCTGGCGCTCCATGCTCTACACCACCGCCGCGGCGTGGACGCTCGGCGGGTTCTTCTTCAGCCTCCCGGTGTGTCTGTGGTTCGACAAGGATTGGTTCCGGCTGGGATTGGGCACCCTCATCGCCTTCTGTTTCGGCGTGGTGGTGGCGTTCCCGTTCGGCCTGGGGCTGGAGCGGCTGGCGTTGCCCTGGGCGCTGCGTGAGCAGGACGCGCATCCGGAGGTGAGCCCCGCGGGCTCCGGGCTCTTCTGGCCCCGGCAGACGTGGTTCCTGCCGCTCACGTTCCTGGCCACCATCTTCGCCACGTTGATGCTGAGCGGGTGCGTGGTGGTGGTGAAGCTCCTGGGGGTGCGCAACCTCCTGAAGGCGGCGCTGCTGGAGGACGGCGCGATGCGGTCCGCGGCGCGGCTGGACGACGTGGGCAGCTCGCTGTTCGTGGAGCTGGCCTTCGCGCTGCCCTGGGTGGGCGCGCTGGTGTTCATACTGCCGGCCTTCACCACCTGGATGCTCGCGCGGCGACAGGTGACGAGCACGGGCGCGGTGCACGGGGCCCTCTCCGGACTGGCCTCGGGGCGGATCCGTTCGCCGCGCTGGGTGTCCACGGATGAGATGGGCGACCTGGCGTCGGGGCTCAACGGGGCGCTCACCCGGCTGCGGCAGATCCCCCGGATGCTCCAGGTGTCCGCCCAGCGACTGGGGATGGCGGGCACGGAGCTGCGCGTGTCGAACGACGAGCAGCAGCAGGGGCTCACCCGCCAGTCGGCGGCGCTGCACGAGACGCAGGTGACGTCGGAAGAGCTGCGGCGCGCCTCCCGCGTCGCCGCGGACTCCGCGGAGGAGGTGCTGCACGTGGCCCGGCGCGCGGAGGTGCTGGGGAGGCAGGGGGAGGCCGCGGTGGTGCAGAGCCTGGAGGGGCTGACGTCCATCCGGGAGGTGGTGTCCGGTGTCCAGGAGCGGCTGGAGCGACTGGAGGAGCGCACGGCGCGGATCGGGGAGATCATCGGGGCCGTGAAGGACCTCGCGGGCCAGACCCACGTGCTCGCGGTCAACGCGGCCATCGAGGCGGCGCGCGCGGGCGAGGTCGGCCGGGGCTTCGCGGTGGTGGCCCGGGAGATGCGCGGGCTGGCGGACCAGTCCGTCCAGGCCACGCAGCGCATCCGCGACATCCTCACGGACATCAGTGAGGGCATCCGCGACGCGGCCACCATGAGCGAGCGGGGAGGCCGTCAGGTGACCGCGGGGCTGGACCAGATGCGCGCCTCCGGTGAGTCCCTGCGCGCGCTGTCCCAGAGCTCCCAGGAGAGCTCCAATGCGGCGCGCCGCATCGCCAACGCGGTGACGCAGCAGAACGCCGCCTTCGCGCAGATCGCCACCGCCATCACGGACCTATCGCAGCTCATGGACGGCACCCTGCGCCAGCTGGCGTCCACGCAGGAGGCCACGCGCACGCTGCAGCTCGTCTCCGGGGAGGTGGGGCAGATGGCGCTCCAGCTCGACGCCGACGAGGCCGCGCCCCTGCCCGTCAGCGACGCGCTTGCGGCGTCTGCCCCGAAGCGGCCGGGAGACATGGCAGCGTGAGCGTGAAGACGGTGTCGCCCGGCGTGGAGCGCAGGGCGAGCTCACCGCCATGGGCGCGGACGATCTTCCGCGCGAGCGGCAGGCCCAGGCCGGTGCCCTGCTCGCGGGTGGTGAAGAAGGGCTCGAAGATGCGCTCGCGCTCGGATTCGGGGACGCCGGGGCCGCTGTCCTGGACGTCGATGGCGTAGGCGCCGTCGCGGGGCTGGCCGCGGACGCGCACGCGGCTGCCGGGGGGCGCGGCCTGCACGGCGTTCTTCACCAGGTTCACGAGCGCGGCGGTGAGCAGGCTGCCGTCCGCCTCCAGGTGCGCGGGCGCGGCGTCCACGTCCAGCGTCACGCCCCTGGCGCTGGCCTCCATGGAGAGCAGCTCGCACGCGCTGGAGACGAGGTCGGGGGCCTCCATGGGGGAGCGTGCCAGCGGCTGTTCGCGGGCGAAGGCGAGGAAGTCCTCCACGATGCGCTGGAGGTACGTCACTTCGCGCTGGATGCGGTCCACGTGGCTGCCCGCGTCCGCGTGGGCGCCCGCGCGCAGATCCTCCTGGAGCAGGCCGGAGAAGAGGGCGATGCCGCCCAGCGGGTTTCGCACCTCGTGGGCCACGCCCGCGAGCATGAGCTTGAGCTGGCGGTCGCGGCTCTCCAGCGCGCCGCGCATGACCTCCAGCTCGCGCGCGAGCACGCCAATCTCCCGGGTGGGCTCCGGAGGCACGGGCGTCGTGAGGTCTCCCCGGCCGATTCGCAGCGCCGAGTCCATCAGCCGCCGCAGCGGCCGGGCCAGTCCCCGCGCGGTGAGCACGGCGATGAGCGCGAGCGCGACGAGCGCCACGCCGCTGGCCATGACGAAGGTGCGCCACAGCCGCCGCAGCGGGCCGAAGAAGGCCGCGCTGCCCTCCACGCCGATGGCGCCCACCACCTGGCCGTCCTGGACCACGGGCGCGTAGCCCGTCTTGTAGAGCAGCCCGTCGGAGCCGGTGAAGAGCACCTGGCTGGCGGCGCGCTTGCCGGCGAGGACGCGGGTCAGCTCCAGCCGGTCGCGCGCGAGCTCCGGCACCTCGGCGCCCACGGGCAGGTTGCCGCCCACGTCGGTGCGCACGCGGCCCTTCGCGTCCACCGCGTACACGCGGCGCACGCCGCTGGCGGTGCGCACGCCGTCCAGCAGTCGCACGAGGTTGCGCCAGGTGCGGGTGCCGGACACGTCGTCGCCGGGCTCGATGGTGAGCATGCGCTCGCCGCTGACCTGGCTGGCGGTGGCGGCGGCGAGCGCGGACAGGCTCGCGCCCAGCTCGTCCTCCAGGCTCGCGCGGGCGAGCGCGTACACGGAGGCCCCCGCCAGCGCGAGGAAGAGCAGGGTGGGCAGGAGGAACGCCAGCAGCAGCCGTGCCGACAGCGAGCCCAGCGCGTCCCGCAGGCGGGAGGAATGGGGGCGATGCTTCATCCGGGCGGCGCTCCTCGGCCCGCATCAAACGGCATGCCCCGGGCCCTGGCCAGTCCTCGTTCCCGTGAGGCCGCTGGAGGCGCGGTGGTGGCGGATGCCCGCGGCGTGGCCCGGACTTCGGCGCGAAGCCGTGCGGCAGGCGCGCTTCGGGCGTGAGGGGACCCGCGTGCGAGGACCCCGGGCGTCACCCGTGCGGAGTGAACGAAGGCCAGGGGACGCGAGCACTTCGGGAACCCGCGAGGCCCGGCGTTGTCCGTACACCCGGGGTCGTTCCGGACGCCCGTGGATCGACGTGGAACGTGTCGCCGCGCGCGTCAGGAAGGGGCTCGCGGAGCACGTCGGTACCGCTGGGTCGCTGGGAGCGCCGCGGAGGCACGACATGGGGGTGTGGCGTCTGGTTGGAAGTGGAAGCTTGATGCTGGCGCTCGTGGCGTGCACCACGCCGGGCTCTGGTGCCCTGCCGGTGGGGCACTATGGCTACACGCGCTACCACAGCGCTTCGCCGCCCCGGTTCACCCCGGCCCCGAGGGACTCCGCGGGCGCGGGCGGCACGGTGGGCGGTGAGGTGCTGGGGCGCTACCTCGCGTTCATCCAGGAGAAGCGGGCGGCGCTGAAGAAGCCCGCCGTGACGGAGGCGGAGCGTCAGGCGGGCCATGCGGCGCTGAACGAGCTGTTCATCTGGGCCATCGCGCGCACCGAGGAGCAGCTCGAAGAGGACGCGCCGCTGGAGGTGTATCTGCGGCTGAAGGCCCAGCATGCGCAGCGGCAGCATGAGGACGGGGTGCGCTCGACGCGGGGGGAGGCGAAGCTGGAGGAGTACCACCGCTGGGCGGATGCGCACACCCAGGCCCTGGCCGAGTCGCACTTCCGCAGGCTGGGACAGGACGGGCTGCTCACCGAGAGCGCGCTGTACGAAGAGACGCAGCGGGCACTGGTGGAAGCGGTGCTCGACTGGGCCTATTCGCACACGCAGGACCCGGACTTCACGCGCAAGAGCCCGAGTGAGGTGGCGCTCTACCTGCTGGCGCGCAACAGCCTGTTGGCCTCGGCGGTAGAGGCGGGCCGCAACGCGCCCCCGACGTGGGACCCGAGTCCCGAGCCTCCCGGCATTCCGCCCGAGGAACTGGTGCTGGAGATTGCCGTGGGCCTGCTGCCCGTCGCGGGGGAAGTGGCGGATGTGAAGGGCGTGGTGCTGGGGCAGAGCCTTCTGGGGCATCCGTTGTCGGACGGGGAGCGGCTGTTGTGCGCGGTGAGCGTGGCGCTGCCGGTGGTGTCGGGGCGCCTGCTGACGGAGGGCGCGCAGGGCGTGGAGCGCGCGGCGCTCCTGACGGGTCGAAGCCTGCGCGAGGTGCAGGTGCTCCAGCGGGTGGTGCAGCACCTGTCGCCGCAAGAGGCGCAGGAGATCCGCCGGGTGCTGCGAGCGGCGGGTCGCGGCGACGTGGTGACGGCGGACGACGTGGCGAAGCTGCAAGCCGTGGCGAAGCGGCTGGAGGCCCCGCTGGCGGAGGCGGGCCGCGCGTTGGGACAGGGCCAGCGCGTGGCCCTGGTGGGCTCACGGGCGACGGCGGAGGGCGCGCGGCTGGTGCCGGGCAGCGCGGAGCACCTGGCGCAGGCCTGGGTGGACTACCAGTTCCGCCACCCGGGCAAGTACAGCCGCTTCCAGTACGCGGTGGATCCGGAGTGGGAGCGGCTCTACCAGACGGTCATCAAGAACAAGGGCGCGGGCAGCGAGTTCGAGCAGGCCGTGCTCAAGAGCCAGGGCTACCCGAAGAACACGAGCCTCCTGTTGCCTCCGCCGGGGAGCAAGGCGCAGGGGTTCGTTCCGGATGCCGTGACGGGGCGCCCTGGCGATCTCGTCTGGGGCAGTCCCTACGACTTCGTCGAGGTAAAGGGCCGCGCGGAGATGTCGCTCACGGGCAACCTGAAGGCCATGATGGATTACGTGAACGAATACGGTGGATCCATCGAGCTCTGGCTTCGTTCCTCCAAGCACCCAGCGGGTGCGACACGCCTCTCCAAGCAGTTGCGCGAACGACTGGACGTGCTCGGGCAGGCAGGACGCGCCAATATCCGCTTCTTCCCTTGAGGTCAGGTCATGGCTTTGCGCTCATTGAAGACAAGGTTCTCCCTGCCTCCCGGTGCTCCTCGGACGAGCACCATCCGCGAGCTGGCTCAGCGGTTCTTCTTGGAAGGCCGCTGGTTCCAACCCGTGCGCTACGGAGGCTTCAACATGGCGGAACGGTTGGAGCCCGGGCCCTTCAACCCGGATGTCCTCGCGGACTACTACGAAGAGTTCAAGAACTTCACCATCGGAGCCAAGACCGATCGGGACTTCCTCCAACTTACGGCAGTGCGCAACAGCAGGTACCCCTACGCCGCCGGTGCCCTCACCTGGGTGACGTCCATCGTGGAGGCGAAGAAGCCCGGCTGGCGCGACGCCCACCTGCGGCAGGTCGTCGAACTCATGCACCTGCTGGGCTCGCCCCTTGCCCAGTCCGGACCCGATGAGGACTTCGAGCGCAAGAACTGGCGGACGGTGCCGAGTGAAGACGGCGTTGGCTCCAGGCGCGTCTTCAACGTGCGCGACTACAGCGAAGGCCTTGAAGGCCTCTTCTGGCGCAACATCTTCGGCGCCCCCTTCGTGAAGCTCTTCGGCTCCCGCCTGGACGCCATTCCCGCCGGACAGCGACAGGCCCTGGACGGTGGGCTCGTGCTCGTCCAGCCCTACGAATTGCCCACCCAGGCCATGACCCCCGAAGGGGACGCCGCCGAGGCCCGGCTCATCACCACGCTGGGCCCCGAGTCCTTCTTCGACCTGCCAACCCTCACCCGACCCACGCGCGTGCCGGACCTGTCCTTGCTGTCCCCTGCGTCCTGAGCCGTCAGTCGAACATCGCGGCCAGCGCCTCGCTCAGCGTCTCCACGCCCACCACCTGGAGCTTCGTCCCCTCCAGGCGCCGCGCGCTGCCGGCGGGCATCACCACCCGCCGGAAGCCCATCTTCTCCGCCTCCGCGAGCCTCGGCTCCATCTGCCCCACCGCGCGCACCTCGCCCGCGAGTCCTACTTCGCCCAGCACCAGCGTCTTCGGATCCAACGGCCGGTTCTGCAGGCTGCTCACCAGCGCCGCGCACACCGCCAGGTCGCACGCCGGTTCGCTCAACTGCATGCCGCCCGCCACGTTGACGAACAGGTCGCAGCCCACCAGTGGGATCTCCTCCTTCTTCTCCAGCACCGCCGCCAGCAGCGCCACCCGGTTGCCGTCCACGCCAATCGCAGTGCGCCGCGCGGTGCCGTAGCCCGTGGGCGCCACCAGCGCCTGCACCTCCACCAGCAGGGGACGCGTGCCGTTGAGCGTGCTCGTCACCACGCTGCCGGACTTGCCCTGGGGCCGCTCGGAGAGGAACAGCGCGGACGGGTCCGCCACCTCCATCAGCCCGGAGCCCTTCATCTCGAAGACGCCAATCTCGTTGGTGCTGCCGAAGCGGTTCTTGTGCGCCCGCAGCAGCCGGAACGGGTGGCCCCGCTCGCCCTCGAAGTAGAGGACCGTGTCCACCATGTGCTCCAGCACCCGGGGACCCGCGATGGAGCCCTCCTTCGTCACGTGCCCCACCAGGAACGTGGGCACCCCGCTGCGCTTGGCGAACGCCATCAGCCGGCCCGCAACCTCGCGCACCTGCGTGATGCTGCCCGGCGCGTTGCCCAGCTCCGGCAGGTACATGGTCTGGATGGAGTCCACCACCAGCGCCTGGGGCTTCAACGCCTCCGCCGCCGTGAGCACCCGCTCCGCGTCCGTCTCCGCGAACAGGTGGATGTTGGCGCTCTCCACCTTCAGGCGCTCGGCGCGCATCTTCGTCTGCCGCAGGCTCTCTTCACCCGACACGTAGAGCACCGGCCCGTGCCGCGCCAGCTTGTCCAGCGCCGCCAGCAGCAGCGTGGACTTGCCGATGCCCGGGTCTCCGCCCAGCAGCACCAGCGATCCGCCCACCACGCCGCCGCCCAGGACGCGGTCGAACTCGACGATGCCCGTGCGCCGGCGCACCTCCGTCTCCCCCGTCACGTCCTGGAGCTTCACCGGACGGGAGGCGCCGCCCGACGCGCCCCACGCCGGGCGCTTGTCGTCCACCTTCGCCTCGGCCTCCTCCAAGAGGGAGCTCCAGGCCCCGCAGTCCGGACACTTCCCGAGCCACTTCGCCGTCTGGTAGCCGCAGGCCTGACAGGTGTAGTGCGTCTTCGCCTTCGCCATGGGTTGAGGTGTCTAGCCCAGACCCCTGACGTTTCCTCGCCCCGCGTGAAGCCAAGGAAGGAGGGCAGGCAAGCAGGCTGTCATGGATCAGGTAGCGGGTTGCCCCACAGGGAGGGGCATCCCAGTTTCTGGTCCACGGGCGTCGCACAGAGCGGGCCCCCCACACAGGGAGGTTGTCATGGGGATTATCGCGTTTCTGGTGATTGGTCTGGTTGCGGGTCTCATTGCGCGCGCCATCATGCCGGGCAATCAGTCGATGGGGCTCATCGCCACCACGCTGCTCGGCATCGCCGGTTCGTTCGTGGGTGGTTTCGTCGGTTCGCTGTTCTCGCGTGACGGTCGCATGTTCGACCTGCATCCCACGGGTCTGCTCTTCTCGGTCCTGGGCGCACTGGTCGTGTTGTTCCTCGTGGGCCTCGCCGGCCGCGGTCGCCGCGTCCACGTCTAGCCACGCGGGGCTTCCCTCCGATAAGGCGGGAAACAACAGGGGGGCGTCCGTCACGCACGGACGTCCCTTCTGTCTTTGCGGGCTCCCGCAGGGGCTCGTCGTAGGCTCCGGGTCGGCCCTCGTCAACCCCCTGACGCTCGGGCGTTGACAATGGGCTTTCGGCCACGCAGCGTCGGGCCCCTGACGCCCCTGCTGAGGAGCCGAACCCGCATGTCCGACACCGCCGAGTCCTTCCACGGCCACGCCCACCACGCCGCCCCCGCCCCGGAAGGGGTGACGGTGCGGCACGACTGGTCGCTCGCGGAGGTGCGCGCGCTCTACCAGTTGCCGCTGCTGGATCTCGTGCACAAGGCGCAGACGGTGCACCGGCAGGTGTTCGTGGAGAACAAGGTGCAGCTGTGTTCGCTGCTCTCGATCAAGACGGGCGGGTGCCCGGAGGACTGCGCCTACTGCCCGCAGGCGGCGCGCTACAAGACGGGCGTCAAGGCGGAGAAGCTGATGGCGGTGCCGGAAGTCCTGGCCGCCGCCACCCAGGCCCGGCAGGCGGGGGCCACGCGCTTCTGCATGGGCGCCGCGTGGCGCGAGGTGAAGGACGGTCCGCAGTTCGACAGCGTGCTGGAGATGGTGCGCGGCGTCCGGGCCCTGGGCATGGAGGCGTGCGCCACGCTCGGCATGCTCTCCGCCAGCCAGGCGAAGCGCCTGCGCGAGGCGGGCCTGTCCGCGTACAACCACAACCTGGACACGTCGCCGGAGCACTACGGCGACATCATCTCCACCCGGACCTTCGATGACCGGCTGCGCACGCTGGACCGGGTGCGCGACGCGGGCATCTCCGTGTGCTGCGGCGGCATCATCGGCATGGGCGAGTCCGTGGATGATCGCTGCAACCTGCTGCGCACGCTGGCCAACCAGGAGGTCCACCCGGAGTCGGTGCCCATCAACGCGCTCGTCCCGGTGGAGGGCACGCCGCTCGCCGAGCAGCACCGCGTGGAGACGGTGGACATGGTGCGCACCATCGCCACCGCCCGCCTGCTGATGCCCCAGGCCATGGTGCGCCTGTCCGCGGGCCGCATGCAGATGAACGAGGAGGCGCAGCTGCTCTGCATGCTCGCGGGCGCCAACTCGCTCTTCTTCGGGGAGAAGCTGCTCACCACCGGCAACCCCGAGTACACCCAGGACATGGCGCTGCTGGAGAAGGCGGGCATCCGCCCCCTGGAGCCCCGGCAGGACCGGTGAGGCCCGCCGCTCCGGTCGCGGACGGCTGGGCGCGCGAGGACCTGGAGGCCCTGTCCGCGAAGGGCCTGCGCCGCGTGCTGGAGCCGCTCGATTCGCCCCAGGGCGCGGAGGTCCGCCTGGGTGACGAGCGGCTCGTCAACTTCTCCTCCAACGACTACCTGGGCCTCGCGGCATCGCCCGCCGTGCGCGCCGCGGTCCTGGCTTCGCTGGAGCGCTACGGCGTGGGCTCCGGCGCCAGCCGCCTCGTGGTGGGGGACATGGTGCCGCACCAGCGGCTGGAGGCGCGGCTCGCCCGCTTCGAGCGCGCGGAGGCAGTGCGCCTCTTCAACTCCGGCTACGCGGCCAACACCGGCATCCTCCCCGCGCTGGTGGGCCCCGGCGACGCCGTCTTCTCCGACGCCCTCAACCACGCCTCGCTGGTGGACGGCTGCCGGTTGTCGCGCGCGCGCGTCGTCGTCTATCCGCACGCGGATGCCGCCGCCCTCGCCCGAGCGCTGGCGGACACGCCCGCCCAGCGCAAGCTGGTCGTCACCGACAGCGTCTTCTCCATGGACGGAGACGTGGCGCCGCTCGCCGAGCAGCACCGCGTGGAGACGGTGGACATGGTGCGCACCATCGCCACCGCCCGCCTGCTGATGCCCCAGGCCATGGTGCGCCTGTCCGCGGGCCGCATGCAGATGAACGAGGAGGC
>NZ_RAWB01000272.1 GCF_003612055.1 Corallococcus llansteffanensis
GCTACGACCTGCGCTTCCCGGAGCTGTACCGGCGGCTGTCGAAGGACGGGGCGACGCTGCTGGCGGTGCCGGCGGCCTTCACGATGATGACCGGCAAGGACCACTGGGAGGTGCTGCTCCGGGCCCGGGCCATCGAGAACCAGGCGTACGTGCTGGCGCCGGCCCAGGGCGGGCGCCACTCGGCCCAGCGGCTGACGTACGGGCATGCGATGGTCGTGGACCCCTGGGGGCTGGTGACGGCGCGCGCCTCCGAGGGCGAGGGGCTGGCGGTGGCGCCGGTGGACCCGGAGCTGCAGGCGCGCATCCGGCGCAACCTGCCGTGCCTGGAGCACCGGCGGCTCGACTAGGCAGGCGGTCCCTGGCACCGGGGGGACCCCCTCCCCGGGCCCGTTTGCGGTTAGACTGACGTCCCACGGAAAGCCCCTCTCGTGAACGGACGACGCTGGCCCCCCTTGCTGTTCATGGTCGCACTCGCGACCCTTCCTCCCGGCTGCACGGCCGACGAGAAGCCACGCGGGCCCGCCGAGGCGCCCCTTCCCCCTCCGGTGCCCCGCGCGCACCTGCGGGACCTGTCAGGGGACGTGCAGATCAAGCGCGCGGTCGCTGACGAGTGGAGCGCCGCGCGGGACGAGTTGCCGCTGTACGAGAACGACAAGGTGCGCACCGAGTCCGGGGCGAGTGCCCAGGTGGTGTTCGCCAACGGAAGCACGGTGCACCTGGGGGGCGATTCCCTGGTGGGGATCGCGGAGAGCAAGCTGCGGACGGATGTCACCGTCCTGCGCGGAAGGGTGGACGCCACGTTGGAGAAGCCGGCCACCCAGTCGCTGTCCGTCACTACTCCGTCCGCCACGGTTCGGGCTGGCAGGAAGATCGAGTTCCAATGAAGGCCGCCCTCTGGCTCAGTGCATGGATGGGTCTGTCCGTGGTGCCCACGGCTCCGGCGGTGGTGGAACGCGAGTCCCGGGAGGGCTCGCCCCTCCTGGCGGCCACCACGTCCGCGTCCCCGCCGAAGACGGCGGGAACGGAGCCGCAGACGGCGCGCAAGGCGCTGGAGATGTCGCGCGCGGCGCTGAAGGCCGCGCCGGACGACGCGCGGCGCCGCGAGGCCGAGGTCCGCATGAAGGACGCCGAGGCGCACTTCCGCGAGGCGCGCTACGCGGACGCGCTGCACAAGGCGGACGAGGCCTGGGCGCTGCTCAACCCGCCCCAGCCCTCCAACTTCACGGTGGAGGTGGACCACGACGGCGGCACCACCACCGTCACCCACCGCCAGGGGCCGCCCGTCACGGTGGAGGCCCAGCACGCCACCCGCATCCTCGCGAAGGGCGAGTCCGTGAGGGTGCAGCAGGGCACCGTCCTGCCGGAGCCGCCCTCCGCGCCCCAGCCGCTGCAGCCCGCGGACAAGTACCGCTTCACGCTGAAGCCGACGGCGGCCGGGCTGATGGGCCCGGTGACGCTGTCGTGGGCCGCGGTGGAGGGCGCCACGCGCTACGAGGTGGAGGTCGTCCCGGAGGCGGCGGAGGCGGGCGCGGAGCCCGTGGCGCCGGTGCGCGCGGTGATGGGGGCGCGGCAGTGGGCGCTGCCGGCGCTGCCGGCGGGCCGCTACCGCTGGACGGTGACGGCGGTGAGCCCGGACCAGGGCCGGTCCGTCCCTTCCGCGCCGCGGCGCTTCGAGCTGGCCGTGGACGCGCTCGAACTCAACGTCAAGGTGAAGGACGGCTGGCAGAAGTAGCCAGTCGGTGAGGAGCCTCCCGTGCGTCTTTTCAAAGCCATCCTCCTGCTGATGCTGGTGGTCAGCATCATTCCCACGGTGATGGTGGGCTGGTTGTCGGTGTCCCATACGCGCGAGCTGCTCATCCGCGACGCACAGGAGCTGGCGCAGGAGCGCGTGAAGCAGCTGCGGCTCAAGGCCGAGGGCTTCCTGGAGGACCCGACGGAGATGGTGGTGGGTCTGTCCAGCGTGCCGGGCGGGTTCTTCAGCCTGCCGCGCGACACGCAGCGCTCGCACATCGCGGCGGTGCTCAACCAGCGCCAGGAGGTGCTGGCCCTCACCGTGTTCGGCGCGGACAAGCAGCGGCAGCCGGGGCTGCAGGCCTTCGCGGTGCACGACATGGCCCCCAGCGCGGTGGCCGAGCACGAGGAGCGCGCGCGGGCGCTGCTCAACGCGGGGCTGACGGGGGTGCGCTATTCGGACGTGGTGGCGTCCCCGGGCGGCGGCGGGCCGGTGGTGACGCTGGCGTTCCCGGTGGGCGACCCCGTGCAGGGCTACATGGCGGCGGACCTGACGCTCGCGGGCCTGCGGCAGATGCTGGCGCAGGAGCGCGTGGGCAGCACGGGGTTCGCGTACCTGGCGGACCGGAACGGGCGGCTCATCACCGGCGGCGGGGACCTGGGCGCGGTGGGCGAGGACGTGTCGAAGCGGCCGCCCCTGGAGCACCTGCTCAAGCAGCGCGAGGGTTCGCCCGACACGGAGCTGTTCCACGTGGGCAACTTCGGCGAGGGGCGCGCCGCGGTGGTGTCCGCATACTCGGTGCTGCCGGAGGCGGGCTGGGCCATCGTGTCCGAGCAGCCGGTGGAGCACGCCTACCGCCAGGTGGAGACGATGGAGCGGCGCATCCTCCTGGGGCTGGGGGGCGCCATCCTGGTGGCGCTGGTGCTGGCGGCCATCTTCTCCCGCAACCTCACCCAGCCCCTGAAGACGTTCATCGCGACGTCGCTGGAGCTGGCGCGCGGCAAGTTCGGCGTCGAGGTGAACCTCAAGCAGAAGAACGAGCTGGGGGAGCTGGCCCAGACGTTCAACTACATGAGCAAGCAGCTGCTCGCGTACGACATGGAGACGCGCGGCCTCTACGAGAGCCTGGAGAAGGGCTACCTGGAGACCATCGTCGCGCTGGCCAACTCCATCGACTCCAAGGACGCGTACACGCGCGGCCACAGCCAGCGGGTGGGCGACGTGGCGGTGCAGATTGGCCGGGAGATGAAGCTCACCGAGCGCGAGCTGCGCCAGCTGCAGTACGGCGGCATCCTCCACGACATCGGGAAGATTGGCATCGTGGAGTCCATCCTCACCAAGCAGTCGCGGCTGACGGACCAGGAGATGGCCACGATGCGCGAGCACCCCGCCATCGGCGACGCCATCATCGGCCCGGTGACGTTCCTGGGCCCGGTGCGCGCGTGCGTGCGCCACCACCACGAGCGCTGGGACGGCACGGGCTACCCGGACAAGCTCCAGGGGGACTCCATCCCGCTGCTGGCGCGCATCGTGGCGTGCGCGGACACCTTCGACGCGTGCACCTCCACGCGGCCGTACCAGAAGGCCATGCCGCTGGAGAAGGCGATGGAGATCCTGGACAACCTGAGCGGCGCGCAGCTGGACCCCCGGGTGGTGCTGGCCCTGCGCGCGGTGCTCGCCCAGCAGGGCGTGCGGCTGGAAGGCCACCGGCAGCCGGTCAAGCTGGCGTCCTGAGCGCGCCCCCTCTCGCAAACCCCGGACGGCGCGCGCGGGACGTCCCCTGCCCCGCCGGAAGGATGGTAGGGAGGGGCCTGCTGTGCCCAAGACTCTGGAAGGTGGACCGGTGAGCAACTTCTGGGACCGCATCAAGCCCGCGCCCAAGCCCGTCAGCGCGACGGACGCCAGGCTGTCCGCGGACGGCGAGTCGCTGACGCTGACGTGGGACGACGGCGTGACGACGACCGCCACGGCGCAGGTGCTGCGCCAGCAGTGTCCGTGCGCCGCGTGCGTGGACGAGTGGACGGCCAAGCGCACGTTGGACCCCGCGCAGGTGCCCGCGAACCTGCGCGTGTTGCAGATGCAACCCGTGGGCAATTATGCGCTCGCGTTCGTGTTCAGCGACCAGCACAACACCGGCATCTACCCGTGGAAGCACCTGCGCGACCTGACCCAGGCGCAGGGCTGACGCTCCGGGCTTCTTGGAGGACCTCGTGACTTCGCGCTATCGGCTGCTGCAACCCCTGGCCACGGGAGGCATGGCGGAGCTGTTCCTGGGCGTGGCCAAGGGCGCGGAGGGCTTCGAGCGCACCGTGGCCATCAAGCGCATGCTGCCGCACCTGGCGCGCGAGCCGGGCATCGCGAGCATGTTCGTCGCGGAAGCGCGGCTGTCCATGCGGCTGCAGCACCAGAACATCGTCACCGTGCACGACGTGGGTGAGGGCCCCGAGGGGCTCTTCCTGGTGATGGAGCTGGTGGACGGCTGGGACCTGGGGGCCATCCTGCGCGCGGTGGCGCGCCAGGGGCTGCGCGTCCCGCCGCACCTGGCGGTGTTCATCGCGAGCCAGGCCCAGGCGGGGCTGCTGCATGCGTACCGGCGCCAGGATGAGGGCCGGGCGGTGATGACGGCGCACCGGGACGTGTCCCCGTCCAACCTGCTGGTGTCGCGCGAGGGCGAGGTGAAGGTCACCGACTTCGGCATCGCGCGGCTGGAGGGCCTGTCGCGCACGGAGCCCGGCGCCTTCAAGGGCAAGGTGCCCTACGCGGCGCCGGAGGTCCTCCGGGGCGAGCCGGCCACGGCGCTGAGCGACCAGTTCTCGCTGGGCATCATCCTGTCGGAGCTGCTCGCCGGACAGCACCCCTTCGGTCCCGCGGTGGAGCCGATGGCGGTGGCCTACTCCATCCTCAACCGCGCCCCCGCGTCGCTGCCTGATGTGCCCGCGTCGCTGGCCACGCTGGTGCTGCGCATGCTGTCGCGCGACCCGGAGGGCCGCTTCCCGCAGCCGGAGGACGTGTCCGAGGCGCTCGCGCGCTGGCTCGCGCAGACGGGCGAGCCCGCATCGTCGCACGCGCTGGCCACGTTCCTGCGCGGGGTGCGGCTGCCTCCGTCCGTGGGAGACCTGGCCCGGATCGCCGCCCAGGAGAACGCGACGGCGCCCGCCGTGTCGTTCGTCACGTCCGGCGGGCCTCCCGGGTCGGCCGACGCGCCCTCCGGGACGCGGACGTCCCTCTTCGGCGCGGCGCCTTCGCCCTCCGCGCGCGGGGAGCCCGTGCCGTGGAAGGTCCCGGGACCCGCGGCCGTGCCCGTGGGAGGCGAGGAAGCGGAGCCGTGGAGTCCGAGTCCCGGGGGCGTGGCGCTGTCCGCCTCGGGCGAGGTGGTTCACGCCTGCGCCGTGTGCGGCGGGGCCCTGGACTCGCCCGACGCCCCCTGTGAGGCCTGCACCCGGGGGCCGACGGCGCGGGCGTCCACGCCGTGGAGCTCCGCGGCCGAGACGCCGACCGTCCTGGGCCCGGCCGCGGCGCGAGGGCCCCGTCCCGGGGAGCCATCCGCCACCGGCCGTGCTTCCGGCCACGGTGCCCCCGCAGGCGCGCCTCCAGGAGCCGTGCGTGCGTCGTCCGGGCCGTCGCGGAAACCCGCCCCTGTGGCGGACAGCGCGGCGCCGTCACTGGCCACGCAGTCGCTCGCGGACTTCGATGACGCCGGACGCCGGGCCCGGCCCAACATCCATCAGGCGTCCGTGGGCGACCTGGAGCTGGAGGAGCGCGGGCCTCGTCCCGAGGGCACCTCGTGGGAGCTGGAGCCGCCGGCCCCGCCGCCCCGCCCGCGCAGGCGATGGGGCCCCGTGGTGGCGCTGTTCGCCATCGTCACGGTGCTCGCGGGGGGCGTGGTGTTCCTGTGGCCCCGCTACGAAGCCCAGGTGCTGCATGCCCTCAACGGCGGCCAGACGGGTACGCTGTCCATCCGCAGCGAGCCTTCCGGCGCGCGGGTGACGGTGGACGGCGTGGACGTGGGCGTGACGCCCCTCGTGATGGACAACGTCTACCCGTCCCGCGCCATCCCCGTGCAGCTCAAGCTCCGGGGCTACCGCGCGTGGACGGGCTCGTTCATGGGCGGCATGAAGGCGGACATCGACGCGGAGCTCAAGCGCTGACGTCCGGCCCGGTCCTCCGTGGACTTGGGGAGGACCGCCCTACTTCACCAGCCGCAGGTGCCCCCCGCGGCGCGGCGGCTGCGGCTCCTCTGGCGGGCTGCCCGGGCCGCTTTCGGCGGCGGCCGGTGACGGCACCTCCGCGGGGCGCGCCTGCGTCTCTGGCTCGTCGGAGTGCTCGCTCTGCACCTCGCGCAGGAACGCGCGGGGCCGCTCGGCGGCGACGGGCACGGGCACCGGCGCGGGCTGCGGCGGACGCGACACGGAGGCGGACGCCACGGGGGGCTGCTGGAGCAGCTCCGGCGGCATCTCCTCCGGGTACATCCAGAACTCCTTCGTCACGTGGCTGGCGATGGCGAACAGCGCCGACCAGGGCACCGCCACCGTGAAGCGCGAACCGGAGAAGCTCAACGTGGAGCGCACGCCCCACTCGCCCACCGTGAGGTCGGGCGGCTCGAAGCGGTAGGAGAGGTTGAGGCGCAGGTGTGCTTCGCCTCGGAGGCTGGCGGGGACGAGCACGCCGGGGCGGCGCGCGTCCAGGTGGATCATCACCATCCCCTGATCCAGCGCGGCCAGGAGCCGCTCCTTCTTGTCTGAGACCTTCTTGTCCATTCCAGCCTGTCCGGCGGGGAATTGCGGGCGCGCCCTTCAACGACGGCGCACTTCCCGGTCCATCTCCCGCTTCGTCTCCCGTTCCTTGATGTCGTGGCGGCGATCTTCGTGCGTCTTGCCGCGGCACAGGCCCAGCTCCACCTTGGCCCGTCCCTTCCTGAAGTACAGCACGAGCGGGATGATGGAGTAACCGCGCTCGCGTACCTTCGCCGTCCAACGGTCGATCTCCGACCGGTGCATCAACAGCTTGCGGCCCCGCGTGGGAAGGTGGTCGAACACACTCGCCGCCTTGTAGGAGCCGATGTGGGCGTTGAGCAGGAACAGCTCCGTGCCCTTTTGCAGCGCGTAGGCGTCCGACAGGTTGGCGATGCCATCCCGCAGCGACTTCACCTCGCTCCCGGTGAGCTCCAGCCCCGCTTCCACCTTTTCGTCCACCGTGTAGTCGAAGCGCGCACGCCGGTTCTCGGCAATGAGCTTCACCCCCGGCTCAGCACCCACACCCTTCGGCTTTCCGGCCATAACGTGTCCCGAGTCTCCTAACCGGCCAGGGGCATGTTGTCGATGAGCCGCGTGGCGCCGCAGAAGGCGGCCACCAGCACGCGCGCCGTCTGCCCCGGCGCCACCGTCGCGAGGGACGACAGCCGCTCCGCGTCCCGCACCTCCACATAGTCCTCGCGCAGGTCCGCCGCCTGGAGCTCCCGGCGGACGGCCTCCACGAGCGCTCCCGTGTCCCGGGTGCCGGAGGCGAGCAGGGCCTGGGCCGCTCGCAGGCCCTTCGACAGGGCGAGCGCCCGCTGCCGCTCGTCGGCGGACAGGTAGGCGTTGCGGCTGCTCATCGCGAGCCCGTCCGCTTCGCGCACCGTGGGCATGCCCACGATGTCCGCGCCCAGGTGCAGGTCGCGGTTGAGCGCGCGGATGACCTGGAGCTGCTGGTAGTCCTTCTCACCGAAGAGCGCCACGGCGGGCCGGAACAGCGCCAGCAGCTGCGTGACGATGGTGGCGACGCCCCGGAAGTGGCCGGGACGGCGCTCACCGCACAGTCCCTGGCTGACGTCGGTGACGTCCACGTAGGTCTGGTAGCCGGGCGGGTACATCACCGCGGGCTCCGGGGCGAACACGGCCTCCACGCCCGCGCTCGCGCACCGGCCCAGGTCCCCCTCGAAGTCGCGCGGGTAGCGCGCGAGGTCCTCGCGGGGGCCGAACTGCGTGGGGTTCACGAAGATGGAAGCGGCCACCACGTCCGCGCGCCGGCCGCCCTCCCTCATGAGCGAGACGTGGCCCTCATGGAGGAACCCCATGGTGGGCACGAGCGCCAGGCGACGACCCTCCTTCTGGAGGGTCTCCACCCAGGCCTTCACTTCCGGCACGGTGCGCAGGACGCGAGGGGCCATGGCTAGACCGGGGCCCCGTAGATGGCGCCGACCTTCTCCGCGCCCTCGGCGAGCGCTTCCGACTCCGGACCCACCGGCGTCGCGGCCACGAGGCGCACGTTCTTGTTCGCCTTGAAGCTGTGCTCGTCGTCGGGGAACGTGCCCCCGCGGACCTCCGAGAAGAACGCGCCCGCCGCTTCCGTGATGTTGCCGTGCAGGTTGGCGAAGCGCTTGACGAACTTCGGCTTGAAGTCCGGGTTCATGCCCAGCAGGTCGTAGCAGACCAGCACCTGCCCGTCGCAGTGCTTGCCCGCGCCGATGCCGATGGTCGGAATCTTCAGGCTCTGGGTGATGGTGCGCGCCAGCTCCAGCGGCACACCCTCCAGCACCAGCGCGTACGCGCCGGCCTCTTCCAGCGCGAGCGCGTCGTCCAGCATGCGGCGCGCGGCGTCCTCGTCGCGGCCCTGCACCACGTAGCCGCCCATCTTGTGCACCGACTGCGGCGTCAGCCCCAGGTGGCCCATGACGGGGATGCTGGCGCGGACGATGGCGCGCACGGTGTCGGCGAACTCGGCGCCGCCCTCCAGCTTCACGCTGCCCACGTTGCCTTCGGAGACGAGCCGGCCGGCGTTGCGCACCGCCTCGTGCGGCGACACCTGGTAGCTCATGAACGGCAGGTCGCCCACCACGTGCGCCCGCTTCGCGCCCCGGCTCACCGCGGCCGAGTGGTAGACCATCTGGTCCATCGTCACCGGCAGGGTGGATTCCTGGCCCTGGATGACCATGCCGAGCGAGTCACCGACCAGCAGCACGTCCGCCCCACCCTCGTCGAGGATGCGAGCGAACGTCGCGTCGTACGCGGTGACCATGCAGATCTTCTGGCCAGACTGCTTCAGGCGCTTCAGCGTATGGATGGTGACCTTGTCCTTCACGGTTCACCTCCTGTGGAGACGGGTGGGACGGCCTCGTGGAACGACAAGCCCCTCGCCGTCCCCAGAGGGGATCGCCGGAGGCCGGGGTGCCACGAAGGTGCACTCTAACGCCCTCGGAGCCTCATGTGGGGCTTCCCACACGACGAACAGCCTGGCGGGCGATTGACGTCAGGCCCGCCGGGACGCCCGCGGCACGTAATGCTGCACGCCGGGCTTCGCCGCCTGGATGGCCTGCATCAGTTCCTCGCGGTCCGCCTCGTTGTGGACGAAGTCGATGTCCGAGGTGTTCACCACCAGGAGCGGCGTGTCCGTGTAGTGGGCGAAGAAGTCGTTGTACGCGTGCGTGAGCGACTCCAGGTAGCCCGCGTCGAACTTGCGCTCGAACTCGCGACCGCGCTTCTTGATGCGATGCAGCAGCACGTCCAGCTGGGCCTGGAGGTAGATGACCAGGTCGGGCCGGGTGACGCGGGGCCCGAGCGCCTCGAAGACGCGGTCGTAGAGGGCCAGCTCGTCCGACGCCAGCGTGAGGTTGGCGAAGATGCGGTCCTTGGCGAACAGGTAGTCGCTGACCGTGACGGAGCGGAACAGGTCCTGCTGGAACAGCTCCTGCTGCTGGCGGAAGCGCGACAGCAGGAAGAACACCTGTGTCTGGAACGCGAACTTCTGCCGGTCCGCGTAGAAGCTGGAGAGGAAGGGGTTCTCCTCCACCACTTCGAGGATGCGGCGGCTGCCCAGGCGCTCCGTGAGGAGGTTGGCGAGGCTCGTCTTGCCCACGCCGATGGGCCCTTCGACGACGATGTAGCGGTGGTCCATCGGCCCGAGGCCTCCGCCCCCGGAAAACAGCACATGCGCCGCATGCGCGCGGGGGGCGGATAACACAACCATGCTCCCGCGCATCCGGCAATTTTCGCCGGCCCACCCCACCCTTGCACGGCTCCAGGTCATCTCTTACGGTGCCCGCCCACACGTCCCGCGAACACCGGGACAGCAGGAGTGCTCGGTTAGATGCGCGGCAGGCAGCGGGTGAAGACGGTGGTGGACGTGGTGGAGCGCGAGGAAGCCGCGCCCGCTCCACGCCCCGCGACGGCCCCGCCCGCACCTCCGGTGGACGTGGATCCACTCTACGGCGTGGCGCTGCTCAAGACGGCCTTCGAGCTGAAGCGCCGGCCAGACGGCTCCGTGGACGAGGTGCTGAGCACGGTGCTCGCGCGCCTGCGCATCGACGAGGGCGAGTTCCGCGCCTTCCTCGCCCAGCAGGGGGGGCTCCTGGCCGCGCTGGGCCAGAAGCACTGAAGCGCTAGGACGCGTCGTCCGCGTCTGCTTCCGAGTCGGGCTCGGGCGCGTCGGGAGGCGGAGGCGCCATGGCGGTGACGGGCCCGAGCGCGCGCTCGATGGCGGCGAACTCCGCCGGGGAGAGCGTCTCCGCGCGGCGGCCCGGATCCACACCAGCAGTCTGGAGCGCGGCGAGCAGAACGTCCGGCTTCGCGAGCCCCTTGTCGGACTTGAGCGAGTTGATCAACGTCTTGCGGCGCTGGGCAAAGCCGGCCTTCACCAGCCTGGTGAAGCGGGCCTCGTCCACGAGCGGCGCGCGGGGACTGGCGAGCCGCGTGAGGCGCACCACGGCGGAGTCCACCTTCGGGGGCGGGTGGAAGCGCCACGCCTCCAGCGTGAGGACCTCCTCGACGTCGAAGTGCAGGCCGAGCAGCACCGTGAGCAGCCCGTAGTCGCGGTTGCCGGGCTCGGCGGCCAGGCGCACCACCACCTCCTTCTGGAGGGTGAAGACGGCGCGCGAGATGTGGGCGCGCTGCGCGAGCACCTGGAAGAGGATGGAGCTGGTCAGGTGGTACGGCAGGTTGCCCACCAGCGCGATTTCGGGGACGCCGGCCACCTGGGCGAAGTCCACCGTGGCGGCGTTGCCGGACACCACGCGCACGCCGGGGATGGCCTCCTTCTCCAGCACGGCCACCATGTCGCGGTCGCGCTCCACGGCGGTGACCTGCGCGCCGGTGGCGGCGAGGAAGCGCGTGAGGTGGCCCAGGCCCGGGCCCAATTCCACCACGGGTTCGCCCTCGCGCAGCTCGAGCGCGTCCGCGATGGACTGGAGCGCATCCGCGTCTCCGAGGAAGTTCTGGCCCCAGCTGTGCTTGGGGCGCAGTCCGTGGCGCTTGAGGATGTCGCGCGGCGATTCCACTGAGGAGCCGTCCCTTCCCTACTCCATGCGCCAGGCGGGGTCGGCCGCGAGGCGGAAGTCACCGCGCAGACCGCGGCGCCACGCTTCATACCCCGCGACGGCGATCATCGCCCCATTGTCCGTGCACAGTCGCACCGGGGGCAGGAACATGCGCAGCCCGCGCTCCTCCGCGCGCTCCTTGCACAGCGCCCGGAGCCGCGAATTCGCCGCCACGCCGCCACACAGCACCAGCTGCGTGTGGCCCAGCCTCCGCGCCGCGGCGACGAGCTTCTTCGACAGCACGTCCGCCACCGCCTCCTGGAACGACGCGCACAGGTCGTGGAGCGCCTGCCCCTCCGGCACGCCGTGCTTCTGGATGTGGTGGAGCACCGACGTCTTCAGCCCGGAGAAGGACACGTCGAAGTTGTCGCCCGGCAGCGCGCGCGGGAAGCGGATGGCCTCCGGGTCGCCCTTCTGGGCCAGCTCGTCGATGGGCTGCCCGCCCGGGTACGGCAGGCCGAGGATGCGCGCGGTCTTGTCGTAGGCCTCGCCCGCGGCGTCGTCGCGCGTGCGGCCGACGAGGCGGTAGTTCCCGTAGTCGCGCACCTCGTAGAGGCTCGTGTGGCCGCCGGACACCACGAGCCCCAGGAACGGCGGCGCGGGCGCGTCCTCCAGCAGCCGGATGGCGAGCAGGTGGCCCTCCAGGTGGTTGGCGCCGACGAAGGGCTTGCCGGTGGCGAGGCTCAGGCCCTTGGCCACCTGGAGCCCCACGAGCAGCGCGCCGATGAGGCCGGGGCCGGACGTGACGGCGAGCAGGTCGATGTCGTCCAGCGTCTTGCCCGCGCGGGTGAGGGCCTCGTGCAGGACGGGCATCACCTGGACGATGTGGTTGCGGCTGGCCAGCTCCGGCACGACGCCGCCCCAGCGGCGGTGGATGTCCACCTGCGTGGAGACGACGTCCGACAGCACGCGCCGACCATCCTCCACGACGGCGGCGGCGGTTTCATCGCACGAGGTTTCGAGTCCGAGGACGAGCACGACGACTCCGGCAGGGACGGGAAGGCGGAAGGGCTGCCCGCCGCCTAGGTGCCCATCCCCTTGAGCAGCGCGCGCACCTCTTCGGCCGAGGTTCCCGTCGGTTCGAGGAACAGATACCGCTTGTAGGCCTCGGCCGCTCGGGGTTCCTCACCGGAGAATTGCAGCGAGCTGCCCAGCCAGAACCAGGCCTTCGCGTTCTTGGGCTCCTGGCGGACCACGTCCTGGAGCAGCTTGGCCGCCTCGCGGTAGCCCGCCGCGCTCATGTTGTTGCTGTTGGCGAGCGAGATGCCCAGGCCGGCCTTGGCCTCGGTGGAGTCCGCGTTGAGCGCGAGCGCCTTGCGGTAGGCGCCCACCGCCGCCTTGAAGCTCTTGCGGCTCATCGCCGTGCGGCCTTCCTTGATCAGGTCGGCGTAGGTGGCCTTCGCCACGGGCGGCGCTGTTTCCGGCGTGGCCGGAGGCGCGACCGCGAGCCCCGCGTCGACGGGCGCAGCGGGCTCGGGCGTGACCACCTTCACGGGCGGCGTGCCGGCGTCCACTTCCACGTTGGCGGTGACCGTCTTCGGCGGGACGGCGCCCGCATCGACCGGGTCCTCCTGCACGGTCTTCACGGGCGGCGGCGCGACGTCCGGCACGGCCGGGACCTCGGGCGGCTTGCGCGCTTCCACGGGCTGCTCGACCTTCGGCGGCGGCACGGGAGTCACTTCCCCACCCGAGCCCCGGGAGATCACCACCGCGGCCACGGCCGCCAGGAGGACCAGGCCTCCGGCGACGTAGAGGCCCGTGCGCTTGGGCTTCAGCACGGCGCTCAGCGCCGCGTCGTCGTCTTCGGGCGACGGCGCCTTCGGCCCCACCGGGCCCTTCGCCACGGGCGGCGACGTCACGACGTTCGTCGCGGGCGGCGGCGCCACGGGCGTGGCCGGAGGGGTCTCCTGCACGGGCTCCGTGAAGTACGCCTCCGCCGCGGGCACGTCCTGCGCGGCGGTGTCCTCCGGGACGCTGACGGGCACGGACGCGTCGAAGGGCGTCGACGCGGGGAACTCGACGTTGAGGCTCGAGGGGCCCACCTGGGGCGGGACGATGCCGTGGCCCGGGTACGGCGGCAGCGCGAGCTGCTGGGGCACGGTCGCCGCTCCGTCCTCCACCATCGGCTCCAGGTCCTGCGGGGCCGCGTCGTGGCCGGGATCATCCAGGC
>NZ_RAWB01000273.1 GCF_003612055.1 Corallococcus llansteffanensis
TCTGGTCGTACGCCATGAACGTGGCGCCGCCGGACTTCGCGAGCACCTTCGTGATGGCCGCCGTCAGCGACGTCTTGCCGTGGTCCACGTGCCCAATCGTTCCGATGTTCACGTGGGGCAGGCTGCGGTCGAACTTTTCCTTGGACATGAACCACTCCTCACGACGGCACCGGTGCAACCCCGGCGGTCTGGAACTTTGGGAGAGAACTCCCGAGCGGTGCTGCGTGTGCTTCAAAGCCGCTGGAACGTCAATACAATTCGCCCGGCGGCTTCCCCTCCAGCCAGGGCGTCAGCGGTTGAGCGCGGACTTGGGCGCGGCTGCGTAGTGCTTGAACTGCATGGTGTACGTCGCCCTTCCCTGGCTCTTGCTCCGCAGGTCGGTCGAGTAGCCGAACATGGCGGCCAGGGGCACCTCTGCCTGGATGGCCTGCACGCCGCCAGGCCGGGGCGTCATCCCCAGGATCTTCCCGCGCCGGCCGTTCAGGTCGCCAATGACGTCGCCCATGGAGGCCTCGGGGGTGAGGACCTCGGTGGCCATGATGGGCTCCAGGAGCACCGGCTGGGCCGCTCTGACCGCGTCCTTGAAGGCCAGGGAGCCGGCGATCTTGAACGCCATCTCCGACGAGTCCACGTCGTGCATGGAGCCGTCGTAGGCCTCCACCTTCACGTCCACCATGGGGTAGCCCGCCACGGGACCGTTCTGCATGGCCTCGCGGGCACCGTCGCGCGCGGCGTCCACGAACTCCTTGGACACGGCGCCTCCGGTGATGCTGTTGATGAACTCGAAACCCTTGCCGGGCTCGTTGGGCGACACGCGCAGGTGGATGTGGCCGTACTGGCCCTTGCCACCCGTCTGGCGGATGTACTTGCCCTCCGCCGTCTGGGTGGTCGTCACCGTCTCGCGGTAGGCCACCTGGGGCTTGCCGATGTTCGCGTCGACCTTGAACTCGCGCAGGAGCCGGTCGACGATGATCTCCAGGTGCAGCTCGCCCATGCCGGCGATGAGCGTCTGGCCCGTCTCCTCGTTGGTGCGCACGCGGAAGGACGGGTCCTCCATCGCCAGCCGCTGCAGGGACTGGATGATCTTGTCCTGGTCCGCGGTCGACTTCGGCTCGATGGCGATGTCGATGACCGGCTCGGGGAACTCCATGCGCTCCAGCACGATCTGCTGCTTGTCATCGCAGAGCGTGTCGCCCGTCGTCGCGAGCTTCAGGCCGACCACGGCGCAGATGTCACCAGCGTAGCACTCGGTGAGCTCGTCCTTCTTGTCCGCGCGCATCTGCACGAGCCGGCTGACGCGCTCGCGCTTGCCCTTCACGGAGTTCCAGACCGCCGTACCCGCCTCCAGCTTCCCCGAGTAGACGCGAAGGAACGTCAGCGTCTGCGAGGAGAAGGCCGGGTCGTTCATGATCTTGAACGCCAGCGCGCTGAAGGGCGCGTCGTCGCGCGTCTCGCGCACCGCGTCCTCGCCCTTGGGCGTCTTGCCCTGGATGGGTGGCACGTCCAGCGGGCTGGGCAGGTAGTCCACCACCGCGTCCAGCAGCGGCTGGACGCCCTTGTGCCGGAACGCCGAGCCGCAGAACACGGGGAACAGCTTCAGGCCCACGCAGCCCTTGCGGATGGCGCGGCGCACCTCTTCCTCGGTCAGTTCCTGGCCCTCGAGGAACTTCTCCGTGAGCGCGTCATCCTGCTCGGCCGCGGCCTCCAGCAGCTCCGCGCGCGCGGCCTCCGCCGCGGCCTGGAACTCCTCGGGAATCTCCACGATGTCGACCTTGCTGCCCTGCTCCTGCTCCTGGAAGACGAGCGCCTTCATGCGGACCAGGTCGATGACGCCCTTGAGCTTGTCCTCGGCGCCCAGCGGCAGCTGCATGCGCACGGGACGCGCGCCCAGCTTCTCGCGGATGGTGCCGACGGACATCTCGAAGTCCGCGCCCACGCGGTCCATCTTGTTGATGAAGCAGATGCGCGGGACCTTGTAGCGGTCCGCCTGGCGCCACACCGTCTCCGACTGCGGTTCGACACCGTTCACGGCATCGAACACGGCGATGGCGCCGTCGAGCACGCGCAGCGAGCGCTCCACCTCGATGGTGAAGTCCACGTGCCCCGGCGTGTCGATGATGTTCACGCGGTAGCGGTGGCCCTCGCGCTCCCAGAACGCGCTGATGGCGGCGGAGGTGATGGTGATGCCGCGCTCGCGCTCCTGCACCATCCAGTCCGTCGTGGTGGTGCCTTCGTGCACCTCGCCCATCTTGTGGATGGCGCCTGTGTAGAACAGGATCCGCTCGGTGGTGGTCGTCTTGCCGGCATCGATGTGCGCCATGATGCCGATGTTGCGGTAGCGCTCGAGGGGGAACTCACGGGCCATGACTCAGTTCCTTCCAGGGAGGCGGGAGGCGCCGGAAGCGGCCCTGCCCACCCACCGACCGGACATCTCAGAGAACCTGCTGTGCTGACAAACAAAACCGCCCGGACGCTGATAGCGCATCCGGGCGGCGACCGCGAAGCCCCTGACGGGACCTACCAGCGGTAGTGCGCGAAGGCCTTGTTCGCCTCCGCCATCTTGTGCGTGTCTTCACGCTTCTTCACCGCGTTGCCGCGGTTGTTGGCGGCGTCCATGATCTCGCCGGCCAGCTTCTCCTGCATGGTCTTCTCACCGCGCGCCTTGGCGTAGGAGATGATCCAGCGCATGCCGAGCGCGACGCGGCGATCCTGACGGACCTCCACGGGGACCTGGTAGGTCGCGCCACCGACACGGCGGCTCTTGACCTCAAGCACGGGCTTGACGTTGTCCAGGGCCTTCTTGAAGGTCTTGAGGGGGTCTTCCTTCGCGCGCTCCTCCATGAGGGCGAAGGCGCCGTAGCACACGCCCTCCGCGATGGACTTCTTCCCCTTGCGCATCAGGTCGTTGACGAACTTGGTGACGAGCCGGTCCTGGAACTTCGGATCCGGGAGAATCTTCCGCTTGGCGACTACGCGACGACGAGGCATCTCTTCCCTTACGCCCCACTCCCCTCTTCAGAGGAAAGCTTCGCGGGGCTTCAAGACTTGGATTTCGAAAGGACACTCCCCAGGGTGTGGGGCCAGCGTCCGACACTGCTTCAAGGACTGCGAAGGTGTTCCGCGCCAACGACGCGCGGGGGGACTAGCTGGGACGCTTCGCGCCGTACTTCGAACGGCTCTGCTTGCGACCGGCAACGCCCACGGAGTCCAGCGTGCCGCGGATGATGTGGTAGCGAACGCCCGGGAGGTCCTTCACGCGGCCTCCGCGGATCATCACCACCGAGTGCTCCTGGAGGTTGTGACCCACGCCGGGGATGTAGGAGGTGACCTCGATGCCGTTGGTCAGACGAACGCGGGCCACCTTGCGGAGCGCGGAGTTCGGCTTCTTCGGAGTCGTGGTGTAGACGCGGGTGCACACGCCGCGCTTCTGGGGGCACTCCTTCAGGGCAGGGCTCTTGCCCTTGATGTTGAGCTTCTCGCGGCCCTTGCGGACGAGCTGGCTGATGGTCGGCACTGAAACCTCTTCTTCGATGGGAACCGCTTCCGGACACACGAAAGCGGAGCATATCTACCTACAGGCTACAGAAAGGCCCGCGAGTATAGGGAGGGGCCCCCGGGTGTCAAGCATGGCCAATCCCCGGGCCGGACGCTCTACTCCGCGCAATCCTAGAAGTCGAGGACCATCACGATCGCGTCCTCGCCCTCGTCCGCGTAGTAGTTCGGCCGGATGCCGACCGGCCGGAAGCCCAGCGAGCGGTAGAGGTTGAGCGCGGACTCGTTGCCCCGGCGCACCTCCAGCGTGGCCAGGGAGCAGCGGCGCGCGACGCCCCGGCGCAGCACCTCCTCCATCACCGTGCGCGCGACACCCCGGCGACGGTGGACGGGGGCGGTGGCCACGTTGAGGACGTGGACCTCGTCGTGGACGATCCAGAAGATGGCGAGCCCCAGGAGGGCCACGCCGCCCTCGGGCAGCGGCTCCTCCACGAGCAGGATGGTGGACCAGTCGTGCTGGAGCTCGCGCTGGAGCAGCTCCGGGGACCAGGGGTTCTTGAAGGACTGCTTCTCCAGCGCCATCACCGCCGGCATGTCGTCCACGGTCATCTGCCGGAGGATGAAGCCCTGCGCCTTTTCGGGAGTCCCGTCCTCCCGCAGCCGTCTCATCGCCGTGCCTCCCGCGCGAAGGGCGCCACGCGCCGCACCTGCGCCGACTTGCGTACTTCAGCCAGGGCCTGCGCCGCCAGCTCCCCGTAGCGCGCCCGCACGAGCTGTTCGCGGATGGCCGTGCGCGCCGCCTGGTCGAACTCGCCGGGGAAGAGGTCCCGGTGTTCGTCATAATGGTGGCGCACCTCCGCTTCGCTCACCTGTGCCTTCAAGCGCACCCGACTGTCCAGGATCCGCTCCGCCCGGAGCCCCCGCGCCAGCACCGCCAGCAGGGCCTCCTGGTCCACGTCATGACGGGCGAGGAAGCGTTTCAGCCCCTCCTCCCCTCCCAGCCTCATCCGGAACGCCTCCAGACGGGCCTCCACCTCCGCAGGTTCGGCGGGAAAGGCCTGCAGCCGGTCCGCGCTCAGGACCTGGAGACGCTGGTTGATGGAGAACTCCAGGGCTCCCTGGAGGGTCTGCTCGTCCAGCGGGAGGGCGGCGACCTGCACGGCCCCCCGCTGGATCAGCGCCACCCGGGCCTCCATCTCCAGCTCGCTCTGGGTGAGGACCTGGCCCTCGATGACCGCCACGACGCGGTCCATCACCCTGCCCTCCTCCCGGGGGGAGGCCGGCGCGGGCGCGGCGGCGTGGGCGGTCGTCCAGAGGCTGGACCCGGGCCCGAGGGGGGCGCCCAGCAGCCAGCACGCCAGCCCCAGGTGAACCGCTCGACGTCCGCGCGGTGCTGGCATGACCTTCCTCATCTTCCGGCGACTGTAACCATCCCGGCCCTGTCCGGACATCCCGTGCTGGCGCTCACCGCCCCGCTGGTTACGTTCCTGGATGTCGGGTACTGCACGGCGAGAACTATGGCGGACGACTACTACCAGATTCTGGGCGTGCCACGGACGGCGTCCGCGGACGAGATCAAGAAGGCCTTCCGGAAGCTGGCGCGCCAGCACCATCCGGACGTCAACCCGGGTGACAAGAGCGCGGAGGAAAAGTTCAAGCGCATCAACAGCGCCTTCGAGGTCCTGAGCGATCCGAAGAAGCGCCCGCTCTACGACGAGTTCGGCGAGGACGCGGAGAAGATCGGCTTCGACGAGAAGAAGGCCACGGCCTACCGCCAGTACCGGGCCGCCCAGGCGGCCGAGCGCGGGGACGACCTGACGACCCGCGTCCAGATTTCACTCGCCGAGGCCGTGTCTGGCACCGAGCGCACGCTGTCCCTCCAGCGCCCGGGCCGGTGCGGCAAGTGCCACGGCGAGGGCCACACCGGGAAGCTCGTCACCTGCCCCACCTGCAACGGCACGGGCCGGGCGCGACGGGGCGGCGCCGTGTTCGGTGGCTCGGGCGTGTGCCCCACCTGCCGGGGCAGCGGCCGGGCCCCCGAGACCTGCACCCAGTGCGGCGGCAACGGGATCCAGGAGGAGACGACGCGGCTGACGGTGAAGATTCCGGCCGGCGTCCTGACGGGCTCCAAGGTGCGGCTCGCAGGACAGGGTGCCGCGGGCGTCCATGGCGGGCCCCCCGGCGACCTCTACATCGAGACGGAAGTCGCCGAGCACCCGCTCGTGCGCCGCGAGGGTGACGACCTGTACCTGGACCTGCCGGTGACGGTGTCCGAGGCGCTGCTGGGGGGCGAGGTGCGCGTGCCCACGTTCCAGGGCGAGGTGACGCTGAAGGTGCCGCCCGGCTCACAGTCCGGCCGGAAGATGCGGCTCAAGGGACGCGGCGTGCCGTCGCTCCGGGGAGGCGCGCCGGGCGACATGTACCTCCTGCTCCAGGTGAAGGTCCCCGAGGAGGCCACCGACGAGGTGCGCGCGGCCGCGGAAACGCTGGCGCGGGCCTACCGGGGCGACGTCCGCCGGGAGTTGACGCTGTAGTGTGATGACCTCTCGTTGCTACTTGTTGCCTCTTGTCCTGGAAGGCGCCCCGTCCTACATGGCGCCTCCACCTTCCGAATCCGGAGCGGGTACGTACCTATGGGTCTCTTCGATTTCCTCACGGGCGGCTCGGGCCCCGAAAAAGCCCTCAAGCTCAAATCCAAGGTGACCCAGAAGTATGGGGAGCCGTCCACGCGGCAGAAGGCCCTGCAGCAGCTGGGGGAGATGAAGTACCCCGAGGCCGTGACGGTGCTGCTCAGCCGGTTCACCATCACCGTGGACCCGCTCACCACCGACGCGGACGAGAAGGAGCACACCTTCGAGCTCATCAAGGGCTTCGGCCAGGAGGCCGTCGCGCCGGTGAGCGCGTTCCTCAAGCAGAGCGAGCACGCCACGTCGTGGGCGCTGCGGGTGCTCCAGGAGCTGCTGGCGGAGGACGCGCTGCTGGGCGTCATCACCGACACGCTCCAGCACCTGTCGTCCCGCTACACGCGCGACCCGGAGAAGAAGGTCGTCCTGCTCCACCACGTCCAGGGCAAGCAGGACCCGCGCGTGGCCCCCGCCGTCCTCCCCTTCCTGGAGGACATGTCCGACGACGTGAAGATCGCCGCCATCAACGTCCTGGGCTCCCTGAAGTACGAGCCGGCCCGGGAGCCCCTGCTCCAGCTGCTCACCTCCGAGGACACCGCGCGCCGCGTGCAGACGGCCGCGCTGGCGGCCGTGGCGGAGAGCGGCTTCGCGGTGCAGGGCTACCAGGACAAGGTGCAGGCCGCGCTCGTGGAGCCCTACAGCCTGGACAAGGACGGCCGCATCCAGCGCCGGGCATGAGCAGGCAGCGAACGCTCGCGCTGTCGGACACCGGACATGGGCCCCCTCCCCGGGGGCTGGCACACACCGGGGTGGTTCCCTCCCACGCGAGACATGAAGCAGGATTCACGCGTGCCATCGAAGAAAAAGGGTCCGCAGCTCGCTGAAGTCGTTCAACTGCGCCCCGCTGCCGCGACCGTGAAGAAGTCCCCACCGAAGCGGGCGGCGAAGCCTCCGCCTCCCGTGGACACGGACTCCGCCGCCCAGGCGCTGCTGGAGATGGGCCGTCAGCTCACCGACAACGCGGGCCCCACCGAGGCCCTGCGGGCGCAGCTCCAGACGCTCCACACGCTGCTCAAGCCCAAGGTCTGCTACGTCGCGCGCCACTTCCCGTCGCGCAACCAGCTCCATGTGGAGCACGTGCGCGGCCGCTACGACGAGCGCGTCACCGCCGCCGTCCCGGGCGAGGGCGTGGTGGGCCGCTGCTTCACCGACAAGGTCCTGCTGCGCGAGGACGACACCGTCGCCGTGCCCCTGGAGGGACCGCAGGGCGTGACGGGCGTGCTCGTCGTCCTGGGCGCCCGGCGCAGGGCGTCCGACATCCTGATGCAGTCGCTGGCGTCGCAGCTCACCGCCGCCTACGAGGTGGCCCGGCTGCGCGACGACAGCGCCCGGCGCAACAAGGACCTGCAGACGGCCATCGCGGGCCTCAAGAGCCTGGAGCAGAACCGCGAGGAGCTGCTCGGCAATGTGTCCCACGATTTGAAGAACCCGCTCACCACCATCAAGGCCTACCTGGCCATGCTGGGCCGGGAGAAGCTGGGCGCCCTGACGGACGGCCAGCGCCGCGCGGTGCAGATCTGCGATCGCAACTCCGACCGGCTGTTGCAGCAGGTGAACGACCTGGTGCTGATGTCCCGGCTGTCGTCCGGGAAGATGCAGCTCAACCAGCGCCCCTTCGGCCTCAAGGCCGTGGCGGAAGAGGTGGTGCGTGGGCTGGGCGCAGTCGCCGAGCACAGCCGCGTGCGCGTGGTGATTCCGCCGTGCCCGGAGGTGTTCGTCCGCGGCGACCGCGAGCGCATCTCCGAGGCCATCCACAACCTCGTGGAGAACGGCATCCACCACAGCGAGACGGACGACGTCGTCGAGGTGAGCGTGGCGTCCGCCGAGGGCCTGGGTACCCTCACCGTGAAGGACTCCGGCCAGGGCATGACGGCCGAGGCGCTGGAGCACGTCTTCGACTCGTTCTACCGCGCGCAGCCCGGCATGCCGCGTCCCCCGGGCGCGGGCCTGGGTCTGCCCCTCGTCGCGAAGATCGTCGCGCTGCACGGCGGGCGCGTGGACGCCACGAGCGTGCTGGGCGAGGGCAGCACGTTCCAGATGGTCCTGCCCCTGTTCGCGAGCGCCGTCAGCGCCCCGGACCTGACCCAGGCGGCGCCCAAGGCGGGCGGCATCCTCCTGGTGGAGGACGACGTGGACTGCCGCGAGGTGCTGGAGCAGGTGCTGGAGCAGGAGGGCTACCGGGTGATGGCCACGTCCGGCGCCGCCGAGGCGCGCTCCATCCTGTCCCACATCCGGCCGGCCATGGTGCTGTTGGATCTGCGGCTGTCCGGCGAGGACGGACGCTCCGTGCTGCACTTCATCCGCACCACCGAGTCCCTGGCGGACGTGGTCGTCTACATCATCTCCGGCGCCAGCGACGTCGCGTCCCTCACCTCGGGTGAAGGTCCGGACCGCATCGACGGGTACTTCGAAAAGCCGCTGAAGCTGCCCAAGCTGCTGGACACCGTGGCGGCGGTGGTGCGTCCCCGCAGCCGCGGCCCCGCAGTGCCCTGAACGACGCCCCGGGCGCCTTCGCCACAGAAGAGGTGGCAGGAAGGCGCCCCGCCTTGGGTAGTATCCGCGCGGCCCATGAGCACTTCCGTCTATTCCCGCTACCGCGCCGCGTTCGCCCAGGCTCTTGCCGGGGCTTTGGGCGTCCCCGCCGCTGACATCGATTCGCAGGTGAAACCCGCGGATCCCGAGCACGGCGACCTGAGCTTCGCCACGTTCCCGCTCGCCAAGGCGCAGAAGAAGGCGCCGCCCGCCATCGCCGCGGCGCTCGCGCAGTCGCTCCAGGTTCCCGGCCTGGAGGTGAAGGCCGTGGGCCCGTACGTCAACGCGCGCTTCCTGCCCCTGCCCTTCACCCAGGAGGTCATCGACAGCGTGCGGCTCGCGGGCGTCGCCTACGGCAGCGACGCCGAGGAGGGCAAGGGCAAGACGGTGGTCATCGACTACTCGTCGCCCAACATCGCCAAGCCCATTGGCTTCCACCACATCCGCACCACGTTCCTGGGCCACTGCATCGCGAACCTCTACCGCGCGCTGGGCTGGCGCGTGGAGGGCATCAACTACCTGGGCGACTGGGGCAAGCAGTTCGGCCTCGTGGCCGTGGGCTTCCAGGAGTACGGCGACCCGGCGCGCATCACGGACATGGCGCACCTGGTGGAGGTGTACGTCAAGGCCAACAAGCGCGCCGGGGAGGACCCCGTCTTCGACGAGAAGGCCCGCGAGTTCTTCCGCCGCATGGAGGCCAACGAGCCGGAGGCGATGAAGCTCTGGAACCAGTTCCGGGAGACGAGCGTCACCGGATTCAAGCGCGTCTACGCGCGCATGGGCATCGCCTTCGAGCACATCGAGGGGGAGAGCCGCTACCAGGGCCGGATGGACGCGGTCATCGACCAGATCGCGAAGAAGCCCGGCGTGAAGGAGTCGCAGGGCGCCATCATCGTGGACATGCCCTACGCGGAGAACGAGCCGCCCGTCCTCCTGAAGAAGAACGACGGCAGCACGCTCTACGCCACGCGCGACCTGGCCGCGGCGGAGGACCGCCACGCGCGCTTCCAGTTCGACAAGTCGCTCTACGTCGTCGCGCAGGACCAGGCGCTGCACTTCCGCCAGGTGTTTCGCACCCTGAAGGAGATGGGGCAGCCGTGGGCGGACCGGTGCATCCACGTGCCGTTCGGCCGCATCCACGGCATGAGCACGCGCAAGGGCCAGGTGGTGGAGCTGGATCAGGTCCTGGACGAGGCGAAGGAGCGCGTGCGCAAGCTCGTGGACGCGAACATCGCCTCGGGCAGCCTGGTGACAGAGGATCCCGACGGGCTGGCGGAGCAGATCGGCCTGGGCGCCATCGCCTTCGGCGACCTGAAGCACAACCGCGCCAGCGACTACACCTTCGACTGGGACGAGGTGACGAGCCCCGAGGGCCACACCGGTCCCTATCTCCAGTACGCGCACGCGCGCAGCGCGACCGTGCTGCGCAAGGGCGGCGGCGTTCCGGCGAGCTACGATCCCGCGCTGCTGACGCTTCCCGAGGAGCAGGCGCTGGTGCGCGAGCTGATGCGCCTGCCTGACGTGGTGCGCACGGCGGCGGAGCAGTACGAGCCGAGCCTCGTGGCGCGGCTGTTGCTGGACGTGGCGGCGGCGTACAGCCGGTACTACACGGCTGGCAACAAGGAGCGCGACAAGCGCATCCTCGTGGAAGGCAATGATCCGGTGCGGGCGGCACGACTGGCCCTCACGGACGCGACGCGCATCACCCTGGCCGCGGGCCTGAGGCTCTTGGGCATCCCGACGCCGGAAAACATGTAGCCTGGGGGGCTGCCGTGGACACCGCGCTGGTGCAGACCGTGACGCAAGGAGAGGCCTTGAAGGAGGAATTCGGTCCCATGTCCCGGGTGCTCGGGGCACGGTACTTCGACGGGGTGCTGTTCCCCCCCGAGGCCGAGAACGAGCTGCGTGCGCTCAGCGCCCGCGGCTTCGTGGTGCACGTCATGCGCACCACGGCCTGGATCAACTTCCTCTACCTCGCGTGGGCCATGGTCCGCCGGGCCATGCCGCCCATCCGCGCGGTCGTGAACCTGCGCCCCTGGTTCACGAAGCCGTGGCGGCAGACGGCGCACGCGGGCGCGGTGGAGGAGCGCTTCCGCTACGCCGGCCAGCAGGGCGGCAGCGGGCTCGTGTTCCTGCGCCGCACGGCGCTCCTGCACGCCTCCGGCAAGGAGACGCGCGAGGACCCCTTCCCCGCCCTGGTGCGGCTGGCGCGCGGCTCTGAGCGGCCGGTGTTCCTGGTGCCGGAGCTGTTCGTCTGGGAGAAGCGCGCCGCGAAGCTGAAGCCGGGCTGGCGGGACGTGGTGTTCGGCAGCCCGGAGGCGCCGGGCTTCGTGCACTCGATGGTGGCGTTCTTCCGCAACTACAAGCGCGCGCAGTTCCGCGTGGGAGAGCCCATCGACCTGCGCCGCTTCATCGAAGAGAACCCGCAGGCCACCGACGAGGTGCTGGCGCGCAAGGTGCGCAGCGCGCTGCACGTGCACCTGGCGCGTGAGACGCGCGCGGTGTTCGGCCCGCCGCAGAAGCCCACCGACCGCCTCATCGACGAGACGCTGCGCGACCGGCAGCTGCGCAAGACGCTGGACGAGCACGCCGCCGCCACCGGCCGCAAGCCGGCGAGCGTGCATCGCGAGGCCCGGCGCAACCTGGAGGCCATCGCGGCCCGGCCCAACCCGTCCGTGCTGGCGCTCATCGCGCCCATGCTGGAGTGGGTGTTCAACCGCATCTACGACGGCATCGGCGTGGACGAGGCGGGCCTGCACCGCGCGCTCAAGGCCGCGGGCCGCGCCCCGGTGGTGCTCTGCCCCAGCCACAAGAGCCACGTGGACTACCTGGTGATGAGCTGGGTGCTCTGGAGCCGCGGCTACACGGCGCCGCTGGTCGCCGCCGGCGCCAACCTGTCCTTCTGGCCCCTGGGGCCGCTGTTCCGCCGATGCGGCGCGTTCTTCCTGCGCCGCTCGTTCAAGGGCGACAAGGTCTACGCCGCGTCCTTCAAGGCGTACATCAAGAAGCTGGTGCACGACGGCCTCCACCAGGAGTTCTTCCCCGAGGGCGGCCGCTCACGCACGGGCAAGCTGCTGACGCCCAAGCTGGGCATGCTCACGTGGCAGGTGGAGGCGGTGCTGGACGGCGCGCGCAACGACCTCTACTTCGTGCCCGTCTCCATCGACTACGAGAAGGTCGTGGAGTCCGACAGCTACTCGAAGGAGCTGGCCGGCGGGGAGAAGAAGCCGGAGGACCTCAAGGCCCTCTTGAGCGCGCCCAAGGTGCTGGCGGCGCGCTACGGGCGCATCCACCTCACCTTCGACGAGCCGCTGTCGCTGGTGGAGTTCATGCAGGCGCGTGGCCTGTCGCCGCAGGTGCCGGTGACGGACGAGCAGAAGAAGGGCCTGGTCCGCGCGCTGGGCAACCGGGTGATGTACGGCATCAGCAAGGTGTCCACCGTCACGCCGCACGCGCTGGTGAGCGCGTCGCTGCTGGCCCACCGCCGGCGCGGCCTCACGCAGCGCGAGCTCACGGACCGGATCAGCCTGCTGCGCCGCATCGCGCTCGAGGACGGCGCGCGGCTGTCCCCGGAGCTGGTCAACGCGCCCAGCAACCCGGAGACGCTGGGCCCCATCCAGGACGCCATGCGCGAGTTCATCTCCGACGAGATGGTGCGCACGAAGGAGGCGCGCGGCGAGGTCAGCTACCAGGTGGAGGACGCGCGCCGCGCGGAGATGTCCTTCTACAAGAACACGCTGATGAACCTGGTGGCCGCGCGCAGCCTCGTGGCAAACGCGCTGCTCGCCGGCACACCCGCGCCCTACGACATCGTGAAGGCGCGCGCGCTGTTCCTGTCGCGCCTCTTCAAGGTGGAGTTCATCTACCGGGTGGGCGCGTCGTTCGACACCATCTTCGCCGAGTGCGTGGAGCGGCTCGCGCGCATGGGCCTGGTCATCCAGGACGGCGACACGCTCAAGCAGGCTCCCGAGGCGCACGCGCAGCCGGAGCTGGAGTTCATGGCGGACCTGCTGCGCGACTTCCTGGAGGCCTACCTGCTCGCGGCGATGACCCTGCCCGACGTGGCCGCGGGCATCGCCACCGACCGCAAGGCCTTCGTGAAGCTGGCGCTGGAGACGGGGCGCGGCGAATACAACGCCGGCCGCATCACCGCCGCCGAGTCGCTGGCGAAGACGACGCTGGAGAACGCGGTGGAGTACCTGTTGGATCAGCGCATCCTCGTGGAAGAGGACAAGAAGCTGAAGCTGGGAGACCCTGCGGCGGCGGCCGACCTGCCCCGGAAGAACCAACTCGCGGACGCCCTCCGCGCGTACCTGCACCGGGCCTGAGCCCCGCTCCGCAGCATCCCGAAGCACACGCGGCACCCACCCTCCGCCCCGGGCGGAGGGGCAGGAGACGACACGGTGGATGAAGCCTCCCCTCCCAGCGACCCGCAGCCGGTAGGGCCCACCGTGCCGCCGCCCCTCCA
>NZ_RAWB01000274.1 GCF_003612055.1 Corallococcus llansteffanensis
GTGGGGGCCTCCGTGGAGCCTCAGGGGGCCCTGGAGCAACTGCAGGAGACCGCGCGCCAGAACCTGCCCGGCTACGCCTGGCTGGAGTCGAAGGTGGACGGGGCCCTCAAGGCGCTGAGCAATGCGAAGCCCGAGGTGCTGGATGCGAAGAAGCAGATCGAATCCATGCAGCCGGGTGACAAGTACTCGCTGTCGGGCGGCTTCGATGGCGGCTTCAAGCTGGGCCGGCTCAACACCAAGGCGCAGTACGAGGTGAGCTGCGAAGCGGAGGAGACGACCGACCCGAAGACAGGCGCGAAGGAGACGAAGCCGTCCTTCACGATGTCCATGGACGCGGAGGTGCTGGGAGGCATTGGCACCAACAAGCTCAAGGGGCTGGACCTCAAGGCCCTGGGCGGTGGCGGCGGCAAGGTCGAGTTCAAGCTCGACACTCCCGAAGACGTGATGAAGGCCACCGACATCATCAACCGCACGAAGACCGGCGCGGAGTGCTACCTCGGCCCGGCGTCCACCCAGCCGACGGTCACCGCGGAGGAGCAGGCCTGGCTCCAGAGCAAGATCTCCGCCGTGGAGGTGCGCGGCGCCAGCGTCGCGCAGATCACCGCGGAGCTGGACCTCAAGGGCACGCTGGTGGACACGGCGAGCGGGGGCATCAAGGGGCGCGGAGAGAAGTCGCTGCGCATTGAATACAAGGACGGCAAGCCGTCCGAGCTCGTGTTCAAGGAGAGCGCCCAGGTGGAGCTCAGCGGCGGCCTGAGCAAGGACCTGGCCGTGAAGGGCAAGCTGACGGGGCCGGACAACATGAAGCTGCCCTTCGAGGGCGGCGTGTCGCTGGGCGGCACCGGCAAGCTCAACGGCAAGGTGGAGATGGAGACGCGCTACCCCCTCCCGGAGGGCGTGTCGGTGGACACGCTCATGAAGGACCCGAAGGGCACGCTCGGCTCCGCGAAGGAGCAGATGGCCGCGGGCAAGAAGAGCAAGGTGACGCTGTCCATGGACGGCTCGGGCACGTACCAGGGCAACGGCGTGGGCATGGCGGTGGAGGTCAGCATCGAGGGCAACTCGCGCAAGCTCAACGAGAGCGGCGCGCTCGGCAAGCTGCTCACCGGCGACGTGCCGGGCTCGCTCCGGGCCGCGGGCAAGGACACGGAAGTGAAGCTCAAGGCGACGCCCTACACGCAGAAGGGCATCTCCCTGGCGCCCGAAATCAAGGCGGGCCCCTTCATCAGCGCGAGCTGGGAGCTGGAGGTGTCCCGGCGCACCGCCATCGTCCCGCCGATGGAGAAGAAGGGCAGCGCGGTGGACCTGGCCCAGTGGCTGGAAGACGCCCAGCAGAAGAAGGCGGCCTGAGGACCTGAAGCCTGGGGGCTACAGGGCCAGGGTCCCGGCGATGATCTCCTTCATCACCTCGGACGTGCCCCCGCCAATGGTGAGCATCCGCACGTCGCGCCAGGCCCGGGCGACGTGGCTCTCCTCCACGTAGCCCATGCCGCCATAGAATTGCTGGCAGTCATAGGCCACGCGCTGAGCGAGCTCCGTGGTGAGCAGCTTCGCCATCGCGATCTCCTTCACCGGCTTCTGCTTGCGTTTGCGATTGAAGAGCTGCACCGCGTGGTAGGTGAGCTGCCGGGCCGCCTCCAGGCGGGTGTGGTGGTCCACGAAGGTGTGGCGCCACACCTGGAAGTCGATGAGCCGCTGGCCAAACGCCTTGCGCTCGCGGCCGTAGCGCAGGGCTTCGCGCAAGAGCCCCTCCATCACCGCCACCGTGTAGAGCGCCGTCACCAGGCGCTCCGCGTGGAAGCTGTTCATGATGTGGAAGAAGCCGTCGTTCTCCCGGCCCAGCACGTAGCGGGCGGGGATGCGGCAGTCCTCGAAGTAGAGGATGGCCATGTCCGAGGAGCGGTGGCCCACCTTCTGGAGCCGCTTCGACACGGCGAAGCCCTTCACGTCCGTGGGCAGCGTCACCAGCGAGATGCCTGGAGCACCCTCCCCTCCCGTGCGCACCGCCAGCACCAGGAAGTCCGCGCGGGCGCCGTTGGAGATCCACGTCTTCGCGCCGTGGATGACGTAGTCGTCGCCGTCGCGCCGCGCGGTGGTGCGCAGCCGCGCCAGGTCGGAGCCCGCGTCCGGTTCGCTCATCGCCAGCGCCGCGATGCGCTCCCCGGTGAGCGCGGGGGCGAGGAACTCGCGCTTCTGCTCGTCCGTGCCCAGCTCGTTGATGACCGGCGTGGCCATCTGCCCCTGCACCAGCAGCGACATCGCCACGCCGCCGTTCTGCGCGCGCGCCAATTCCTCCGCGAAGACGGCGACGTACCAGGCGTCCAGCCCGCTGCCGCCATATGCCGGATCATGGCTGATGCCGAAGAAGCCCAGCTCGCCGCAGCGGCGGAACACCTCGCGGGGGAACTCCCCGGCCTGGTCCCACTCCAGCGCGTGCGGGGCCAGCTCCTTCTCGACGAACTGGCGCACGGTGCGACGGAATGCCTCGTGCTCCGGGGTGAAGCGCTCATCCATGGCAGGCCCTGTCGCGACGGGATGCGCGGCATGCTGGCAGGGCCCGCCCCACGCTTTCAAGCCAGGCGGTGCGGTGTGGGCACCGCCGGACGGCCCGGCCCGTGACAGGCCGGGGCCCCGAAGCTCACAGGGGGAGCACGGCCAGCCGCAGGCCCAGCGTGAACAGCCCGTGGAACCCGTCGTCCACGCGGGCCAGCGGTCCCTCGCGCGAGCCCACGCCGGTGATGTCCACCGTCTGGCTGCCGGTGCGCACGGTGTAGCTGCCCATCGACGCGGTGATGATGGGCCCCACCGACAGGGCGCGGGAGAGGCGGATGTCGCCGCCCAGCGTGAGGCGGGCGAAGGTGGGGCCCCGGTCGGTGACGTTCGTGTCCACGTTCGCGGGGACGAACACGCCCGGCGCGACCTGGAGCTGCGTGGTGCCCTCCACGTGGCTATCGAGGATCTCCAGGCCCACGCCCAGGCCGATCCACGGATCAAAGCCCCCGCCGGGCGACAGGTGGTAGCGGACCTCCGGCCCGATGCGCCACTGCTGGGTGGAGCAGTCGAACCCCTCCGGACACGACAGCGGGTTCTCCTTGGTGAAGACCTTCTCCCAGCTGCCCCACACGCCCAGGTAGAAGCGCGGCGTCGCGCGGAACCCCAGCTCCACGATGACGGGGATGGACACCGTCGCGGAGTCGGTGATCTTCAGGCTCTCCACGGTGCCCGCGGCGCTCAGGCCGTTCTTGTAGACGTACCCCGCGCCCAGGCCGACGTTCCCGCTCACCGCGAACTCCGGCCCGACACGCCCGGCCTCTCCATGCGCCGGAGCCATCTCCGTGCGCGTCTCCGTCTCCGTCTCCGGCTCCGTCGGGGTCACCATGTCCTGGGCCCACGCGGAGGTGGCGAGCCCCAACGCGGCGGCGAGTGACAGCGTCCAGCGGCATGGCGAGTTCATCAAGGTCATCCGGTCCATCCTCCGTGTTCGGGAATGGGTGCGGACGCAAGCAAGCCCTGGCAGCGGAGAGAAGCCATCCGCCCCCAGCTCGCGCCGCCAGCCGACAGACGGGGCCCCGGAGCGACCATTCGCAGACAGGCCCCTCGTCCCCCAGGGAGGCGCGGCGAGCCGCGGCGCCTCAACCACGATCTTCACCTTAGCAAGACGGCCCGAAAATCCAACGGGTTGACCCGGGCTGTGCCAGCCGTCAACTTGCACGCGCCGCGAAGCGGACAGGCAGCCCCTGGCGTGGTGCCGGGCCGGCTCGCGCGGCGCGAAAGGAAAGGACATGGCCGGCCTGGAGCAGGAGCTGTCGCCCGAGGCGCTCGCGCTCATCGCCGAGGAAGAGGCCCTGCTGTCACGGGTCCAGGACGCGCTCGCCGAAGCACGCCGTCAGGCCGCGGAGCGGACGCTGGACACCCAGGGGCTGATGGCCCAGCTGCAGGTGCTGCGCGACGACGCCACCACGGCGCACGCCGCGGACCTGCCGCACGTCTTCACCCAGATGAACGAGGTGCGCGCCATGCTGGAGCGGCAGGAGACCGTGCCGCTGCCGGACAGCAACGCCCCCTACTTCGCGCACCTGCGCCTGGCGGGCCCCACCGGACAGCGCGACTACCTGCTCGGCCGCACCAGCTTCGCGAACCTCGCCGCCGGGGTGCGCGTCATCGACTGGCGCTTCGCCCCCGTCGCCCGCGTCTTCTACAACTACGAGGAGGGTGACTCCTTCGAGGAGTACTTCGGTGACCGGCTCTCCGAGGGCGAGGTGGAGGCGCGCCGGCTGGTCATCATCGAGAAGGGCGTCCTCACCCGCATCAGCACCGGTCCCCACCTGCTCCAGCGCGACCCGAGCGGACGGTGGCACGCGCGCGGGCGCGACGCGTCCTCCGTGCTCTCCGGCGGCACCGGCACCGCCGCCCGGCCCGGCGCCCTGGGCGTGGGCCAGGGCGCGACGCGCACCGAGGACGCCTTCGGCGTGACGGCGCTCCTGGACGCGGAGCAGTACGCGGCCGTCAGCACCGGGCCGGATCAGCCGCTGCTGGTGCTGGGCAGCGCGGGCAGCGGCAAGACGACGGTGGCGCTGCACCGGCTGGCGAAGGTCGCCTTCGACGACGCGAAGAAGTACCCGCAGGCGCGCACCAAGGTCGTCGTCCCCGAGGAGGGCCTGGCCCGGCTGACGCGCCGGCTGCTCGCGCCCCTGGGCCTGGGCAAGGTGTCGGTGGAGACGCTGGACGCCTGGTCCCTGAGCACCGCGCGCGCGGCCTTCAGCGTGCCGGGCCTCAAGCTGGCCCCGGAGACGCCCGCGCTCGTCTCGCGCCTCAAGCGCCACCCCATGCTGCGCCGCGCGCTGGCGGCCCGCGTGGCCGTGCCGAAGGGCAAGGCCCAGCCCCTCACGCTGGAGCGGCTGCGCATCCGGCTGGCGGACGCCTTCATGGACCGCGCGTTCCTGGAGGCCGTGGTGGCGGACGCCCACGGCGAATTGCCCCGCACGGTGGTGGACGAGACGGTGGAGCACACCAAGCTGCAGACCGCCGTGCCGCTGGAGCGCCAGTACCGGGACTATGATCCGGACAGCCTCGTCACCGTGGACGGCAAGGCGATTGAGAGCGACACGCCGGACGCGCTCGCGGGCACGCTCGACTTCGACGACCTGCCCATCCTGATGTTCCTCAAGGCGCAGCGGGGCGCGCTGGGCGCGGACCGGCTGGCGCACGTGGTGCTGGACGAGGCGGAGGACTTCTCCCTCTTCGAGCTCTTCGTCGTCGGGCAGCTGTTGGGTGACAGCCGCAGCTGCACGCTCGCGGGCGACGAGATGCAACAGACGACGGCGGGCTTCGCCGGCTGGAGCGCGGCGCTGGACGAGTTGGGCATCCGCGACGCCGCCACCTGCCGGCTCCAGGTGTCCTACCGCTGCCCGCGCCCGGTGGTGGAACTGGCGCAGCACGTGCTGGGCACGCAGGCCCCGGCCTCCCCCGCGCGCCCCGGCCGCGAGGGCGCGCCCGTGGGCTTCCACCACTTCCCCGACGAGGCCCAGGCGTGGCTGTTCCTGGGAGACGCCCTGCGCGACCTGGTGCTGCGCGAGCCGCACGCGTCGGTGGGCGTCATCGCCAGCAGCCGCGAGTCCGCCCAGTCCTTCCACCGCGTCATCGCGGAGATGCCCTGGGCGCGGCTGGTGCTGGAGGGAGACTTCTCCTTCGAGCCCGGCGTGGACGTGACGGACGTGGACAACGTGAAGGGGCTGGAGTTCGACTACGTCGTCCTGCCGGACGTGACGGCGCGCGCCTACCCTGCGGACGACGAGGCCCGGCGCCGGCTGCACGTCGCCGTCACCCGCTCCTCGCACCAGCTCTGGGTGGCCTCCTCCGCCGTGCGCTCCCCGCTCATCCGGACCTTCCCCGGGGCGAAGGATCCGCTTCAGGGCTGACGGCCGCCGCCCCGCTCACGCCACTCACGCTGCCGCTGGGCATGGGCCTCGCGGCGCGCGAGCGCCTCCTCCTCCTGCCGGGGAAGCTCCGACAGCCGCGTGCGGTGCATGCGCACGCTCAGCTCCAGCAGGCCCCTGTCCTGGGACGGCAGCTTGTCGCCGTAGTCCGCGAGCATCGTGGTGGCGAAGGAGATGGCGTCCTCGGACACCTTGCGGCGGTGCTCGTAGTACTGGTGCACCTCCTCCACGGTGGCCTCGTTGGACTGCACCTTGCCAAAGAGGGCGTTCCACTTCGCCTCCACCTCCGCGCGCCGGCGCAGCTCCGCGGGCTCCTTCGTGGGCACGCCCGTGTCCCAGTACAGGTTGTCCGGCAGCTTCGCCCGGAGCGCCTCCAGGTCCGCCGGGTAGGGCCCCGAGGGCTCCTCCTCCGGGGGCGACTGCACCTGCGCCGCCGCCGCGCCCGCCAGGTCCAGCCCGCCGTCCCGCGTGCGCGGCACCCCGGACGGGGACGCGAACACCGGCGGAGGCCGGGTGTCCGGCGTCATCGCGGCCGGAGGGGCCCCGGACGCCGCGCCGTCGCCGGGAGGAGGGCCGTCCAGGGCCAGCCAGGCCCCCACCGCCAGGACGAGGACTCCCGCCGTGCCCAGGGGCAGCTTCCATCGCGCGCGCGTGCTCATGCCCAGGGCCATACCGCGCGCCTGACACCCACCGCAACCCGTTCACGCAGCACCCGCAACGCACTGCGCAAATGATACATTTAAAACATGGCGCGACGCATCAAATCCTGCTCAACGCCTGACGCATGGCGCCAATTCCAGTCCTCCCCGCTGGAATGCTGCACCCTCCATGAAATTCACTATTTTCAGCGCAAGCACACCTTCCGGGCTTACGGCTGATAAACAAACCCGTATCATCCGCGGCCGCACACCCCATTCACTCCCCCTGGAGAAGCCGCATGAAGAGTTTTGTCTGGATGAGCCTTCTGGCCCTCGCCGCCCCCGTGAGCTCCGCTCGCGCCGAGGTGCTGGTGGAAGGCATCGTCGACGTCCTGGTGGACGGCGGAAACAACTACAACTGGCAGAAGGTGACGCTGCCCGGCACCAAGTGCGGCAACGGGTCCCAGTACAAGTTCTTCGTGCACCGCACGAGCTCCCCCAACCTGCTGTTCATGATGGAAGGTGGCGGCGCGTGCTGGGACTACGATTCCTGTAGCGGCCGCACGGGCATCCTGGGGGCGGCGAACCCCAACGGCATCTCCGACGACTACATGACGCAGTTCACGGCCAAGTACGTGTCCCCCATCGTCAACGGGGCGGACCCGGGCCTGCCCTTCCGTGACCGCAAGGACATCGTCACGAAGGACTGGAACATCGTCTACCTGCCGTACTGCACGGGCGACGTGCACATCGGCAACAACGTGAAGACGTACACGGACACCACGGGCGCGAACCCTCCGCTCACCTGGTACCACTCCGGCTACACCAACACGATCGCCGCGGCGAACTACGCCAAGCAGAACTTCCCCAGCGTGCAGAAGCTGCTGGTGACGGGCTACAGCGCGGGCGGCACGTCCACGTCGTCCGGCTACTACTTCATCCGCAAGGCCATCAACCCGGCGCGCGGCTACCTGCTCAACGACTCCGGCCCCGTCTTCATGGCGCCCAGCCTGAACTCGCTGTCGCGGCCCCTGCACGACAAGATCCGCTCGTCGTGGAACCTGGACTCGGTGTTCAGCCTGCTGCCGGCCAGCTTCAACATCAACGACCTGGGCACCATCAACCGCATGGTCGCCACCGAGTTCCCGAACGATCAGCTCGCGTACACGGGCTACACGATGGACTACAACTACTCGCGCTACTCGTATGAGCGCTTCAAGACGCCCAACGACGAGGCGTCCGTCCACGCCTACTGGAAGCAGGACCAGGACGCGCTGGTCGCGGAGCTGAACAAGTACAACAACTTCAGCTACTTCATCCCCCACCAGCGGGCCATCAACGCCAGCCACTGCAGCACCATCATCACGTTCGTGGGCGCGCACGCCTGCCAGCGCATGGAGAAGAAGTACTGGTACGAGTACGCCTCCAGCCCCTGGCAGTCCTACGCCTGCCACAGCGAGTTCGTGCCGATGGACGTGTTCCTCAGCCGCTTCATCAACGGCAACCAGCGCGTGCGCATCTACGAGCCCGCGAACAACTACAACAACGAGGACGCGGGCATGAGCATCCTCGCGCCCCTCATCAACGGCGCGCTCGGCGGGTAGTCACCGCCGCCGTACCCGGAAATGAAAGCGGGAGCGGGCCAGCATCAGGCCCGCTCCCGTTGTCGTTTCAGGAGCCCGCTTCAGGGGGCCCAGAGCTCCGGAGCCCCGTCAGGTGAGGCCGGGCAGCGTGCCGGTGTAGTCCGGGTGCCCGAAGCGGTCCGCGTTGACGCCGAAGGCCTGGGCAATGGAGGTGAGCAGCTTGTTGTGCTCCACCGCGCCCGGCAGCGGGCTGCCCGGGCCCGGCCAGCTGCCCAGGGGGTCCTTGCCGGGGCGCAGGCGCAGGCAGCGGCCCATGCGGAACTTCCCGCCCGCGCCGCCCGCCAGCACCGTGGGGATGGACACGTTCATGTGGCCGGCCGCGTCCCCCAGCTCGTTCCCCCAGAGGATGACGGTGTTGTCGAGCACGCTGCCGCTGCCCTCCGGGATGGCCGCCAGGCTGTCCATGAGGAGCGCCAGCTGTTCGGCGTACCACTGCTGCACCTTCACCATCTTCAGGCGGATGGCCGTGCGCTCGGGCTCCGCCTGGGTGTCGGTGCGGTGCGCGATGTCGTTGTGGATGTCTTCATCAATGCCAATCCACGGCATGGACGGCCCGGGGATGGTCATCGTCACCACGCGCGTCAAGTCACACGCGAACGCGCGGGCGACGAGGTCCATGTGCAGCTTCGTGAGGCCGGGCATGTTGTTGATGTCGCCCAGGTCGCTCAGCTCCTCCGACGGCTCCTCCGGCTTCACGCACCCCAGCGCGCCCGTGTTGGTGAGCCGCCGCTCGATGTCGCGCAGCGCCGCCAGGTGCGTGTCCAGCTTCTGCCCTTCCGTGGCCGCCAGCCGCTTCTTCAGCCGGGTGGCGTCCTTGATGAGGTAGTCCATCAGGCTCTTGCGCTTCAGCAGGATGGCCTGCGCCTCCGCGCTGGAGCCGCCCATGGAGCCGAAGAGGCGCTTGTAGACGTTGGCGGGGTTCAGTTCGAACGGCACGCGCGAGCCGTTCTCCGTGAAGCTGATGCTGTTGTAGACGTGCTGGGCGCCGAACTGCTCGAAGGCGTGCAATTGCAGCGAGCGGAACTGGGTGACGCCGCCCACCGTGTTGCCAATCACCTGGTCCAGCGACGCGCCCGAGGGCAGCTCGTCGCCGCTGTCCACCACCACCTGGCTGCCGGTGAGGAAGGTGACGGGGCCGCCCTCATGGCCGGTGCGGCCGTGCTCGTAGAGGACGCGGTAGTCCAGGCCGTCCAGCACCAGCAGCTTGGAGCGGTGGCGCTGGAGCGGCTGGAGGACGGAGTTCTCGAAGTCGATGTTGAAGTCCTGCTCGCCGCCCTTGGGCGTCCAGTACTCGGGCAGGACGCCGTGGGGGGTGAACAGGGCGATGAAGCGCAACGGGGCGGCGTCCGCCGCTTCGGCCACGGAGCTGGTGAGCAGGTGCGCGAAGGGCGCCGCCATGGCCGTGCCGGACAGGAGCTTCAGGATGCTGCGTCGGGAGATGTCGCGGGGCATGGAGTTCTGGCTCAACGGGTGGGAAGGCGCCGCTGCGTGAAGGAGGCCGAGCGCACCAGACTGACGAGCGCCTCGGTGACTTTCAGCTGGTCCGTGCGATAGGCGCCGGTGCGCATGGCGGCGAGCAGCTGCGCGTCGGAGGCGTGCTCATCACGCCCCATCGCGTAGCGCACGAACTGCAACGGCACGCAGTTGGCCAGCTCGTCGTTCGTCGACAGGTAGCGCGCCAGCTGCGCGCCGCCGGTGAAGGGCGCCGTGATGGTGCCGTCCGGGGCCACCACGCCGCCGCTGGCGTCCACGCGGTGCCCGTTCTCCTCGGTGCGGTGCTGGCCCAGGCCGTCGAAGTCCTCCATGCCGAAGCCCATGGGGTCGATGGTCTTGTGGCAGCCCGCGCAGGCCGGGTTGCTGGTGTGCGCCGCGAAGCGCTCGCGGGTGGTGCTGTCCTCCGACACGGCCGGGGGAATGGTGGAGACGTTGGCCGGCGGCGGCGGCACCGTGCGGCACAGCAGGCGCGTGAGCACGAACTTGCCGCGCTTGATGGGCGAGGACGAGTCGAAGTGGGCGTAGGTGGACATGACGCCCGCCTGCGTGAGGATGCCCAGCCGCTCCGGGGGCAGCGTGACGCGGCCCATGCCCTCGTCGTCCACGTCGGTGCGCGCAAGGCCCCCGTAGTAGTTCGCGAGCGTGTCATCCACGTACGAGTAGTTCGCGCTCAGCAGCTCCTGCACGGAGCCCGCGTGGTCCTTCACGATGGAGTCGATGAAGGCGTTGCGCTCGCGCACCATGGAGTCGCGGAACTCCACGCTGTAGTCCGGGTACACCTGGTTGTTCTTGTTGACCTTGTTCAGGCCGTTGAGCCCCAGCCACTCAATGAAGAACTGGCGCAGCTTCAGGCGCGCGTCCGCCGTCTGCAGCAGCCGGCGCGCCTGCTTCTCGCGCTCGTCCGGCGACGTCAGCGTGCCGGCCTGGGCGGCGGCGAGCAGCGTGTCGTCCGGGGGACCGCCGGTCACCATGAAGGACAGCTCGGAGGCGACCTCGTAGGGGGTCAGCTCCACGACCTGGCCCTTGCGGGCGGTGGTGGGGCCCAGCTCCGTGCGGTACAGGAACGACGCGGAGGAGAAGAGCGCCTGGAGCACCAGCTCCGCGCCCGTGCTCATGGTCCCGCCCTGCTTGCCCGCGTTGAAGAGCGCCAGCAGGTCGGCCTCCTCCTCTGCGGTCACCGGCCGGCGGAAGGCGCGCTGGCCCACCTTCTGGATGAAGGCCTTCGCGCAGTCGTCCTGGCTCCTGCCGGAGGGACACGCGTACAGGTCGCTCAGCTGGGACTTGCCCTCTTCGGCCAGCGTCAGCGCGGCATTGTCGATCTGGTCCGCCAGCAGCGACGTCACCTGGAGCCGCTCGTGGGTGGAGAAGCCGAGGATGGTGTCCTCGGCGGCGAAGCCCCGGGCCACGTCGACGGAGGAGCCCAGCACCGCGGAGGCGGACTTGTTGAACTCCTCGCGCGTCAGCCGGCGCACGCGCGCGGGGGCCGCCGAGCTTTCGGGCGTCTCGTCCGCGCCACCGATGTCGCCGGTGCAGGCGGAAGCGGACAGCACGAGAGCGGAGGACAGGAAGAAACGACGCAATGGCATGGTGTCTGGAATTCCTATCACCTGCACGGCCTGGAGACCGGCGCACAGGCGGGCTGCAGTGTACTGGTTGCGTCCCACGCTTTCAGCGGGGAATTCATTTCCGCCCGTTTCGCCCTTTCCAAGAGGAAGAAGACGACCCCCTGGGGCCTGGGGAGAAAGCGCACCTGTCAGGTGCGCGCACACGGTGGAGCAAGACTCAGGGAGGGACCTCTTCACCGCGCGCGGTCCACCAGTTCTCCCCGTAGCTGATGAAGATCTGCTCGCCGGGGTGGATGTCCCGCAGTGCGTGATAACGGAACACATCGCGGTCCACGGCGCGGGTGTAGGACGCGTTGGGCTCGCTGGCGTGATTGTAGATCATCCCGTAGCCCATCACGAGCGCGACCCAGTCTCCCTTCCGGGGCTCCTCGTGGCGGTGCCAGCGGATTTCGAAGACGTAGTCGTCCAGCGGTTCGCCCCGGCACTGCCGCTGGGGGACCTTGAGGTAGTGACACTCCTCGATGAGCTCGCCCGCGGCGATGAAGGCGTCGGTGAAGACCCCCATCCCCCACTCGCACGGCCGGACCTTCACGCCGGGATGGAGGAACAGCGCGGGGCCCTGGTTCATCTCCGTGACTTCTCCGTGACCGTTGTCCACGGGCGCGAACCATCGCGCACCCGGGCGGCGACGGGAAGCGGGGCGCGCCGGTGGCGAGCGGGCTGCCCCAGAAAGCCAGGGAAGAAGGGGATGTCAGCCCGGCTGCTGGCCGGGTGCGCGGCGGCGGAAGGTGTGGCGCAGCAGGTACAGGCCGGGCAGCAGCGGCAGCCACAGGGTGAAGCCGCGCAGGAGCATCGTGCCCGCGAGCGCCGCCTCCACGGGGACCCCGAAGAGGTTGAGCATGCCCACCGACGCGGCCTCATAGGTGCCCACACCGCCGGGGATGATGGACACGGTCTCCGCCATGGAGGCCACCATGAAGCTGACGAACACGGTGCTCAGCGGAACCTGGAGGCCCAGCGCGCGCAGCATCGCGCCCAGCGTGGCCGCGTCCAGCACGTAGACGCCCAGTTGCAGGACGACGCCGCGCGCGAGCAGGCCGGGGTTGAGCAGCATCCCGCGGGGCACCTCCGCGATGGCCTTGAGCAGGGTGCCCAGCGCGGGGATGCGCTTCGCCCAGCGGCCCGGCGTCCACTCGCGGTGCCGCGTCACCCAGAGGATGCCCAGCGGGATGGCCAGGGCCAGCACGCCGAAGCCGGTGACGAGCCATTGGATCCAATCGCTCAGCTCCGAGCGGCGCCAGAGGAAGTAGAGGCTCACGGCCACGCCCAGCGCCTGCGCGACGTAGAAGCACAGCAACGTCAGCAGCACCGCGCCCGCGGAGGTACCGGGGCTCGCGCCTTCGCGGCGCAGGCCGCGTCCGACGAGGAGCGAGCCGCCCACGCCGCCAGTGGGGATGACCTGATCGAACGCGAGCTTCATCAGCGACAGCCGCGCCAGCGACCAGAGCGAGGTGCGCAGCCGGGCCCGGTGCAGGACCATCCACCAGATGCCCGCCACGCACAGGTACGTGCCCACCTGGCAGACGGCGGCCACCAGCAGCCACGCGGGCCGGGCCTGCCTCAGCAGCTCCAGGAATTGCTGATCCTCCGTGTGCCGGGACAGGATGAAGGCGACGAGCGCGACGAGCATCAGCGCGCCTGGAATCCACCAGCCCCGGCGGCGCTTCGCTGTCAGCTCCAGCGGCTCCTCAAGGGGGGGGATGGGTTCCGCGCGGGTGCCCGCCATGGGTCTCCTTCCTTCGGGTGGGACGGACCTCCACGAAAGGATGCACTTCGTCGCCTGCCGGGGCAGGTCGGAGTGCCCGGCAG
>NZ_RAWB01000275.1 GCF_003612055.1 Corallococcus llansteffanensis
GGGTGGCGGCCGGCTCGGCCGGGGGCTCGGCGGCCGGCGGGGCACCGGCGGCGCCGGTGCCGGGCTTGAAGGCCTCCTCGACGGTGGTCTCCACGCGGCGCACGGCGGTTTCAATCTTCTCCGCGGCGGTCTTGGTGGTGGCGGCGGCCCAGGTGCGCAGCTGCTCCAGGCCTTCCTTGACCTTGGCCTGCTTGTCCGGGTCCTTCACTTCCTTGAGGAGGCGTTCGGCCTCACCGCGGAGGTCGTCCGTGGTGCGCTTGAGGTCCTCGCCGGTGCGCTTGAGGAAGTCCATCAACTGCCTGTCCCACTTCTCGGCCATGAACTGTCTCCTCCGTCTGCCTGAACCCATCCAACTGCACGCCCGACAGGAGCGCAAAGCCTTCCGCCCTGTCCAGACAGGACGGCGGGATGCGCCGTCGATTGCCATGTGACGGTGCGTCAGGCCCCCCGGCCACGGGCAAGCGGACGACTCCGCGACAGTCGAATGCCCGACACGATAAGGTGCGGGCCCTCTGCCGGGAAGACCGCTGAAGCGCGGGCCCGGTGCTGGAGCATCCCATCATGTCGCGGTCCTTCCGGGCGGTCTGGTCCCTGGCCCTGCTTGCCTCCCTCGTGTCGCTGACAGCGTGTCCCTCCCGGGATGGCGGGGACGGGCCGGGGCTGCCCGCCGTCACCCTGCGCGCGGTGACGGTGGGTGCGCCCTTCGAGCAGGTGCTGACGGCGACCGGGGGCACGCCGCCCCTGAGCTATTCGGTGGGCGCGCTGCCGCCGGGGTTCTCGTTCTACGGGGACACCGGTCGGCTGGTGGGACCCGCCACGGAAGCCGGCGAGTGGACGCTGACGGTGGGCGTGCGCGACGCGAAGGGGGCCGAGGACACGCGGGCCTACTCCCTGCGCGCCTGGCCGGCGCCGGCCATCACCAGCGCGTCGCCGCTGCCGGCCGCGACGGCGGGCAGCCCCTACACCTTCACCTTCAACGCCACCGGGGGAGCGCCGCCCTTGACCTGGTCGCAGGCGGACGGGGCGCTGCCGCCGGGGCTGGAGATGCCCGCGAGCGGGGTGCTGTCCGGCACGCCGCAGGATCCCGCGCTGTATGAGTTCACGGTGCGGGTGGAGGACGCCAACGGGGTGCGCGCCGAGGTCGTGATGCAGCTGCCCCTGCGCACGCCGACCGGGGAGCTGCCCGACGGTGGCCCGGTGACGGACGGCGGGCCGAAGACGGACGGTGGGACGAAGCCGGACGGCGGGACGACGGCGGTGATGCCCCTGAAGGTGGGCAACTGGAACATCGAGTGGTTCGGGGACACGACGCCCGGCAATGGCCCGGACGACGAGGCGCTGCAGCTGGCCAACGTGACGGCCGTGCTCGCGGACGCGGGCCCGGACGTGATGGCGGTGGCGGAGATCGTCGGCGTGGATCAGTTCAACGCGCTGAAGACGGGGCTGCCCGGCTACGACGCCATCCTGTCCAACGACTCCTCGCGGGTGGGGGGCCCGACCTACTACTACGGCACGGCGGACCAGAAGCTGGGCCTGCTGTTCAAGACGGACGCGGTGCAGGTGCTGGGTGCGAACGTCGTCCTGTCGTACTGCGCCAGCGACTTCGCCGGCCGGCCGCCGCTGCGCGTGGACCTGCGGGTGACGCGGAACTCCGCCTCGGTGGACCTGACCGTGATGGTGCTGCACATGAAGGCCTTCGCGGATGCGGATGCGTACAGCCGGCGCCAGGGCGCGTCCGCGTGCCTCAAGGAGTACCTGGACACGAACCTGCCCACGCAGAACGTGATGGTGATGGGGGACTGGAATGACGACGTGGACGCGTCCATCTATTCCTCGCAGGTGTCGCCCTTCCAGAACCTGGTGGGCGACCCGACGCACTACAAGTTCCTCACCCAGCCGTTGTCGGAGGCCGGGGTGCGCTCCACGGTGAGCAACAGCCAGTTCATCGACCACCAGCTGGTGACGAACGAGCTGGTGCCGTACCACGTGGCGACCTCCACGGAGGTGCTCCGGCCGGCCATCACCAACTACAAGGGCACCACGTCCGACCACTACCCCATCTTCAGCCGCTTCGACTTCGGCACGCAGGTGCAGGCGCGCAGCGTGAAGGTGACCGCGCCCAACGGCGGCGAGACGCTCCAGGCGGGCAACACGTTCGCCATCACCTGGACGGTGAGCAACGTGTCGCTGGTGAACGTGCAGTACTCGCTGGACGGGACGGTGTGGCGCGACGTGGCGACGAACGTGGCGGCGGGGGGTGGGCGCTACACGTGGACGGTGCCGAGCGAGTCCTCCACCACGGCGCGGGTGCGGGTGGCGGACGCGACGCGCGCCGACGTGGCGGACCTGAGTGACGGGCCGTTCACGATGACGCGGCCCACGGCGCAGGTGTTCATCAACGAGTACCTGGCGCAGCCGAACAACATCTCGGGAGGGACGACGCCGGACTACGACCAGCAGTTCGTGGAGCTCTACAACACGGGGCCGGGGTCGGTGGACCTGAGCGGCTGGAAGATCCACGACGCGAAGTCGTACGCGGGCACGGACGCGGCGCGGCACACGTTCGCGGCGGGGACGGTGTTGCCGGCGGGCAAGGGGTACGTGGTGTATTCGGGGGCCACGGCGCTGCCGCAGGGCGCGACGTACGCGACGGTCTCCAATGGCGGCCAGGGCCTGCGGTTCGACCGCGGCGTCAATCAGAGCGGCGCGGGCGACACGGTGTACCTGGTGCGGCCGGACGGCACGGTGCAGGACAGCCACTCGTACGCGAGCCCGGCCATGAACGTGTACCAGGGCTGGTCGTTCAACCGTTCGCCGGACACGAGCGCCACGGGGACCTGGGGCTACTGCTGGGACCTGTACAACTACGACTTCGCGACCCCGGGCCGGCGGGCGAACGGCAGCGCGTTCTGACAGGGATGCGAACCCGGGATGCCGTGAAGCGCTTCACGGCCGTGGCCCTGTGCGTGCTGCTGTCGGCCTGTGGGGCGACCCGGGCGGCGGTGGCACCCTCTCCCGAGGAGCTTCCCCGGAGGGTGCTGCTCCTGCGGGAGTCACCGGACGGGAGCTTCACGCACGAGTGGCGGCCAGCGGGGGAGTTCGACCTCGCCAGGTATGTGCGGGCGGAGGAGGGGCCGCGCATCGTGCGGACCGCGCGCTCCGTGCGCGACTGCGACGCGGAGAATCGTGAGTGCGTCCGGCAGTGCATGAGCCGCCCGCTGTCTGGCGATTACAGTCATGTCGGCATCCCGCGCGGGAAGGGTGGGAAGAACGACCACTGCGTCGAACAGTGCGAGCCGGCCTACCGCGACTGTGTCGACCTGGAGAAGCTTCGTCCCCAGGAGTTGTCCTCCGCGGCGGAAGTCTCGGACTGGGCGAGTCGTCACCGGAAATCACTGCTGGTGGGAAGCTTGGTCGTCATCGCAGGTGTCGTTTTCGTCGTCGTGTCCGCAGGGGCGGGATTGGTCGTATTGGCGCCGACGCTGCTGTTGACGATGTATCCAGGGGAGCCCGTACATCCCCTGGCGGAGACCCTCCCATGACAAAGCTCTTCGACCAGATAGGAGTGCTCGGGCGCATCTGGCTCGACGATGCCCCCACCACCCCTGGAAGCGAGGAAGCGATCCGCATTGCCTCCGATGCCATCCGGTTCATCCAGACGTCCGGGCAGGGCTCCGACTTCGAGGACTACGTCCAGAGCATTGATGCCAATGCGCCCCCTCTTGCCATTGCCCGGTTCGACACACGGGCGGAGGCGGAGGCGTGGTTGAAGGCCCAGAAACGACCGCCCGACTCCGCCCGCATCCTCATCGGGGACCAATACTTCATCGTGCTCCACAGCCGCGCCCGAGGATGGAGCCATCTGGGTCCCCTCGACAGCCTGGAGTACTACCTCGCGGAGATGGCGAACGACGGGCCCAAGCCTTCGGGGCTGTCCTTCGCTTCGAAGGCGGAGGCGGAGACCTGGCTGCACCAGCACCCCACTCCGCCCCAGCAGGTGATCATCGACATCGCGGGGGCCCCGTACCTGGCCGCGTATCACCACCGCATCGACTACCGCGTCCTCTATCCCCTGCCCCCACCCACGCCTCCCTCGCAGGAGGCGTGAGGACACGGCACGCGACTACAGCCGGATCTGCACGCGCACGCCGGGCTGGATCCACAGGTGGAGCGCCTTCTGCTCGCTCGGGATGTCGCGGGTGACCTCCGCGCCCCCGAACACCGAGGACGTCATCTCCGAGTACTGCCCCAACGACGCGGACACGTAGGGGCCCACCGCGATGGAGCGGGTGAGCTGGAAGTCCACGCCGAAGTGCGCGTGCCCCAGGTCCCAGCCGCTCAGGGACACCGTCGCGAGCGCTCCGTCCTCGCCAATCTCCACCGAGCCGGACTCGTAGCCCACGCCCACGCCCACCCAGGGGGCCACGAACGCGTCCGGCGCGAAGTGGTAGTCCAGGTCCACGCCGAACCGCAGCACCCGGCTGTTGCACTCGGTCACGTCGTTGCAGTCTTCGGGCCCCTTCGCGAAGCCGTACTGGAAGTAGGCGCCCAGGGAGAGCTGCCGCCCGAAGAAGTAGGAGAGGTCCACCTGCGGCGCCACCGTCGTGCCGAACAGCTCCGACTGCGAGCTGTCCTCCACCGCGTCACCCACGGGAACGCCGTACGCCGCGCGCACGCCCAGCGCCAGCCCGGAGTTCGAGGGAGCATCGTCGGCCGCCGCCGGCAACGCCCACAGCGAGAGGGACAGCACCAGCGAGGGGATGATGGATCGAGCAGTCATGTCGTTCACCGGGAACAGCAGGCCGTCCTCAAGACGGCGGTGGGATGCGTCGCCGCCGCGCACTGCAAGGGCACGGCCATGGCGTGCGGTCCCTGTGTGCCCAGCGTCACACCGCTCCGGCGCGGGCCCGGCACCCTCCGCGAAGCATGACAGGCATGTCAGGACGTGAAGGATTTCAAGGGCCGTCCCACGCCCCGATGCCCCACGAAGGCTGACAGGTGTGTCCGTCGCCGGGGGCGCCCCGGGGAGGACCTCCCCGGGGTGGCCTGCTTCGTGCGAGGGTCCCGGCGAATACCCGGCCCTGGGGCTTGGGGGAGGTCTTCGCATGCGACATGGATGGCTGTGGCTGGCGCTGCTGGGGCTCGCGGCGTGTGGCGGAGAGGAGGCGATCCGGGTGGTGCCGCTCGCGGAGGTGGCGGGCTCCGGCGTCACCGCGACCCTCTTCGTGGAGGAGATCCCCGGCAACCCGGAACAGGTGGAGACGCGCTTCACGTTCACCACGAACGACCCCTCCTTCCGTGTGCTGGTGGGCTTCCTCCACGAGGGCCGGTGCGAGTCGCTCGGCGACATCGACCTGAGCGACCCCCACGCCCACCCGTTCGAGTTCTACCAGGGCACGCACGCCTTCGCGGTGCACCTGGGCGCGAAGGACTTCTACGACCCCAGCGGCGCGGTCATGGCGTGTGGCGACCTCTGAGGCTCCTTCCCCATGGAATCCCTGAACGAACACTCCGACGTCGTCCGCTGGCTGCGCGCCGAATGCGCGTCCCGGCAGCTTGCTCGCATCGAGCTGTCCGCCTCGTTGAAGCACCAGGCCGAGGTCTATGACGACACGCTGATCTTCACGGCCCCGGACGGCGCGCTGACGTTCGGCGCCCTGCCCGAAGCGCAGCGCGAGCAGGTCCAGGCCCTCTTGCGCCAGCACCATGCCGCCGACCCCGCGCGGGGGAACATCGAGCTGTCCGTCGTCTGCGAGGCGAACCTGGCCCCGCGCATCCTGCTGACGGACGAGCTGCGAAAGCAGCGGGAGGAGCGCGAACAGGCGCGCGCCGAAGCCCACTTCGATGCCCGGCCCTACGGGCGCGCGCTGGCGCTGCGGGTGGCGGAGATCCTCGATGCCGGGGGCGAGCTGTCCGTCGCCATCGACCCGCGGGACGGCGTGTTCCGGGCGCTGTGGAAGCCCGGGGATGGGACGTATGTGCATGGCCTCCGGTACGCCCAGGGGGACTCGCAGCCGACGGCGACCTTCGCGTCGCGCGAGGAGTTCATCCGCTGGCTCGCGCAGCGCAGCGACGAGGTCTTCGCCAAGGAGGCGCACCCGGACGACCCGCGCATGTGGGGCCTTGGGACTTTCAACCGCGCGTTCTTCGCCCGGAAGACGGGACGTCGGTCGTAGCGGAGTCACGGGTGACGCCCTGACACGTCTTCACCCCTCTCTCCCATTCCCCAGGTAGGCTGGGTTCTCACGTCACGTTCGCGCAGTGTCGGGTCCGCGCGGGCCGGGAGGACCCTTTCATGTCACCCCTATCTGTTAGGTTTGAAGGATGGAGGTGACCCGTGATGTCGCTGTCCTCTTCGGTCATTCCCGTGGTGGTGCTGGTGGCCGTGGTGGGTTCGGTGGCGGTGGCACAGCCCCGGACTCCGCCGGTGCGGGAGCGCAAGGCCCGGCAGTTCACGCTGCGCGCGGAGGAGCCCCCGGTGCTGCTTCCGCTGCACGTCGCCGCCCATGAGGTGACCACCCTCACGTTCGACGCGCCCATCGTTCCGGACTCCGTGGACCGGGCCGCGCTCGCGCCGTTCTTCTCGCGCGTGGGCGTCTATACGGACGCGCTCGTGCTCAAGGCCTCCGTGGACCTGCCCTCGGGCACGGGGCCCGTGATCACCGTGCGCTTCGCGGGACCGGGTGCTCCTTCGCAGGTGGGGTTCGTGCTCACGACCGTGGATGGGGAAGTGGACTCGCAGGTGGAGGTCTTCCGGTTGGGGCGCAGCGCGCAGGATTTGGGTCGGGAGCTCGCGGACCTGCGGGCCCGGTGCGCCGCCACCGAGGCGGGGCTCGCGACGCTGCGTGCGCAGTGCTCGTTCAGTGGACTGGGGGGCGCGGTGCTGACGGGGGCTGTCACCAGCAAGGGCGTGACCGTGACGTATCTCTCAGCGGGACCCACTCGCATCGGCATGGACGTGGCAGGACCGCACACGCTCTATCGCGCCGGTTCCACTCGCGCGTTGGCGACCCTGCTGATCAATCCCGTGGACGGCGCTCTCTGGGTCCCAGGCTTTGCCCGCGTGACGCCACACCTCTCCGAGGGCCGTGTGCTGCCGGCCCACGAGTCCCCCCTAATCATGCGTGAGAAACAGCTGGAGCCCGGCGCTCGTGCCGTCGCGGTGGTGGAGTGGCAGGCCCCCCCTGAGACGACTCCTGGAACGCGCTTCACCCTGGAGGTGTGGGACCGGAGCGGTGAACGCGGCGTCCGGTGGGAACAGGTGGCACCATGAGTGGCTGTGACAGGCTTTGGGAGTGGAGGGCTCATGCGCGGTGAGCTTTCGTCCGGAGGGGCAGCGCGGCGAAGGCCGGACGCGCCCTTCCCTGTCGTGGTGTCCGTGGAGGCGCTTCCCCCAGGCACCCGGTTGGCCCACTGGGAAGTCCTGCAACGCATGGCGGCGGGCGGCTATGGCACCGTCTACGCCGTGCGCAGGGCGGGCAGACTACGTGCCCGGCGGTATGCCTTGAAGCTGGCCCGCCACCCCGACAGCCCGTGGTTCTCACGCGAGGCGGAAATCCTCTCCCGGTTGCGGCATCCGGGCGTGCCTCGGCTGATGGCCACCGGAACGTGGCGGCCCGGTGCCATGGGCTACCCGTTCCTGGTGATGGAGCATGTGGACGGCGAATCGCTCTACGCGTGGTCACTCGCTCGCAACCCCAGCGCACGCGACGTGGGCGGGCTGCTCGCGCAGGCCTCGGAGGTCCTCGCCTTCGCGCACCAGCGCGGCGTCCTGCACCGCGACTTCAAGGGCGACAACGTCCGGATCCAACCCGGGGGACGACTCAAGCTCCTGGACTGGGGCGCGGGCTGGCACCCGGAGGCCGCGCCGCTCACCGCGACCGACCAGCTTCCTCCTGGCACGGCGCACTACTACAGCCCCCAGCTCCACCTGCTGCGCGCGTCAGCGTCCTCAATCCAAGCCGCGGAGCGCCCTCTCTACTCGGTGGCGGATGAGCTGTATGCCGTGGGCGTCAGCTTCTACCGACTGCTGACGGAGACCTATCCGGTCGCCGCGTCGAGGGCGGACGCAGCACGGCTTGAGGAGGGGCATGCGTTCCCTTCCCTTCTGTCGATCAACCCGCGCGTACCGGAGGCGCTGGCCTCGCTTGTCACCCGGTTGCTCGCCTTCTCCCCCGAAGCGCGGCCCCCGAGTGCTTCGGACCTGGCCTCAAAAGTCCGACGAACCCTGGCGGAGGCGGACGCGTCCTGGGACGTGCCGCTGTTCGACTGGGCCTTCCCGCCCTCTTCCCACTCGCGCACCACCCAGGAAGAGGAAGGCGCGGCGGGCCCGGTGGCGCCTGGACAGGAAGTGGCGCTCCAACATGCACGCCTCCAACGCGTGGACCTGCTCCGGGCGATGCACGACGCCCGCGAGCTGCGCCGACGGGCCCCTGCACATGTGGCCCGCATGGAAGCGCGGGCCATCCTCGCCGCGGGCCCGGTGCGTCGCCGACAGGCGCTCCGTGCGACCTGGCACTGGGGAGCAGGTGGCATCCTCTTCGTACTGGCCATGGTCTTGCTGATCTGGATCCTGAAGCCCCAGGCAAGGGCATCCACGGTCGACGCCGCGCGGCCTGTGTCACCACCGATGGCGCGGCCGGCGGCTCCCGACCAAGCTGCCGCGCCCGGGGCGGCCCCTCCTTCCCATGCGCCGCGCCCGCTGGAGGAGAAAGCCATGACCGTTCCCTTGAAGCAGGACCGCACCTCGCACGCACGCTCACTCGCGCGGGGCTGCACGTTGGCCGTCGGCGCTGCGTCCGCCGCTCTTGTCGCCTGCGCGGGCACGCCCCTCCGCCCTGAACCCCAGCGCTGCCCACAGGCCGCCCTGGAGGCGATGAAGGAGCTGGACCTGCAGAGGGATAACAGGGCCGCCATGACGCTCGACATCCGCTACCGCTGGCGGGACGACGCCGAGAACGTCACCGTCGGAGATGGCGACATCGTCAGCGTCCAGAAGGAGAGCATGGGTCGCCTCCCGCAGGGCACCCTGCTCTACGGCCGGCTTTGGACGGGTGGGAAGCGGGTCATGGGCCACTACACCCGGGCGGAGACACCCGACGGCCACACCTACCCCGTCTGCATCGTGCTCGGGAACCCGGGAGAGGGCTGGTGGAAAGAGGCGGGCTCCAAGCCCGGCGCCGCCATCGTGCCCCTGAGCGTGGGCTACACCGTCGTGGACGCCTTCCCCTGACCCTCGCGGTGTGGACAGGCGGCGCCATGCGAGAGGCATCCCCACCGTGGTAGTGGGAACGGGATGCCAACGGACCCGGATGCGGAGAAGGAGCAGCCCCGCCGCGTCGTGCTCTACCATCCCAAGCCGCTCGAAGGCTGGCGCTATGCCGTCTACACGGAGCCGCTCACGATCCTCGATGGGCGGCTGCTCGAGTGCCCGCCTTCTGCCCCGTTCGAGGAAGCGCGGACCGTCATGCTCCAGCACCTGACCCGGATCTACGGGGGGCACTACACGCTGCGCTGGGAAGAGGACGAACCCGGCTGGTGGACGGGCCACGTGGTCGACCCCGCGCCCTGACACCCGACGCACCGGGTTTGAATCCACCCGGCCGCCCCGGGACGTCCCCTGCTCAATAAAACGCGCCTTGAGCGTTTGGGCACGACCCGATTTCCGGGGTCATTTCGTATCTCTTTTCCAGAAGGGCAGGGGTGGACGGGCGCGGGGCCCGGCCAGCCCGCGCAGGGACGGAGCATCCACGTGCTGCCAGGAAACGAGCGGTCGGTGTTGGAGGCCTTCCGCCGGGGGGATCCCCCCGTCCTCACCCAGGTGTACCGCACCTACTCGCCCGAGGTGCTGCGCTACCTGTCGCGCCGCTTCTCCGTGCACTCGGAAGGGGGCTCGCGGTCGGTGGCGCTCACGCCCCTGGACCTGGACGCGGCCCACCAGGAGACGTTCGTGCGGGCCTTCCGCCCCCACATGCGCCAGGCCTACGACGGGGTGCGCCCCTACCTGGGCTTCCTGCTCACGGTGGCGCGCTCCACCGCCATCGACCTGATGCGCGCCTCCGGCCGGGTGGCCCGCGAGGCCGTCCCCCTGGATGACGCGCCGGAGCTGGTGCACGCGCCTGACGACAGCCGCACCCCCGAGGAAGAGGCGCTGAGCTCCGAGGTCCGCGCCCTGGTGCGCCGCTTCCTGGACGCCCTGCCGGACGAAGGACGGGCCCTGGCCCAGCTGCGCTTCATGGAGGGCCTGTCCCAGGAGGCCGCCGCCGATCAGTTGAAGCTCACCCGCGGCGAGGTGCGGGTGCGCGAGCGCCGCCTGCGGTTGCAGTTCACCGAACACCTGAAGGACTCGGGCTGGCTGGACAGTGACGTCGCACCGGGACGCCTGGAGCTGGGCATCATGCTGGCCACCCTGTCCCTGTGCGCCATCCCATTCGGGAGCATCCCATGAAGTGGTACGAACGACATGTGGACGCGGGACTGACGCGCTGGTCCCTGGGCGAGCTGTCCGGCCCTGAATCCTCGCGGCTCCTGCGCCATGCGCACGCCTGCCCGCGCTGCGGCAGCCGGTACAACAAGTGGGCCCGCGCCCACCGCGTCTTCGAATCCGGCCAGACGGACACGCCCACCGCCATGGAGCTGGAGACGCTCACCGTCGCGGGCCTGGAGGCCGCCCTCACCGCGGCGGCCCCTCCGGACGCGGTGCACTCCCGCTGGCCCACGCTCGCGGTGCTGGGCGCCACGCTCGCGGCCCTCTTCGCCGTGGTGGTGGTGCCCACCGTCCGCCCCACCCCCACGGAGCCCGAGTGGAGCCCGAGGGGGGTCGTGCATGATCCGGCCCCGCCCACCGTGCCGCTGGCGCAGCCCGTGCTGCGCATCTTCTGCGCGGTCCCCGGCCAGCCGCTGCGGGAGGTGCGCACGGGGACCGCCTGCGCGCCCGGCGCCACGCTGGCGTTCGCGGCGGGTGCCCGTTCGCCCTACACCCACGTGGCGGTGCGGGTGCGCGCCGGGGGACGCGAGGAGGTCAACGGGCCGTTCGCGCTCAGCGGCAGCGCGGGCGAGGAAGGCCCCCTGGAGCTGACGGTCGCCCTGCCCGCGACGTCCGATATGGCCGAGGTCACCGCCACGTTCTCCGAGCACCCGGACGCCACCCTGGCGGCCTTGCGTGGCGGGACGACGGAGGGGGTGGTGGTGCTCAGGCAGGAGGTCCGGGTAGAGGAAGGACCATGAACAAGCTGGAGATGCTCCTGGGAGCGGCCCTGCTGCTGGCGGCTCCGGAGGCATTGGCGGACACGGTGCGCCGGGCGCTCGTCATCGCGCACAACGGCAGTGACGACCCCGCGCTCGCGCCCCTGCGCTACGCGGACGACGACGGCGTGCTGTGGGCGGAGACGCTCAAGCGCCTGGGCGTGGACACCACCTTGCTGGTGGACCCGGACGAGTCCACGCGCGAGGCGGGCAGCCTCATGCTCAAGGCCGCGCGCGCGCCCACGCGCGAGGCGGTGGAGCAGGCGGTGAAGCGGCTCCAGGCGGCCTCGCTCGCGGACCACGCGGCGGGGCGCCAGGTGGACGTGCTCATCGTCTACGTGGGCCACGGCAACACGGACGACGCGGGCCGCGCCTACTTCACGCTCGCCGACGCGCGCCTGGACCGGACCAGCCTCTATTCGGAGGTCGTGGATCCGCTGGGCGCGGACTACGTGCACGTCATCGCGGACGCGTGCCGCGCGTCGGGCGTGGTGGGCCGTCGCGGGGGGACGCCGGACGCGGCGCTGCTGGCGGAGCTGCGCGGGGTGCTCGCGCGCGAGCAGCTGGCGTCGCGGCCCAACGTGGGCGCCCTCTTCGCGGAGAGCGACGACGGGGAGACGCACGAGTGGTCGCGCATCCGCGCGGGCGTCTTCAGCCACGTGGCGCGCTCCGGCCTGCTGGGCGGCGCGGACATCAACGGTGACGGACAGGTGGAGTACAGCGAGCTGGCCGCCTTCGTGGCCGCGTCGCTGCACGGCGTGAAGGGCATGCCCGCGCGGCTGTCGGTGAACGCCTTCGCGCCCACGGCGGCGCCCCGGCGTCCGCTGGTGGGCCCGGCACCGGAAGGCCCCAGCGTCACCTTCCCCGCGGGCTTCGAGTACGCGCGCCTGTCCGTGGAGGACGCGGACGGCCAGCGGCTGGTGGACGTGCGGCGCTCCCCGCAGCAGTGGACGCAGATATTGCTGCCGCCGCGCGACGTGTACTGGGTGCGCGCGCCGGACGCGGAGGCGCGCGTCACGCTGGCGCAGCTGTCCGCGGGGACGCCGGAGTTCCACCCCCGGGAGTTGCAGGAGCGCGGCCCCGCGGAGGAGGCGCTCCGGCAGGGCCTGTTCGCCGTGCCGTTGGACCGCTCGTTCTACGACGAGTACGTCGTCGCCGCGGGCCTGGTGCCCGTGGACTTCACCGCCTTCCAGCCGTCCACCGTCGGCGGCCTCATGCCGCGCCTGAGCGCGCCCTCGTCCGCGACCGGCTCCGCCTGGGAGCTGGGGCTGGGCGCGGGGCGTTCGCCGTTGGGCCTGGCGAGCTTCGCCACCGGCCCCAGCCTGTCGTGGCGCACCCCGTCTGCCTCCATGCACCTGCTGTACTACGGCGCGCGCGGGGCCTACGGCGTGACGCCGCTCGCGTCCCGGGACGGCATCCGCCTGCACCGCTTCACGCTGGAGGGGCTGGTGGGCCTGCAGAACCCGGCGCGCACGCCGCTGTTCGCGGAGGTGGGCGTGGGCTGGGGCGTGCTGGGCCTGACGGCGCCCGGCTTCCGGCAGGCGGATCCGCTGTTGCTCACCAGCCACGTGGCCGCGGGCATCACGGGCCGGCTCGCGGGCATGAAGCTGCGGCTGTCCGCCCAGGTGGGCCTGGACCGCGTCACCGCGAATGGCCGGACCGGAATGGATCCGCAGTACGGCCTGGAAATCTCCCTGCGGCGCTAGCGGACACGGGCCGCCGGGCCCGGCCGTGTCCGTGTGCCGTGCGCTGGATTGCGCACGCCGCGCCAACCCCGAGCCCCTGACGGTCCCCTTCCGTGGCCCATTCCCTTGTCATGCATGCCGTGCTGTCGAGCGCCGCCATGTCGGCGCTGCTGCTGACGGGCTGCGAC
>NZ_RAWB01000276.1 GCF_003612055.1 Corallococcus llansteffanensis
GCTGGACTTCGCGCGCGGCCGCGCCCTCCCGGCCGCGCGCGAAGTCCAGCGCGGCGGTGTGGAAGAAGCGCGCGTCGCCCGCGAAGAAGATGGAGAAGGGCCAGTCGCGGTCTGGAGAGCCCGCCAGGTACAGCCCGCGCAGCAGCAGGCTCGCGGCGAAGGTGGCCGCCAGGCCCCAGGCCACCGGGTGTCGCCGGATGGCTTCGGGCAGGGGGAACGGGCCCACGGGCGCCTCCGCGAGGGGAAAGGCGACGCACTCTACATTGGCCCGCGCGCGCAGGGCGGGGGCTGGAGTAGAGACGGGGTGCGTCAAACCGGGAGGACGACATGAGCCGAGTGCTGGACGAGCTGTTGGGGCTCCTCAAGCTGGAACCCATCGAGGAGAACCTGTTCCGGGGCGCGAGCCAGGACCTGGGCTTCCGCCAGCTCTTCGGCGGGCAGGTGCTGGGCCAGTCGGTGTCCGCCGCCAGCCAGACGGTGGAGCCCTCCCGCACGGTGCACTCGCTGCACGGCTACTTCCTGCGCCCCGGGGACGCGGGGCTGCCCGTCGTCTACACCGTGGACCGGGTGCGCGACGGCGGCAGCTTCACCACCCGTCGCGTGGTCGCCATCCAGAAGGGCCAGCCCATCTTCACGCTGATGGCGTCCTTCCAGGCGGATGAGCCCGGTTTCACGCACCAGGCCACCATGCCGGACGTGCCGCCCCCGGAGTCGCTGCCCACGGACCTGGAGCTGCTGGGGCGCCACGCGGACCGGATGTCGGAGCGCCTGCGGGAGAAGTTCCTGTCCGCCAAGCCGATTGAGATGCGCCCGGTGACGTACGTGGACCCCTTCGAGCCGAAGGCCGCGGAGCCGGTGAAGCACGTCTGGTTCCGCGCCGACGGCAGCATGCCCGACGAGCCCCAGGTGCACCGCTACGTGCTCGCTTACGCCAGCGACTTCAACCTGCTGGGCACCGCGCTCCAGCCGCACGCGGTGACGTTCCTGCGGCCCGGCTTCCAGATGGCCAGCCTGGACCACGCGCTGTGGTTCCACGGCGACCTGAAGGTCAACGACTGGCTGCTCTACTCCATGGAGAGCCCCTGGACGGGCAACGCGCGGGGGCTCGCGCGCGGGCACGTCTTCACCCGCGACGGGCGGCTCGTGGCCTCCGTGGCGCAGGAGGGCCTCTTGCGCCAGCGCCCGGACGCACGCTGATAGCAGGCGGGCTTCCAGGCGCGGGAGGCGCGGCGCCCCTCAGAACCGGACGCCGCGCTCCGGCAGGGAGTCGAAGTCGATGCCGCCACCGCCGCCGTCCCCGTCCGTCGTGGGGTCGATGAGCAGGCCCACCGTCACCACCCCCGCGAGCACCGCGAGGCCGATGCCGCCCGTCAGCAGCAGCGTCTTGCCCAGGCTGAACTTGCGCAGCGTGCCGTGGTCCACCTCCGCCATCGACACGATGACGGGCTCGCTGTCCGGCTTGATGGGCACCCCCTGGAAGCGGGTGGCGTCCACCCCCAGCGCGATGAAGCGCTGCTCCTCCGTCCGGAAGCGCTGCTCCTCGGGTTCTTTCGGGGGGCCCACCAGCGCCAGCGGCGTGTCGGCGGTGAACTTGTGCGTGTCGCCCTCCACGTCCCGCACCGCGCGGCTGCGATCATTGGGACGGTTGAGCATCACGTCCCCCAGCTCCTTCAGCAGCGCCGCGTTGTCGTCCTTGAAGCCGTCCAGTCGCAGCAGCTCCGACTTGGGAATGGCATACGTCGTCGTACAGGCCGACAGCAGGGTTGCGGCGGTCAACGCGGCGCACAGGCGCATGGATGCGGCTCCTCCGGGGTGGGCCGGAAAGCCTATCCCGCCACGTGCCCCGGCGCCTACCGGGGCACGCGGCCGGTGTTTCACTTGAGCTGGTAGTTGGCGTCCAGCACGTCCGCCTTGGTGCGGCCCATCACCCAGCCGTCGTGGTAGACGACGCCCACCGGGGCCACGGTGTCGTTCCGGTACAGGCCGATCTTCAGGTAGTTGAGCTGCCCGCTGTACTGCGTCGCGATGGAGCGCTTGGGCAGCACCAGGTTGCCGTCGTAGTACAGCTCCACGAAGCCCACGGTGGAGTTGGGCGACCACTTCACGTGGAAGATGAAGTCGTGCCACACGTCGCGCACCAGCGGCGTCTTCCAGACGATGACGCCCGGGTCCCCGCCGATGTTGAGCCGCATCTCCTGGCCGTAGACGTAGAACTCCACCGGCGGCGAGCCGCAGCAGCCGTCGTGGTGCCACTGGGTGAAGAGCTGCCAGGTGTTGACGTTGGGGAAGTCCGCCGCGAAGCGCGTGCTCCAGCGGTACCAGTACTCGGAGCCCGAGGGCTCCTTGGTCTGCTTGAAGATCTCGTTGCGGTTGCCGCTGGAGTTGATGGGGTCATCGCCCTGCTTCACCGTGGCCTTGAGGGCGTAGCCGCCCTCGCGCACCGGCGAGGGAATCACCTGCAGCCGGTCCGAGCTGACCATCTGCGTGCCGTCCCACTGGTTGCGGTCCCCCGACTCGAAGTCGCCCCGCCACACGATGCCGCCGGGCGTGGGGGCCGGGTTCACCGTGCCGGCGCAGGGGCGCGCCTCCGCGATGCTGGCCCAGTCATTGAGGTTGTTGCCCTGCACGTAGATGCGGACCCGGCGCGTGTTCACCGGGGTGAAGGCGTATGTCTCCGCCGCCGTCGTCGTGCCCAGGCTCTTGCCGCTGTACACCTGCGTGTAGCTCATGCCGTCCGGCGACACCGACACCGTGAAGGTGTTGATGCGGGTGTTGCCCTGGTGCCAGGCCACGGAGATCGCGCCCAGGCCCTTCGTCGCGCCCAGGTCGTAGTCGATCCACTGGCCCTTCCCCAGGCTGCTCCAGCGCGTGTCCAGCCTGTCATCCAGGGAGTTGGCAGCGACGCTGCCGGTGCCGTCGTCCCCGCTGGCCTTCACGCTGCTGGGAGTGAGCTGGGTGCAGCCACTGGTGGTGAGATCCTCGTCCGACGCGGACAGCGACGGCTGAGGGCCCTCCGGAAGGGAGTCTTCCGGCGCGCCACAACCGACGGCGCCCAGGACGAACAACGTTTCAACCAGGAGAAGGGTTTTCTTCAAGGAATGGCCCAGGGGGAAAGGACAGGCAATGAGGACGCCGTGCTCCGAAAGACATGAAGACGGAGCACGACAGGGGATGTCTGGCTTTACGGCGGGCAGTCCCCTTCCGCGCTCCGGGACCTGTGCGACAGGGCCCTGGCGTCAGAAGGAAACAAGCGGTGTGTCGTGTGTCGTGTACTCCGTCCGGCAGCGGAGGATTCGCTGCCGTGCTCCAAGGTGACAATCGGAATATCGAAGTTCTATTTCGAACACAAGCGAGGTTGAGCACGCCTGCATGCCGAGCAGGTTCGGATGCGAAAGACAGACATCTATTACAGACGGCCCGGGTGGAATCCTTCAGTCTCCCGCGAGCACCGATACGGTGTGTCACGCGGGAGGCGTACCGCTGGAGCACGGTGCGTCCCGCGGGAACGCGCTGTGGTGGGGTGTGGGGGCGGACCTGCCCCAGCCGGGCAGGGCATTTGGGACCCCTGTCCCAGGAAGATGTGTCTCAGCGACACCGCGTCGCCGCCGACTTGCACTGGGTGGAGAATCAGGCAGAACCCCGCGCTAGAATGCCCGTGGAATCCCAGGATGCCCGCCGCGCCGCGGCCGTGAGGCCGGTAGAGTGACGCACCCCATGACGCGCCCCGTGGCCGCGCAGATCCCCCGGAGCGAGCGCAAGCCGCTGTACGTGAAGGTCGTCACCCAGCCGGCGCTGCATGGCTGCTGGTCCGTGAACATCAGCGAGACGGGCATCGGGCTCATCGCCACGCCGCGCCGCCCGTCCGAGGGGCCGCACGAGAACGAGCCCGTGGAGATGTCGTTCTCGCTGCCGGACACGGGCGCCCACGTGCGGGTGCACGGGGTGGTGCGCTGGCGCCACGACACCGGCGGCGGCGCGGGCACCGTCACCGCGCTGGGGGTGAGCTTCGGCGCCTTCGAGGCGGCGGACGGCGTGAAGCTGGCGCGCTACCTGTCCACCTCGCACCTCCAGGTGGTGGCCGCCTACGCCAACGAGGACGAGTCCCGCGCGGTGCGTCAGGCCCTGGACGGCGTGGCCACGCCGCACTTCGCCGCCAACGCCGAGGACGCGCACGTGCTGCTGTCGCGCGGGGACATGGCCGCGCTCCTGGTGTGTGGCCAGGACGAGGCCCAGGCCCTGTCCCTCGTGGAGTCCCTGGGCGCCCAGCGCGCGGAGGTGGACCCGTCGGGCGCGGGGCCCCCGAGCGACCTGGCCTCGCGCATCGTCTACTGCGCGCCGGCCGCGCCGGAGCGGCTGGTGGCCCTCTTCAACAGCGGGCGCATCTACCGGGCGCTGGGGGTGTTCCCGGAGGCGGAGGCCCTGCGCGAGTCGGTGCTGGCGGCGGGGCGCGAGCACGGCTTCCGCACCGAGCAGTGGCGGATGGCGCTGGAACTGGAGCGCAACCTGCTGCGCGAGCGCGCGCTGGCCCAGGCGCCGGTGGGGGCCCCGGGCCGCAACGCGGAGGACGTGGGCTTTCGCAGCCCCGCCATGCAGCGGGTGATGGAGATGGTGCGCCTCGTGGCGCCCCACCGCGTCGCGGTGCTGCTGCAGGGCGAGACGGGCACCGGCAAGGAGGTGCTCGCGCGCATCCTCCACCGGCTCAGCGGCCGGGGCGACCTGCCGCTCGTCATCCAGGACTGCGGCGCGCTCACGGAGACGCTGCTGGAGTCGGAGCTGTTCGGCCACGTGAAGGGGGCCTTCACCGGCGCGGTGTCGGACCACCCGGGCCTCTTCGTGCTCGCCAACGGCGGCACCATCTTCCTGGATGAAATCGAGAACACGACGCCCAACCTCCAGGCGAAGCTGTTGCGCGTGTTGGAGACGGGCGACGTGCGCCCGGTGGGCGGCACCCAGGTGCGCCACGTGGACGTGCGCGTCGTGGCCGCGAGCAACCGGGACCTGGGCGAGGAGGTGCGCGGCGGCCGCTTCCGCGCGGACCTCTTCTACCGCCTCAACAGCTTCACCATCGACATCCCGCCCCTGCGCGAGCGCCCGGAGGACATCCCGGAGCTGTCGCGGGCGTTCGTGGAGCAGTTCAACCGCACCCTCAAGCGCTCCGCGACCGGCGTGGCCCCGGACGCGGACGAGGTGCTGCACGGCTACGCGTGGCCGGGCAACGTGCGCGAGCTGCGCAACGTGGTGGAGCGCGCCGTGCTGCTGTCCAGGCCCGGGGAGATGCTCACCCGGCGCCTGCTGCCGCCCGCGCTCATCAACAGCGCCGTCCCGCGCGCGGACCCCACGGGGGACGGCTCCCTGCGCGCCCGGCTCCACCAGGTGGAGCGCGAGCTCATCCGCGAGGCCCTGGAGCGCCACGGCGGCGTGCTGCGCCGCGCGGCCGTGGCGCTGGGCATGGACCCGGTGACGCTGGGCCGCAGGGCCCGGCGCCACGGGCTGTGGAACCCGGACTGACGCGCCTTCGTCAGTGCGCCTGCATCCACCGGAGGACGGGCGACCACACCCACGCCTTCGCGTCTCGGGCGAGGAACAGGTCCGCGTGCCCGAAGTCCAGCGCGCGCTCGGACTCCGGCCGGGTGCGCACGATGCTCAGGGTGACGTCGGTGCTGCCCAGCAGGCGCACCGAGTACTCGCCGTAGCGCCCCACGCCGCCCGCCGCGCCCACGTACAGCACCGGCACCGTCACGTCCTTCAGGTGGTCGTCATAGGGCACGTCCAGGCCGCACAGCTGCTTCTCCGTCTCCACCACCTCGTTGAGGCTCTGGTACGGCACGGCGAGCTGGAGGTAGTCGAACAGGGTGGGCTCCGGCGTGAAGGCCGTCTTGTAGGGCAGGCCCGACGCGTCCGGGATGCTGGCCGCCAGGTGGTAGCCCGGCGTCAGCGGCTGGAGCGGCGCGAAGAGGGCCGCGGTGGCGCCCGCCGCGATGACGGCGAACTGCCGGTTGGTGGGCTGGCCCACGGCGGCCATGGCCGCGAGCGGGGAGGTTTCGTTGGGCGCCGTCTCCGCCAGCTGCCCGATGAGCTTCACCGGCGTCCCCGGCGCGGGCCCCAGCAGGCCGCCCTCGGTGCGCCCCTGGTCGCGCGCCTTCTTCAGCGCCGCGTAGCGATCACACGCCCAGCGCCGCTGCTGCGCCGCTTCCGGCGCGAAGCGCAGCACCATGTCCATGGGGATGAAGCCCTGCACCCGACGCTGGGCGCGGGGGCGCTGGGACTCCGCGTCCAGGTACGCGTACCCGATGGTCGCCCCCCGGCTCCAGCCGAGCAGGAACATCCGGTCGTGGGGCGTGCCGCCGGAGAACCGGCGCACGGCCTCCGCCAGCTTCAGCCCGGTGCCCACGTCCTGCACGTGCGTGGCCAGGGTCCAGTCCGCCATGAACTCGAAGTGCGTCTCCGCCTCCGGCACCGCCACCCACCTCAGGTCCAGGCCCCACACATCCACGTCGTTGCTGGCCAGGTACGCCGCCAGGGACTGGTCCGCCGGCATCGTCGACATGCACGTGTTGGTGAGGAACGCCGGCACGAAGCTCCAGAGGTCCCCGTGCACCATGAACACCGACCGCGTGCTGCGCGCCGGGACCCAGGGGTAGGCCTCGCGCACCACCCGGTGCACGGTGACGACGTCATAGGTGCCCCGTCCGACACGCACCTTCCAGGTGTAGTGCGCCAGGCTGCCGCCCAGCGGCTCCCGCTTCGTGGTCAACCCGGGCAGCCCCGCCGCCAGCAGGGACCGCGCAATCCCCTCCGCCTGGATCCCCTCGCTGCGCGCCCCCAGCTGCGACGCCACGTCCGCCGCCTCCGCACGACTCCCCACCCACAACGCCACCAGCACCAACGACAGGCACCAAGACCTACGCATACCGACCTCGACTCAAATGAGATTTCCCCACGCAGAGAAACGCGTGGGGCTGACATTCCTGTGCTTCCGGCCCAGGCGTTCCCTGAGCACCTTCCGCGCCAGGGTTCAAACCCTTGATTTCATTGATTCAGCCCCGCAGGGCAGGCTTCACGCGTGAAGGCCACCGGAGCAGGGTCCGGTCGCGCTCCGAGTGAAAAACCACCCCACCTGACGTGCTTCGGAATCGAGACATGCGCACCACGAATGGTGCGGGGGCCTTTCCGCCAGCGGCTCCCACCCGGCCGGCCCGCCAGGGTGACTCCGTTCATTCAATCCAACACATACATCCGAAACAGGCAAGTCCTGAATGGTAGGGGAAGACGGCGGGGCGATCGCGCGCGGGGCGGGGACGGGAGACAACAGCGGATCTCACCCTGACACCCCGCCGCGGGGAGGCCTCATGCCCGAGTCCGTCTTTGTCGACAACATCTGGAACGATTTCGCGCACAGCTATGACGAGATGATCCCCGAGCTGCCCTGCTACCAGCGGCAGCTCACGAAGATCCTCCGCGACACCCGGGAGCGGTCCTATGTCATCGACGCGGGCTGTGGCACGGGGTTGGTGAGCCAGCCGCTGGTCCAGCGCGGCCAGCGCGTGGTGGGCTTCGACAACAACGCGGCCATGCTCCGGCTGGCGGCGCGGCGCAGGGACCGCGAGCCGGACGCGGTGCGCGCCCGCTGGACGCTCCTGCCGGGGGACGTGACGGCCTTCCCGGTGGAGGTGGACGGGGACGCGGACGCGGTGGTGATGAACAACGTCCTCTTCTACGTGCGCGACCCGGAGGCGGTGCTGCGCCAGGCGTGGACGCACCTGAAGTCCGGCGGCGTGCTCTGCATGACGAGCAACAAGCGCCCCCGGCCGGACCTGGAGAAGGTGCTCAAGAACTCCATCCAGGAGTGGCAGGAGGAGGGGCGGTGGACCGAAAGGCTCCAGAGCGCGGTGAAGCACCACCGCACCTGCGCCCAGCGGCTCACCACCGACCCCAACGAGATGGTCACCTTCCTGGACACCGACGCGGCGGTGCGCCTGCTGGAGAAGGTGGGCTTCAGCGAGGCGCTGGTGGCCGACGGCGACGACTACTACGGCGAGAACTTCTACGTCTGCATGCGGAAGTAAGGAGCGCACCCCATGGTGAATCCCCGATTCCAGCGCAACCTCGGTGTCCTGCACCCCCAGACGATGGACAAGCTCGCCGCCACGCACGTGCTCGTGGCCGGCGTGGGCGGCGCCGGTGGACAGTGCGCGGTGGACCTGGCCCGGCTGGGCTTCGGCTGCCTGACGCTCGCGGACTTCGACGTGTACGAGCGCCACAACATCAACCGGCAGATTGGCTGTTTTGAAAGCACCCTGGGCCAGCGCAAGGTGGACGTGGTGGAGCGGATGTGCCGGGACATCCACCCGGACCTGCGCGTGCACAAGGTGCACGAGGGCATCACCGACGCCAACGTGGCGGCCGTCCTCGCGGGCGGTGGGGGCCTGCCGCCGGTGGACTACGTGGTGGAGGTCATCGACATCGCGGGCGCCCGGGCCAAGGAGTCACTCCACCAGACGTGCCGGCAGCAGGGCATCCCCATCATGACCGGGCTGATGCTGGGCTTCGGCGCCGCGCTCCACGTCTTCCAGCCGGATGCGCCCCTCTACGAGGAGCTGTTCATCCTGCCGGACGGCCGCATCGACCTGCCGAAGATCATCCCGCACCTGGGCAGCTACATGCTCCAGGAGTACATGGACGCCTGCTACCAGGGAAAGGGCCACGCCCCCACCTGCGTCATCGGGGCGACCACCGCCGCGGGGCTGATGGTGAGTGAGATCATGCGCGGCGTGATGCTGGGGGCCCGCGCGATGGTGTCCTGGCCCGAGTACCTCTACGTGGACCTCTTCGACCACCGCTACGTGCGCGGCACCATCGCCGCCACGCGGACCGCCGTGCCGCCGGACGAGCGCGCCCGGGGCTGACCCCGGCTCCAGGCCCCCGTGTCCCTCCCGGTCCAGCGGAAGGGGCGCGGGGGGCCGCGTCCTCCAGGCAGGAGCGCTACAGCACCACGCCCCGGCTGCGCGCTTCGGTGATCACCTGGTTGCCGTCCACGCCCAGCCGCCGCGCGATGAAGCCCGCCGCCCCGTCCGCGCTCTTGTGCACCCGGATGAACTGATCGTCATACGTGCGCGTGACGATGAGCATCCCGGACACGATGACGCGCTGGAGGTTGTGCTGCAGCTCGTTGCCCTCGATGACGACGTGGATCTCCGAAAACAGCGACCGGGCATCCGACAGCATGTTGGACAGGTGCCGGCGCTGCTCGCTGTTGGGCACCGCCGCCCGGGACCCGGTGCTCGAAACCAGGACCATGGGCTGCTGATATTGCTGATAGGCGTTCTGCATCTTCTGGAACACCGCTTGGATTTCTTCCGGCGTCGGTGGAGCGTCCCAGCGCAGGAAGAAGACCTTGTCGATGACGTCTGTCTTGTAGACCGGAAGTGCCATGGCGTTCGCGACTCCTTCGTGACTGAACCGGGCCCGTCCCCCGCTTTACGTACCACCGGACTGTCTTGTGCGGGCCTGCTGGCCATCCTGCTCTTCAAAGGCCGTCAAGAAACTAGCCCCAGGGGCTGACATTGTTGAGACGACACATCACGGCGCCCCTGACGTCGCCAACGACTGTGGGCTCGCCTCCGGGGCCCCTCTGTCTGTCTGGTAATGGATTGTGGGCTCCGTCCGCGGGGCAGGTCTGCCCGGAAGGCGGATTCCGCTGCCCGTGGCATGTTTCAGCAATGACTTATCGTGAAAAAAGAAGGCCCCGGGAGCACGGTGGCTCCCGGGGCCTTGGGTCCGCTGAAAGGTTTCAGCGAAGAGAGGCGACTACCCGCCGGAGATGGTGGTCTCGACGAGGTTGGCGTCGCCAGCGATCTGCGCATCCGTGAAGAGGATGGGCCGCCACTGCTTCTTCGAGAACAGGAGCGTCTGGTCCGCGTAGTGGGGCGACTTCGGGTCACCCGACTCGCTGTAGGTCAGCACCGCGTTGGCGCTGGGGCCCGCGTCGGTGAACTGCATGGCCATGACGAAGCTGCTGCCGTTGTTGATGGGGTAGCCCTGCTTGGACAGGCCGCTGGCGCTGAGGGTCGCGGGCCGCGTCTCGGAGAACTCGAAGAGGGTGGTGCGGGCGACGCCGTAGGAGACGACGTTGGTGATGCCCTCGCGGGACAGGCCGCCCTGGATGGGGATGGGCGTGCCGGCGCGGCGGGTGAACTGCACTGCGCCCAGTGTGGTGTCCAGCGCGATGCCGGCCGTGTTGAGCGTGGTCACCGCCTGCGCCAGCTTCACGAGCAGCGGGTCTTCCCCGGTCGCGGGGGCGGCCACCGGCGTGTTGGGCGTGGCGACGGGCTGGGCGGGGTCGAACGGGACGGAGAACAGCTGACCGGCGTTGAGCAGGCTGGCGTTCGGGATGGCGGCCAGGAACTCACGGAACACGATGGCGCCCTTGGCGTCCGGGTCGAAGCGGCCGTTCCACGCGGTGAGCAGCGCGCACGCCTGGCTGATGTCCACCGGCTTGTCCGCGTAGGTCACCGTCGTCTTGCCGGCGCAGCGCTCGATGAGGGCCGCGCGGGTCAGTTGCTCCAGGCTGCTGCGGTTGCTGAACACGGCCGCCTTCAGCTCCTCCAGGCTGAACTTGTTGTCCGGGCCGGAGGCGGCGTTGGGGCCAGACTCCGTGAGGGTGAGGAGGTTCATGCGCGTGCGCGGCGTCTGGGGGACCTTCTCCAGGCCGTGCAGGGGCGAGAAGCCCGTCAGGGGCGCGGCGGGGTTGGACAGCCAGTAGCTGTCGTTCGCGTTGAAGACGAAGTCGTTGCGGTCCAGCTGCGGCACCTTGGCGAAGGGCACGAGGCCGGGGCTGCGCGCGCCCGGCTCCACCTGCCACTCGTTGGCGGGGTCGCTGCCCTCCAGAACCACCAGGCCCAGGCCGGCATAGATGCCGTAGGCCAGGGTGGCGCCGGGCGTCGTGGCCGCCGTCACCCACTTCGTGTACGCGTCCTTGGTGAGGTTGGGCGTGGGGGTGGCGTCCGTGTACCAGGCCTTGCCCTCCTTGTCGGCGTACATGGTGTTCACCCAGGGCAGGCCCTGCTGGGTGGCGTAGACGTTCTTGAACTCGGTCAGGTTCTTGGCCTTGTTCATGCCGTGGAACTGATCGAGGAACTTGATGTTCTCGATGTTGGCGTCACGGATGGTGAGCACCGTCTGGGTGTTCCAGCTCGTCTTCGGGAAGCCCTGCGGCAGGGACGTGTCCGGGATGGAGACGATGGGGCCGTAGTGGCTGGAGTACAGCGTCTGCGAGATGTTGGTCAGCGAGCCCTCCGGCAGCTTCACCAGGACGGTGAAGGTCTTGGAGGTCATCGCGCGCTCCTCGGTGCCGTACTTGTAGGTCGTCGGCTTTCCGGGGACGAGGTCCAGCTTGTACACCGTCATGCGCTGGCCGGAGGAGAACGTGTGCGTCCACGCCACGTCCTCGTTGAAGCCGATGAGCACCGCCGGCACGCCGAGCAGGCCCACGCCGTACACGTTCATCTGACCGGGCACGGTCAGCTGGCTCTCCCACAGGCGCAGCTCGCCTTCCCAGGGGAAGTGCGGGTTGGCCATCACCATGCCCTTGCCGTTGTCGGTGCGCTCGGCGCCCAGGGCCCAGCCGTTGCTGCCGAAGTCCGTCTGGCGCAGCGTCTTCAGCTGCTCCATGTCGGGCGCCGTCGGGCGCAGGTGCGCCTGCTTGTCCACGCTCTGCGCGCCCACCGCGGGAGGCTGCGCCGCCGCGATGGCGAGCGCCAGCTGGTTGATGCCGCCCACCAGTGTCAGGTCGATGTCGAACGCCAGCAGGTCCACCGCGGTGATGGGCCGCACCCAGTCCGCGTTGACGCACTCGCCGGGCAGCGACGCCTTGGGCGTCTCCGCCACGTACTTGTTGTAGCCGGCCGCGTAGCCGGTGAGCATGTCCTGCACTTCCTGGGACAGCTGCGGGAAGGCGGCCTGGGCGCGCTCCATCAGGCCCAGGGACAGGTACGCCAGGTCCGAGCCCACGTAGGTGTTGCCCGGGCCCTGGCCCAGGAAGCGCGCGCGCTCGCTGCGCACCTTGAGGATCTGATCCGCCAGCGGACAGATGTGGTCCTGGGCGAACGCATAGCCCTGGCCGAAGCCGAGGCTGCCGTAGTCGTTGGCCGTGATGTGCGGGATGCCGTACGACGTCCGGCGGACCTTGGCCGAGTACTTGGCCGCGGGGGGCGGGGGCTCGACGATCGGATCGTCTTCACAACCGGCGGAGGCCACCACCGCCAGGGACGTGAACAGGGTGAACGACCAACGACGGACCCTAAGAGACCGGAGACCGCCGCGAGGGGGAGAAGTATCAGGGGTGTGCTCGTGCATGCGGGGCGGAGACTAGGAAGGTGGCGATCGCGCGGTCAATGTTTCTGGGATTTGACTTTTTCACGGATATGAAACGTCTGGATGCGCCGCGTCGCAGGTTTAGGAAAGCCGGAAAGACGGTGTGTGCTACACGGGGATGGCCATGACGACCGAGCCCTCGCCGCCGCCTCCGGCCCGCCGCCCTCGCCGCCACTTCTCGATGATTCGCACCTTCGTGCTGGCGGACTTCGTCACGCTCGGCAACGGCTTCGCGGGCGCGGGGGCCATCCTGGCGTCCATGCAGGCGCTGGCGACGGCCAACCCCCGCTGGCTGTGGGTGGCGTTCGTGCTGATGCCGGTGGCGCTGGTGATGGACGTGGCGGACGGCCGGATTGCCCGGTGGCGCTTCCGCAAGTCGCCCCTGGGCGCGGATCTGGACTCGCTGGCGGACGTCATCTCGTTCGGCATGGCGCCCGCGGCGCTGGCGTTCGCGGTGGGGCTGCGCGGGTCGCTGGACGTGGCGGCGCTGCTCTACTTCGTCGCGTGCGGCATCAGCCGGCTGGCGCGCTTCAACGTCACCTCCGCGGAGCTGTCCGACGGCACCGGCAAGGTGAAGTACTTCGAGGGCACGCCCATCCCCACGAGCCTCCTGCTGGTGATGGTGCTGGCGGTGGCCCTGTGGCAGGGCCGCATCGGGGACGCGCTGTGGGGTGGGGTGTGGGACATCGGCCCCCTGCAACTGCACCCGCCTGTCTCTTA
>NZ_RAWB01000277.1 GCF_003612055.1 Corallococcus llansteffanensis
GCTGTGGCTCACCACGGGCGATGCGCTCCTGTGGCGGCAGACCGGCACGACATCGCCCTGGACGCCGTCCCTGTACCTGCTGGAGGACTTCGCCTCGCCCCAGGTGCAGCTGCGAGCCATCAGCGTGGGCTTCTTTGGATTCTCACCCCTGGGTGGAGGATCCAGCGCCCTGGACTTCCGGGTGGAGTGGCGCACCGCCCACGAACCCCTGCCCGCGGGCACGCTGCGGCCCGTGAGCCGGGGCGCGACATGCGTGCCGTCCATCCCGGAGGGCTGTCCCTGGACGGACGGCCGGCTCGAAACCGTGGCCCTGTCCAACCCCAAGACAGACCCACGCGTGTACGGCCTCACCGTCACGCTGCCCCAGCCCACGCGCCCGCGCCACGCGGTGGTGCGCGGCCTGCGCCATGCGCACGGCTACGAGGGCAAGGAGTGGCTCGTCCTGGAGGGCAGCCTGGATGGCGAGCACTGGCAGCTCCTCAACCGGACCGTGCTGCGGGACATGGACTCACGCACCCGGGCCGTGAACGCCGTCCTGCACAACCCCTACGGCGACCTCGCCCCACAGGACTCGCCCTACGGGGATGCCCCCATCCTCCTGGGAGACGAAGAGCCCGTCTTCATCGAGCTGCCCCTGTCCGACGCGGAGCCCGCGCGCTACGTCCGGCTCTCCGTGGAGCTGTTGGACTTCGAAGGCAGTACATCCCCCGGAGCGCTCATGAAGCTCGCGGAGTTCTCCGTCTTTGAATAGCGCCGGGCGTTGATGGGTGACGCTGGCAAGCGTTGCCAGCAGCTCCCGCCCCCGGACGGCAAGCATTGCCGGGCGCTCCCTGTCAAAACCCCGTGGGCGGGGGGCTTCCGGGCCGGCACGTGGAGTGCACTGCGTGTGAACGCAATCCGTTCACCCCCAGGAGCGCTTCCCCATGTCACAAAGACTCTCCCTCGGTGCCTTTGGCGCCCTGGCCTCGCTTTGCCTTGCCTCCAGCGCATGGGCCGGCGCGGTCGAAGACTTCAAGAAGGGCAAGGACGTCCAGCTCACCGCCGTCTCGGCGGTCATGGACGGCGAAATCTACTCCATCGCCGGCTTCCAGATTCCCAAGGCCGCCGACACGCTCAACATCACCCTCACGGGCGCGGACCTGGGGCTGAACTTCTCCCAGTCCGTCTTCCTCACGGGCGTGCAGAGCGGCAACTCCATCCTCTGGACGTTCAACCAGACGTTCAATCCCCCCATCGCCGTCGATGGGACGACCGTGGTCAACCACGTCTCCGGGTTGCTCATCGTCAACGCAACCCTGCTCGCGGGCACCCACCACCCGCTGTGCGGCTTCCAGCCCTGCCTTCGCGACGTGCTGCTCACGCACGCTCCCGGCTCCTGGATCCTCGTGGAGGGAGAGGGCGCGCTCGGCATCGATTTCTCGCGGCTCGTCATGGTCGACTACTTCCGCGCGCTGGGAGGAATCCCCCAGCCCGGCCTCTCCGCCTTCTACGTCCCGGGCACGGCCAAGGTCTGCTCTTCGCCCGTCACGACCTACCTGCCGATGACCGCGTTCCTCACCGGGTTCGCGCCGTCAGGGGGCACGAAGGTCGACTTCGTGAGCGCCTACCCCAAGGGCCTCAAGGTTCCGCCCAACCTCACCGTCCCCGGCGGTCAATCTACCGCGTCGTTCAAGGCCGCGGTGGCGCCTGACTTCACCGGCCAGGTGAACGTGGTCGCGTCGTCCGCGGGCGCCATCTACTCCCGCCTGGTGCAGATCTTCCCCCAGGCGGACTGTGACAGCGGCGGCAACCGGAACGACCCGTTCGACGTGCGGGCCTACGTCCCGGACCTGCTCCTGGGATGCATCAACTGCTCGGAGCTCATCGACCTGGGCATCCGGGGCCAGGGCCTCCTCCGCGTGCAGGGCCTGGATGTGTACTTCAATGGCAGTCAGCTCCGCCGCCTCTCCAGCGTGTTCGACGTGGTCTCGGTGAGCGCCGTGGACATGACGGACAGCGGGCTCGTCACCGGCTCGATGGTCGTCCGCGCGGGAGAGGCTCCGGTGGCGTTCAGGGCCAGCCTGGAGGGCGGCCCCACCACCCCGATCGTACTGGGTGCCTTCACCCCCACCGCCATCACCGCGAGCGGCGTCGTGATTGGCAATCACACCTCACGCACCAGCAGCGTCGCCATGTATCACGATGGCAGGTCGCTGAAGGAGCTGCCCATCCCCGGCGCCACCCGCAGCCAGGCCCTCGCGGTGAGCGAGGCCGGACACATCGTGGGCACCTACGAGCGGGACGGTGACGTGCGGGCCTTCCTCTTCACGGAGGGCGTGTTCCGGACGCTTCCCCAGCTTTCGCGCGCCACCACGACGGTCCCCGTGGCGGTCAACAACCGGGGACAGGTGGTCGCCCACTCCGTGGACGCCACCGGTGCCGTGCTCGCGGTGGCCATCATCGAACCCAATGACACCTTCCACCTCCTCGGCGTGCCCTCCGGCTTCACCGGGCTCACCGCCACCTCCATCAATGCACGGGGTTGGGTCTCGGCGACCGCCACCTCCCACACCGGGACGAGCGGCTTCCTCTACACCCGCGAGGATGGATGGGTGGATCTCAACCGCCGGCTCTCTCCGGCCGGCAGCGTGGTGGTGACGGACGCCCTGCGCATCACGGATGCGGATCAGGTGCTGGTGCACGGGACCGCCAACGGCAACCGCGCGCTCTACCTGCTCACCCTTCCCTGACCCACCTCCCTGCCCACACCCTCAAAGGATTTCCATCATGATGAAGCACAAGAACAAACTCCTGCTCATGGCGGTCGTGTTCACCCTGTTCCAGGGTTGTGCGAGCTGCCTGCAGGAACCCTGCGTCCCCGGCATCAAGTTCCCGGAGCCCGGGTCCTGTCCCCTCAAGGGACATCCCCAGGGCTCGTCCGGAGGAAAGTGCAACAACTTCATCGGCAACTTCGGTTGCGATGATCCGGACCACACGTGTGTCTCCAACACCTGCATTCCTTGCGGCCAGCCCGGCTCGGTCTGCTGCGAGCATCAGGGGTGCGACGGCATGGCGACGTGCGTGAAGCCCAAGGAGGACCACACCTTTTCCGTCTGCTCCAATGAGTGCGTCCAGGTGGGCGACAGCTGCTGCACGAACAACCAGTGCGGCTCCGGCATGGTGTGCAACGCCAACCTCAAGCAATGCGTGCCGGCGAACGAGCCCACGTGCGGAATGGGCCCCACCCTCTTCGCGCTCGGGGTGATCTCCGACAACACGAAGTGCGGCGACGTGATCTTCATCAAGGAAGCCAGCCTGCAGGCCGCGAAGCAGTGCGTCCAACCCCAGGTCCAGGCCGCCGGGACGCACTTCGCCCCGGACAACACGCCGCTGCAGGAGTTCACCTTCTGCAACTCCGGCTCGGGGATCGACCCTTCGGCGACCGTGACCGTGGCGGCGTTCTCCTCAACCGATGCGGCGACGTGCGCCCACAACCTGTGCACCAACTGCGCGAGCACGGCTCCCGGCCCCTGTCCGTAGCCGCGGGCCCATGAAAAAAGCCCGGTCGGCCCTCTGGGAAAGAGGGCCGCCGGGCGAGCTCACAAGCGTGGGAGGCGGGGACGACTACCCGTTGCGGCGCACCATCGCGACGTCGTAGCGGCGGTCCGTCACGTAGCCCTCGGCGGCCTTGCCGGGGCGGGTCATCGCGCCCGTCTTCTCATCCACGTAGAAGCGGTTGTTGGGGTTGGTGTCCTTGCCCTTGCTCGCGTTGGTCGTCCCCGGGTCGTGGAACGTGTAGTAGGTGCGGCCCTTGTCGTCGACGCCGCGGCCCGTGATGGTCACGAAGTGGTCCGTGAGCCCGTCCGCGTTGTACTTCGCGTCCTTGTGGCTGACGCCCACCACCACCGGCTTGCCGGCGTCCAGCTGCTGGTCGATGTACTTGCGACCCTCGGCGGCCTTCTTGGAGTTCACCGAGAGCTGGCCGGTGCTGTTCTCGCTGGTGCCCACCTGGATGCGGCTGTCCGGGCCCGTCACGTTCGCGCCCACCTTGCCGGCCATCGCCTTCGCGGCGTCGAAGCACGCGGTCTTGCTGGGGGTGAAGCCGTGGCCGCCCTCGAACTGGCTGTAGTACGGCACCTTCACGTGCACCGCGGGGCCCGACTTGGACGGCGCCACCGTCTGCGTGTCGTTGAGGTCCACTTCCGTGGTGGGCTTCTGCGAGTTGGCGCCCGTCGTGTTGCTCGTGGCCGGCTTCGTGTTGCTCGTGGCCGGCTTCGTGCCGCCCGTCGTGTTGCTCGTGGCCGGCTTCGTGTCTGCCGTCGTGGTACCCGGGGTCGTGGTGCCGCCCGCCTTCTCCTTCTTGAGCAGCGCGAGCGCGTCCTTCACCTCGGACTTGAAGCGGTTGGCCACGCCCTCCTGCACGCTCTTGGAGTTGCTGGAGAAGTGCACCAGCGTGCCGCTGGAGTTGGTGCGGCCGCGCTCGGCGTAGATGTCCTTGATGAGCTGCTCGTCGCTCACCTTGGAGGGGTCGCGGCCGGCCAGCGCCTTCTTGAAGATGTCATCCGCCGCGCCCGGCCCGTGCTGCACGGACGTGGACCAGGCCACGTCGCGCAGCGCCGCGGACCGCGTGTCCAGGTCGATGCCCGTCGCCTTCTTGATGTTGGCGGCGCCCACGTCGTAGTGCGTGGCCTTGATGTAGTCGTGCTGCGCCTTGTCGAAGCCCTTGGGGTCCTTCGCCGCGAGCTGCTTCCACGCGTTGGAGAACGCCTCCGAGCCCGGCTTGCTGCCCGACAGCGCCGCGTGGAACTCCGGGTTGCTCTTCTTCAGCGAGTTCACGAACGACTGCGCGGACCCGTTCGCCGACGCGAACTGGTAGGAGCCGTACGACACGCCGCCGTGGTCGCCCTTGCCCGTGGACACCGTGCCGGGGCCACGCGCCTCGTACTTGCGGCTCAGCCCGCCCAGCTCGCCGCCACCCGCCGGAGCCGTCGTCTGCTTCGTGGTGTCCGTCGCCTTCGTCCCGCCCGTGTTGGACGTCGCCGGCTTGGTGGTGTTGGTGGCCGGCTTCGTGCTCGTGCCACGCGGGGGCTTCGTGTCGAAGCCGTCCGGGATGCGCAGCGACTGGCCCGCGCGGATGCGGTCCGGGTCCTTGATGTTGTTGGCCTTGGCCAGCGCCGCCACCGTCGTGTCGTTGCGCTTCGCGATCGCGGAGAGGGTGTCGCCGGAACGGACGCGGAGGCTGGAGACGGTCATCGAAGGCACCTTCATGTCGGGCCGCGAACAACGGGGGTCGCGGACGTGATTGGATTGCCGTGATTATCGACAGGCAATGAAGGCAGTTTCTCATTCTCAGTCACAATCGTGTCAAACCAGTGATTCCAGTAACTTCAGTTTCGGCGGATCAATCCGCTGAGACTAGAGAACCCGCCCAGGAGGCCCAATCGGATGTCCAGGATCCAACCGGATTTCAAAATTTTGCCATTGCTGTTCGCCCTTGGCCTCACGGGCGCGGTCCCGAATGCCTCGGCTCAGGGGCCTGGAGGACTCACGGGCGTCTATTCCAAGGATGGCGGGGCGCTGGCCATCGTCGAGGGGAGCAACGAGACGCTGATCCACTACTCGGCCGGCTTTCCGCAGGGCGACAGCGTGGGCACGTGCGACTGCGCGCTGGTCGTTCAACGCAAGACGTCAACGCGCTGGACGCTGAACGTGGCCGGGGAGAAGGAGCCCTGGACGCTGCGCGTCGAACCCAAGCAGCTCGTCCTGGAGACGAAGGCGCCCACCTGCTGCGGCGCGGGCTACCCGGGCAAGGACACCTTCACGCGGGGCACGCCCCAGCCGCTGACCGTCTGCAAGGTGAAGGCATCCAAGGCGGGCTTCTTCGCGTCGGATGAAGCCAATACGCCGCGCAAGACGTTCGTGGTGTCTGGCGACGCGGTGGAGGCCTACCTGGACCCCGTGGAGCCGGACCTCATCCCCGCGCGCTTCCAGGGGCCCCAGAAGGCCACGGCGGGGCTGCTCAAGCGCGCGGACCTGGACTGCGAGGCGGCCAAGGCCCCCACGGCGAGCAAGGCGCCCGTGGCGGCCGACAAGCTCCAGCCCTTCGCGGGCACATGGGTGGAATTGACGCGCAAGGGCAAGGGCTTCGTCATCCTCAAGCCCTGCTCCGCCAAGAACCGCAGCTTCACCGTCAAGCCCGCGACGGGCGAGGTGGAGGTGCAGCTGGGACAGGAGGCGACGACACTGAAGGCGACGTCGCTGGAGCCCGGCAAGGGCGCCGGGGCCTGGGTGCTGGGGCTCACGTCCACGGAGGGCAAGCCGGAGGCGCTCCAGTGGAAGACGGCCGACGCGGCGAAGGGCACCGTGTCGGTGACGAGCCCGGACCTCTTCTCCCAGAGCCATGACTACGTGCGTCAGGAGAAGCAGTCCGCGTTCCCGGTGAAGCAGGAGACCGGCTGCGACGAGTACGAGCAGTAGCGCGTCACGGGTCCGGGCGCTCCGCCCCCGGGTTCAGCCGGGGCGCGCCTCCCGGGCCCAGCAGGCCCTGCATGGCGTCGAAGAGGTTGAGGTTGGAGCCGCTGGGGAGGAAGACGACCTTGTCCAGGCCTCCCACGACGGCGGCCTGGGCCTGGGCCGCGACGGCCTTCACGAAGTTCTCCCCGCCCCCCAGCGCCTCCACGCGCTGGCGGAACTGCGAGGCCTCCACCTCGGCGAGCCGGGACTGGCGCTCCACCTCCAGGTCGTTCAGGCGCTGCTGCCGCTCCAGGGCCATCTGGGTCGTCAGGCGCTCGCGCTCCAGCTCCGCCTCGGAGCGGATGCGGGAGGCGCGGGCGTCGGACTCGGCGCGGGCCAGGGCCTCCTCGCTCTCCACGCGGGCCTTCTCCAGCGACACGACGGTGACGGACTCGTCGGGCACGTAGCGACCGGGCCCGCGCACCAGCCACTCGTCGCCGGCCTCGCGGCGGCGGGGCGCGTCCGGGGCGCGTGCGTCCGTGAAGGCGGTGAGCGCGCGCAGGCGCAGCGCTTCCGACACGCCCAGCACGTACTCCGGGACGATGTCGCCCTCCAGCTCCTCGCCCGGATACAGCGGGAACACCTTGGGGCCGACGCGGACCTCGCGGTCCCCCACCGCCAGCCGGGCCTGGCCGAAGTCGTCCAGCACCACCTGGCCGTCCACGCGCACCACGGGGTTGCGCACCACGCACCAGTTGCCGGCGCCCACCTCCACCATCCGCTCCTTGGCGACGAGCGTGAGGTGCGCCTCCAGGGTCAACACCCGGGGCCCCACCTCCATCAGCACCACCCCCCGGTTGGCGTCCTCGATGTATGCGTATTCGCGATTCTTCAGGGAGATGCGCTGGATGGCTTCGGTGCTGGGGAGGGCGGACGGCACGGGGCACCTGCTCGGGGCGGAGGGTTCACCCGCGAGTCATTGCCAGCCGCGTGCCGCGCCCTGCCCGTCCTGAAACGATCCTGCGATGTTCCGACCTGGAACAGCCGCCCGCTCCATTCCGGAGCGGGCGGCGGTCCAGACTGGCGCGCCTTTCAGTCCTTGTGGATCCACACGAGCATGCGCGTCGCGTCATAGAGCACGAACCTGGCGTCCCGAAGGAAGGAATTGCCAACCTGCGCCGCCGGGGTGGTCCAGGTAGCAATCCCCCCACACTTGAGGCTTGCCGGCGTCGGTGTCTTGATGAACAGGTGGGCATCTCCATAGGAGCGCACGGGCTGATCGTCGGTGCCCATGAACTCCAGCCGCGCGCCTTCGGGAAGGAGAAACTCCTGGACCGTGTCGTTGGCCCCTCCGCACGCACTCAGCTGGCTGGGCGGCGTCCCGACCGGAACGGTTTTGACTCCCGCCTTGGTCAACATCTCAAGCAACGCCTTGTTGCCATAGAGGCTGTGCCTGACGATTGAATCATCAAGCCCTGAGTCCAGCTGGCCTATGAAACGCGCCCCGCCCATCCGCAATGGAACGGTAGGCACGTTCGGCACAAGCTCACTGGCACCCGCGCCTGAACGGAGCCGGGTCATGTTGAACAACCCCGAATCGTTGATCGCGAAGTAGCCGCGGGTTGTGAGCGGCCGCAACCCGGCACTCTTGAGCTGGTCGTCATCGCACAAGGATCCAGAGCGATTCCGGAAGACAAGCGAGCGCTCATAGTCGAGCGCGAAGGTATTGAGCACCAGGAAGTCAGCCCCCACGATACCCGCCTGTCGCCCGACTGTCGGGTCTACTTTGTTGCCCGAGTGGTCAGCTTGTGCAAGGCACACGTTTCCCCATCCACCAAAGAAATCAAAGTTCCCAAAGCGGCAAAACGTGCCCGCGACTCCTGACTGGCAGAGGGTTTGATCTCGAGCGCAGTTATCAACAATCACCTCCGGCTCGTTCTGTCCGAACGCTTGGTGCGCCCGGTCAATCGTGCTGTACGTCGAACCGAAGTCCAGCAGGAACCTACCCGTGAGCGGAGCGCCCGAGGGTGCCGACAACTTGACCTCAACAAATGGCCATTGGCCAGACACCCAGAGAGGTCTGCGCTCCCCCAGACACGCATCCAAGCTGGAGAACGGCCGACTGCTGGCGACTTCTGGCTGAGCAGGGGCGGCTTGTTCAGGTTTGTGGGCACAGGCAGGCAACAGCCAAAGCGCCAGCACTGCCGCGCCCAGGCGCCAAAGCAGCCCAGCGTCGAGACTGGCATACCCCTGTTTTTCGGCAGACATGTACAGTCATCCCCCAGATGGTGATTGCGGCCAACACCCTAACACGAACACCGCGGCGGGGACGCTTGGTGCCCTCCCCGGTGAAGTGCAGTTCCTGGAAGCGGGCCCAGGAAGCCAGGGATGCTGGAACAGCCGCCCGCTCCATTCCGGCACGGGCGGCGGTCCAGACTGGCGCACCGGGGTGACTACTGAGCGCTCCACGCCTCCACGGTCCACTCGTCGGCGGAGAGGCCGGCGCTGAAGCCGAGGGCGTCGGAGACGAGGTCATGGCCGTAGTCCGCGAAGATGCGGTGGCTGTAGCTCGTGGGGTGGATCTCATCCCAGAACAGGTACGTGTCCGGGTTGACAGCCTTGCCCTTGCTGGTGCCGGTGACGTTCGTCAGGCCGTACGCGGACGGCGACGCGATGATGGCGTTGAACTGGTTGTAGGCGTTCATCCCGATGAAGGTGACGGACGGGAAGTCCTGGCGCAGCTTCGTCAGCGATTGCGCCCACAGGGTGTTGAACTGGCTGGTGGGAGGAGCGAGCACGGTGGTGCCCAGGCCGCCCGGGACGGACAGCGCCGCCGGCGTCTTGTTCAAGGGCGGCATGTTCACCCACAGGATGCGCTTCGCGCCCGCCGCGACGAGCTTGCGGATCTGCCCATTGATGTTGGAGACGGCCGTCGTCGCCGCGGCCTTGATGCCAGCCGAGTCGAACGGGTTCGCCTGGGCCTTGTAGTTGATGTCATTGCCCCCGCCCCAGAGGACATACAGCGCCGTGGAGGACGCCGTCGGGTGGGCCGCCAGGTAGCTGTTCACCTGGCTCGTCATCCCGCTGGTGACGGCGCCGCCCCGGGCATAGTTCGTGCCGCCGCTGTCGGACGCCGTCAGGGGCAGGCCCAGCTGCGTAGCGAGCTGCTTCACCCAGGTGCCGGCAATCTGGCTGGAGGGATTCGTCGTCGGACCGCTGGTGGCGATGCCGTTGTTGCCGTTGTCACTCAGGCTGTCGCCAAACACGACGATGCTGCTCTGCGCGCCAGCGTGGAACGGGAGGAGGACGGCCAAGATGGCCGCGAGCAACAGGAAGGGATGCTTCATGGCTGCGCGCTCCACTCCTCAACGGTCCACTCGTCGGCGGTGAAGCCGGCGCTGAAACCGAAGGCATCGGAGACGAGGTCGTACGCGTAGTTCGCGAAGATGCGGTGGCTGTAGCTCGTCGGGTGGATTTCATCCCAGAACAGGTACTTGTCCGGGTTGACCGCCTTGCCCTTGCAGGTGCCGGTGACGTTCGTCAGCCCATACGCGGACGGGGCCGCGATGATGGCGTTGAACTTGTTGTAGGCGTTCATCCCGATGAACGTGACGGACGGGAACTCGCCGCGCAGCTTCGTCAGGGACTGGGACCAGAGCGTGTTGAACTGGGAGCTGGGCGGCGAAAGCACGCTGCTGCCCAGGCCGAACGGGATGGACAGCGCCGCGGGCGTCTTGTGGAGCGGCGGCATGTTCACCCACAGGACGCGCTTCGCGCCCGCGGCGACGAGCTTGCGGATCTGCCCTTCGATGTTGGAGACGGCCTTGGTCGCCACGGCCTTGATGCCAGCCGAATCGAACGGGTTGTCCATCGCCTTGTGATGGATGTCGTTGCCGCCGCCCCAGAGGACATACAGCGCCGTGGACGACGCCGTCGGGTGGGCGGTGAGGTAGGCGTTGACCTGGTTCGTCATGTCGGCCGTGACCGAGCCGCCCTGCGCGTAGTTCGTGCCTCCCTCGTCAGAGGCCACGAGCGGCAGGTCCAGCTGGTCCGCGAGCTGTTTCACCCAGGGACCGGAGATCTGGCTGGAGGGATTCGTCGTCGGACCGCTCGTCGCGGTGCTGTACTTGCCGTTGTCACTCAGGCTGTCGCCAAACGCGACGATACTGCTCTGCGCGCCAGCGTGGAACGGGAGGAGGACCGCCAGGGCGGCCGCGAACGACAGGAAGGGATGTTTCAAGGAGGGCTCCGAGAGGGGGGAACACAGGCGTCTGCCGCACTGTGTCACCGATCTCGGAGCTTTTCCAGGTTTCTCTACGCTTCCATGTTTTATTCCGGATGTTTCAGCGGGCTCAGCCCCGCGCGGCGCGGGCGTCGCGGCCCTTGGCGCGGGCGGCCTTGGAGAGCAGGTCGGAGCCCTTCTCCTCGCCCTTCATCCACGCCTTCATCGCGGGGACGACCTGCTTGCTCCACGCGCGGCCGCCGCGCACGGCGAGGAAGGCCGTCACCAGCGCGTCCACCAGGGCGGAGAGCTGTTCGGTCAGCTCCAGGCGCTCGGTGAGCTGATCATCCTCCTCCTCGGTCATCAGGGCGGGCAGCTTGGCGGCGCGGATGTCCAGGAACTCCGCATCCAGGGTGAGCTCGAACTCGCGCTCGCCGTGGGAGATGCGCAGCCGCGCCTGGGACACAAGCAGCCCCCGGTCCAGCGAGTGCCGCACGTTCTCCGAGTACGGAGCCAGCGTGCCGCGCGCGCTCAACTCCGTGACGTCACCGGCCACGCCGCGCAGCACCACCTTGCCCAGGTAGAGCGCCGTGACGGACGCGCCGTCGTGCTCCACCAGCGGGTCGCCGGACTCCGTGCGCCACAGCAGCCACGTCAGGAACTCGCGCCCCAGGTAGGCCCGGCCGCGCAGGAGCTGTTCGCGCGCCTTGCCCTGTTCGACCTCGGCCTCGTCCTTGACCTCTTCGGTCGAGCCACCATCCACGCCCACGTCGCCCCGGGCGAACGCCGCCTCGATCCGCGCCTGCTCACCCTTCGCCATGGCTGTCCTCCACCGAAGCCGTCGCCGGCAGGTCCATTCCGATGAGCTCCGCCGTGGGGCCCAGGGCCTTGTCGTCGATGCCCGCGCGCTGCGCCATCGAGGCGGGCGTGATGCCAATCACCTTCACCGCCAGGGCGCCTTCCAGGGCCACGGAGATCTCATCCACCGTCTTGCGGGACGCGGCCCAGATCTGCACCTGCTGCGTCTTCAGGTTCCACGTCACGTCCAGCACGCTGGTGCGCGGCACGGCCCGCTGCCGGAGCAGCTGCTTCAACTCCGCGCGCTGCTTGTTCTTCTCCGCGCGCGCGGGCGGGCGGCTGTTCTCCTTGGCGAAGGCGGAGGACCACTTGTCCAGCTCCGCCTTCATCATGGAGGCGGGGACCTTCAGGGTGTCGATGCGGAAGGCGAAGAGGGCGTACTCGCCATAGAAGAGGTTGCTGGTGGAGAAGTCGGAGGCCTCCGCGTTCTCCAGCTCCACGAAACCGGCCGCGCGCTCATCTTCGGAGCGGCGGTCGATGGGCTCGAACGCATGGGACTTGAGTCCCTTGGTCAGCCAGCGCTTCACGTCGGACGGCGCATCCTTGGCCGGCTCGGTCCGGAAGCGCGAAAAGGTCACGGCACCACGTAGGACAGGCATGGGGCGCGGGAGGATGGGGGGCCGGTGCCGTGGCGTCAAGGCACTCGGGGTGGCTGGACGCACTCGCGTGGGAATAGCCGGCGCACCCGGCCGTTGCGCGCCCGTCGTCCCTGCCCGGTCGCCCTCCGGGCCGTCTTCCCGTGCACGCCCGCCCGTCCCCGCCGGCCGGAAACCATGACACTCCCAGGCACGCGACATACGGTGGCCGCCGCCATGCGCCGAGCCCTCCTCCCCGTCAGCGTCTCCACCGCCACCGTCCTGCTGTCCGCCTGCGCCCACGTGCCTTCCGGGCCGGAGGCCCCCCCGGGGAGCACCCTGCCCGGCGTCACCCGCACCCTGCTGGAGACGCTGGAGGCGGACGGCGCGCTCGCCGGCGCGTATGTGGTGGACGCGCGCACCGGCGAGCCCCTCTTCAAGCACCGGGAGAACGTGCGGCTCCTGCCCGCGTCCACGATGAAGGTGGTGTCCACCTCCGCGGCGCTGTCCGCGTTGGGGGCGGACTTCCGCTTCGTGACGCCGGTGTCGCTGGAGGGTTCGCAGGTGGGCGGCCTGTTCCTGGGCGACATCGTGGCGCAGGCCTCCGGCGACCCGTCCCTGGGCTCGTGGCGCTTCCCGGAGACGGCGCTCGCCTGCGACCGCATCGCGGAGGCGTTCCAGGCGCGCGGCATCCACCAGTGGCGCGGCAACGTGCGCATCGCCGGCACCGACGGCGTGGACGGCCTCATGGGGCCGGGCTGGGCCTGGGATGACGCCGCCTATGCCTACAGCGCGGCGCCCACCCCGTTCGTCTTCCGCGAGAACGTGGTGGACCTGGCCCTGGCCCGCGCCCCCGGCTCCACCTGCGCGGACGCGCCCGCCGTCCAGTGGACCCCCACCTTCGCCACGCTGTCCGCCGTGGTGCGCGTGGACGTCAACGCGG
>NZ_RAWB01000278.1 GCF_003612055.1 Corallococcus llansteffanensis
CCGTACCGGGCACGCCCTCCGGAATCCCTCCATCCAGCGTCGCATCACCAAGCGCCAGCGACGTGCGCCACCGCAGCTCGCCCGCGCCTCGGGGCGCGTACGCCTCCAGGGCCTCCGGCGCGAGCACCACCACGCCCGCATCCGAAGCCGCGAGCAGCGTCCTCACGCCCCCGTCCTCGTAGGGTGACTCGTAGCGCAGGAACCCACCCTCCGTGTACGCGGCGAGCCGGCAGCCCGCATCCCCTCCGCACACCGACGCGTAGACCGTGCCGTCGTCCGCCAGCACCACCGGCCCGCCCTCCTCCGCGACGGGCTCGCCTCCCAGCTCCGCGCTGAAGAGCGGCTCCAGGTCCCCCGCGTCCGGCCGCATGCACTCCCCCGCGCTGCACGTGCCCTCGCCCTGGCACGGCGTCGCGGGTGCGCAGACGAAGCCGTCCGGCGGCGTCACCGTCCGGCACGTTCCCAACAGACAGACCTTCGCCTCCTTGCAGTCCACCGCGCCGCACGAGGTGTAGTTGGCCGCGTCCACCACCTTGCATCCCTCGTTGCGGTCGCACACGCCCACCTTGCACGGGTCGCGCGGCACGGGACACACGACGTCCGCCTTCACACAGCCCTGCGTCGGTGAGCAGCTGTCCACCGTGCACGGGTTGTCGTCATCACACGTGCGCGGCTGCCCCACGCAGACGCCCGCCTGGCAGCGGCCGTCCTGCTGGCACCGGCTGCTCGGGATGCAACTGGCGCCGTCGCCCTGCGGGGACTCGATGCACTGGCCCGACTCCAGGTCGAAGCGCGACTCGCGGCACTCGCCCTGCGGCACGCACGCCAGGGGGCGCACGCCCACGCCGGTGAGCTTCACGGTGGCGGTGGTGCGGCCCGCGGTGAGCACCAGCTCGCCCTCCACGGGCGTACTGCCCGCGCTGAACAGGATGTCCACCGTGCCCGTGCCGCTGCCCGGCACGACGATCTGCGACACGACGACGAAGAAGGGGCTCTGCGCCGCCGCCTCCACCTGGACGCCCGCGCGGCCGGTGGCCACCAGCGTCAGCGAGCGGCGCACCTGGGTGCCCTCCAGCACCCGGCCGAAGTCCACCACCGTCTCCTGCGGCCGGAAGCTGGCGGTCGCGTTGCCCACGTTGGGGCCGTCGCCACAGTGGCACCCACTGAAGACGAGCAGCGCCAGGAGCCACCAGGGAGCACGAGCACGGAGCATGGCCCCGACTCAACCGCGCCCACAGGGCCCGCGCAACGTGCGCCGCACCCCGCCCGGTCGACCCCTTACAGTTCCGGGGGTCCCGCTACGGCTCCACGGCGGACTCACGCCTTCGCGTCAGCGCCCGCACGCCGAACCCCAGCGCCGCCACCCCCAGCAACCCGATGACCGCGTACTGGTAGCGCGACACGAGCAGCGTCAGCCGCTCCAGGTTGCCGCCCACCGCCATGCCCAGCGCCAGCACCAGCCCGCTGTGCGCCAGCGCGGACACCGCCCCCAGCGCCAGCGCGTTGACGCGGGGCACGCGCGCCGCCCCCGCCGCGATGAAGATGATGCCCCGGATGCCGGGCAGGAACCGGTTCACCAACAGGAGCCACGGCCCCGCGCGCCGCATCCGCGCCTGCACCGACTCCAACCTCGCGTGCGTGAGCCCGAAGAACGAGCGCCCCGGGTTCGCCTCGAAGCGCTTCGCCAGCCACTTCCCCACCGCGTAGTTGATGGCCGCGCCCAGCACGCTGCCCGCCGTCACCACCGCGAGCACCAGCCACCAGGGCTTCTCCCCGCGCACGGCGTAGACGCCGCCCAGCAGCACGATGGTGTCCCCGGGAAACGGCGGCACGACGTACTCCAGCATCGCCGCCACGCCGAGCACGAGGAACCCGAACGGCCCCAGCGCTCCAATCAGCTTGTCGACGTGCTCGATCCACATCATCCGCGGGACACCCTTGCCTGGAGGACTCCGCGCGAGACTTAAGTCGCATCCCCGCCGGGCGGAACCCGGGGGCCCCACCTCACGCGCGGCGGTGAACACGCCGGCCTCGGGGACCTAGCGAGGTGCCACCCCGGGCGACGGCAGCACCGTGCCGCCGTACTGGCTGGCCGCCAGCGTGCCGCACGCGGCGCCAATCTCCTTGCCGCCCGAATAGCGCCGCGCGATGGGCGCCTTCAAAATCTGGAGGTGGTCGCGAAACGCGCTCAACTCCTCCGCCGTGGGCGGCAGGTACTTGCCCGTCGGGTCCGTCACGTCGATGAGGTCCACCTTGATGGGGATGCCCTCGAACGCGACCTTCAGCGCCTCCGCGTCCTCGCGCCCCAGGTTGAAGCCCTGGATGGCCACGTAGGCGATCATCGCCCGCTCCCGACGCGTCTCGCTGTACTCGCGGATGGCCTCGATGAGCTCCGGCAACGGGTGCGTCTTCTCGATGGGGAGCACCTTCGCGCGCTTCTCCGGGATGGCGCTCGTCACGGAGAACGCCAGCCGGAACGGATGCCCCTCGCGCGTGTAGCGCCGGATGGCCGGCACATGCCCCGCCGTGGAGAAGGTGATGGCCGTGCCGGAGATGGAGAAGCCCGCCGGGTGCGAGAGGATCTGCGCCGCGCGCAGCGTCTCCTTGTAGTTGAGCAGCGGCTCGCCCATCCCCATGAAGACCACGCCGCCCACCCGGCGGTCCGCCTCCGCCCGCACCTGCATCACCTGGTCCAGAATCTCCCAGGTCTGGAGGTTGCGCTGGAAGCCCAGCTTGCCCGTCATGCAGAAGTCGCACGCCAGCGCGCAGCCCACCTGGCTGGACACGCAGACGACGTACTTCTCTTCGAAGATGGGGATGCGCACCGCTTCGATGCGGCCCCCCAGGGGGGACTCGAAGAGGTACTTCACGAAGCCGTCTTCGGCCTGCCGCCGCTCCACCACCGTCAGGGACGGCATCTGGGCCTGGGCCCGGAGCAGGTCTCCCACCCGGCGCGGCACCTGCGGCGCCTGCGCGACGGCTTCCACGGTGGGACGGGCGTGGGCGAAGACGCCCGCGAACACCTTGCGCACCGCGACAGGAGAGGGTTCCGCCGGCGCGAGCGCCGCTTCCAGCTCCGGCAGCGACAGTGATTTCAGGTTCACGAGCAGGACTTGATCTTCGAGCGGAGGAACTCGGTCAGCTTCGCCGAGACCTCCTTGGGCATCTGCCGCGCCATGGCGCGCTTGCACAGCCCGGGAGTGGCCCGATAGGTGCTCATGAACTCCTCGCAGGGCTTGCAGCCCGACAGGTGCTCCTGGAGATGACGTGCCTCATCGGCAGGCATCTCACCCTCGAGGAATTCCAGCAGGAGGTTGATGGAATCTTTGCACGTAAACATCCGAACCTCGGCTGGCTGCGGCTCCCCTCGCTACTGTTCGAAGATGCCGAGGCGCCCTGGGGGTTTCACACCCCGCGATTGTCCCGGTTGTAGAACAGGTCGATGGCTTCTCGCAGCGCGAGCCGCGCCCGATGCAGGCGGCTCTTGATGGCGGGGATGGAGTCCCCCGTCACTTCTGCGATCTGTTCGTAGCTGAGGCCGTCCACGTCTTTCAAGAGGAAGACCTCCCGATAGCCCTCGGGCAGCCGGTCGGTCGCCTGCTGGATGGCCTGCCCCAGCTCCGCGTCCAGCGCCTTCTCCTCCGCGTCCCGGCTCCAGTCCGTGACGGGGTAGTCCGCCAGGGTGCCCCGCTCGGTGAACTCGGGCGCCTGGAGCTCCGCCTCCGCCGCCTGGGCCACCCGCCGGTGCCTCAGGCGCATGAGCGCGTGGTTCGCCGCGATGCGGTGCACCCAGGAGCCGAAGGCCGCCTCGCCCCGGAAGTCCTTGAGGTGCTGGTAGGCGGAAAGGAAGGTGTCCTGGGTGATTTCCGCCGCGTCCGCTTCCGAGCGCGTCATCCGCAGCGCCAAGCCGTACACCCGGTCCTGGTGCAACCCCACCAGGGCCTCGAAAGCGGACACGTCCCCTTCCTGGGCCCGCCCCAGCAGGAGCCGGTCTTCTTCCTGCCGGTCTTCTTCCTGGGAAGCCTCGTGGGACATGACGCCTTCCACCCAACCAGCCGGAAGGTTCCGCGTCAAGGCCGACGGCGAGGCCGCCGGGAGACGAAGCGGCTGACGTGTCCACTGTCCCGGACCCACAGCCGGAAGGGTTCAGCGGCCCACGCCCCTGCGTACTCCACGCCAATCCGCGGCCCCCGCTCCACCTGCGCCTCCGGCACCGGCACGCCCGGCAGGAGGTGCAGCCCGTCCGAGTCCAGCCGCTGCTGGTTGTGGTTCAGGTTCAGCCCCAACACGCGGCACAGCCGGCCCGGCCCGTCCGTGCGCTCGCCCGGGGACAGCCCCTCCACCGGCTCCACGGCGCGCACCAGCACCGCGGCCCCCACCCCTTCCCTGTCCGTCACCACGTTGAAGCAGTGGTGCATGCCGTAGATGAGGTAGACGTACGCGCGCCCGGCCGGTCCGAACATCACCTCCGTGCGCGGCGTGAGCCCCTTGGACGAGTGGCTCGCCAGGTCGTGCTCCCCCAGGTAGGCCTCCACCTCCACGATGCGGCCCACGCGCCGGCCGCTCGCACCGTCCACCACCAGCAGCGTGCCCAGCAGGTCGCGCGCCACCTCCAGCGTGGGGCGGGCATAGAAGGAGAGAGGGAGCCTTTGCACGACCGGGGTCCTTCCCGCCTCCGGGGGGTGTTCGTCAACCGGTGAGCGCTTCCCATGTCCCCGGGTCCAATACTGGAGGGTCCCCGCGCCCTGCAGGCAGGCACCCGCGACACTCCCTGCGACGGCAGTTCACACCGGCCCGTGGCTGGGGCAGATTGCGCCGCATGTCCACTCCTGGCCGGCTCTCCGGTCTCCTGCTGCCCCTCTTCTCCCTGCGCTCCCCGACGGACTTCGGCATTGGTGACTTCGGCGCGATGGAAGGCCTCTTCGGCTGGATGAAGGCCGCGCGCCAGCGGCTGCTGATGGTCCTGCCCCTGCTGCCCACCGCGCCGGGCGACCCCAGCCCCTACGCCACGCGCTCCGCGTTCGGCCTGAACCCGCTCTTCATCGACCTCAACCAGGTGCCGGAGTTCCAGGCCACCGGCGGCGAGGCCGCGCTCGACGAGGCCCAGCGCCAGAAGCTGGGCGAGGCCCGCGCCGCGCCGCGCGTGCGATACGACCTGGTGTTCCCGCTGAAGGACGCCGCGTTCGCGCGCGCCTTCGACCACTTCGAGAAGCACGAGTGGACCCCGCGCACGAAGCGCGCCCAGGAGTTCCAGCAGTGGCGCGAGGCGCAGGGCGAGTGGCTGGAGAGCTACGCCCTCTTCACCACCTTGAGCGAGCGGGAGAACCGCCGCCCCTGGTGGCAGTGGCCCGAAGGCTTGAGCACGCGCAAGCCGGAGGCGCTGAAGGCCGTGCAGACGCCGGACGTGGAGCGCCGCGTGCGCTACCACGCCTGGCTCCAGTGGCTGGCCGAGGCGCAGTGGAACCAGGTGCGTCAGCAGGCGAAGGCGAAGGACGTGCTGCTGTGCGGCGACGAGCCCTTCATCATCGGGCAGGACAGCTCCGACTGCTGGGCCCACCCGGACATCCTGCGCCGTGACGCACGCCTGGGCGTGCCGCCGGACGACTTCTCCGCCACGGGCCAGGACTGGGGCCTGCCCTACTTCGACTTCGCGGCGATGGAGAAGGACGACTACGCGTGGCTGAAGAAGCGCGCGGCCAAGGCGGCCAGCTACTACGACCTGCGCCGGGTGGACCACGCGGTGGGCTACTTCCGCCAGTGGATCCGCGACGACAAGAACCCCACCGGCTACTTCGTGCCGCCGGACGAGCCCACGTGGCGCCGTCAGGGTGAGAAGCACTTCCGCCTGCTGTCGGAGGGCGCGGGCATCGTCGCCGAGGACCTGGGCGTCATCCCGCCCTTCGTGCGGCAGATCCTCGCGGAGCTGAAGCTGCCCGGCTACCGCGTGCTGCGCTGGGAGCGCGACGACAACACCTACCGCGACCCGCACGGCTTCCCCGCCGTGTCGCTGGTCACCACGGGCACCCACGACACGGAGCCCCAGGCGGAGTGGTGGGAGCAGGCGCGCGAGGACGAGCGCCAGAACGCCGCCCGCGTGTGGCCGGAGTTCCAGGGCGTGGCGGTGACGCGCGAGTTCACGCCGGACATCCACCGCGCCACGCTGGCCGCCGCGCTCAACGCGGGCTCGGACCTGTGCGTGCTGCCGTGGCAGGACGTGCTGGGCACCCGCGACCGCATCAACCTGCCGGGCACCATGGGCGACGCCAACTGGGCCTACCGCATCGCCCAGAACACGGACGCGCTCCTGAAGGAGCCGCAGACGAAGGACGCCGCGGAGCGCCTGGCGTGGCTCACCGCGTCCTCGCGCCGCTGAGCCGAGGTGAAGCCCGCTGCCTGGAGCCGCTGGATGCCCAGCGGCCCCGGGTCTCGCGGCGGGCCGCCTCAAGCCTTCAGTCGATGCACTTCACCTGACCGGGGAAGCCGTTGAAGACGGCGCAGGTGCGGCCCTCCTTCACGCACTCCAGCCGGTCGCAGATGTTGTCCACGACGCACAGCGGGGGCGAGCGGCCGAAGTCCAGGAACAGCTCCGCGCAGTAGCGGAACGGATCCGCGCACCCGAGCGAGCCGCAGTAGGGGGTGTCGGAGAGATCCGAGCCCTCCTTGAGCCTCACCACCTCGTCCTCGTCCACGCCGCAGCCGGTGGCGAGCACCAGCGTGGCCGACAACAGCATCGCGATTCGCCGGACCATAGACCCCCGAATCTGGCGCACCCCGGGCCCGGTTGCACGCGCCACGACCGGGGCCGGGGTCTAAAGGACACTGACCCCGGACTGGAGGTCGCGGAATGCGACACTCCCGCCACAAAGAAACATTGGGAAACGCGTCAGGCGCTGGTGTTCCGCTAAGAAACATGGCGTGGCCGACGTCCGACTCCTCCGCTCCCGCTCCGCCGTGCCCCTCGCGCTGGTCGTCCTGCTGACGGCCTGCGCCACCACGTCTTCCGCCCCGCCTTCGGGGCCGAAGGTGAAGTCCCTGGACATCGAGGGGACGAAGCAGGTGGACGACGGGGACATCAAGGACCGCATCCTCACCTCCGCCACGCCCTGGTACGCGTTCTGGCCGTTCGGCAAGGCGCACTACTTCGACACCAACGCGTGGCAGGCGGACCTGCGCCGCATCGAGCGGTTCTACCAGGCGCAGGGCTTCTACCAGGCGCAGGTGGAGTCCAACGAGGTGGTGCCCGACGGCGACAAGGCCGTGCGGCTGAAGGTCGTCGTCAACGAGGGCGCCCCCACCACCATCGACCGCATCGAGCCCCACGGCCTGGAGAAGCTGGGCGAGGGGCCGGACGCGCCGTCCCCCCGGCAGCGCGAGCGCATCCTGGAGGAGCTGCCCATGCGCGCGGGCGACGTGTTCCGCGAGGAGACGTGGGTCGTCACCAAGGACCTGGTGCAGCAGCGGCTCAAGGACCTGGGGTACGCGGAGGCCGAGGTCGGCGGCGAGGTGCGGGTGGACGTGGCCACGCAGAAGGCCGTCGTGGACCTTCAAATCAACCCGGGCCTGCGCTACCGCTTCGGCAACATCTTCATCGCCACGGACGCCAACCCGCAGGTGCCGCCCCGCCGCATCATCGAACAGACGCAGGGCGCCGTGCACAAGGGCGACTACTTCAGCGAAACCGCGCTGGCGGAGGCCCAGGCGCGCGTCTTCCGGATGGGCGTCTTCGGCGCGGTGAAGGTGAACCGGGGCGCGCCGGACCGGCAGAACGCCACGGTGCCGGTGGTGGTGGACGTGCGCGAGTCGCCCTTCCACTCCATCCGGCTGGGCGGCGGTATCGGCGTGGACGCCGCGCGCCAGGAGGGCCGCATCCTGGGCGAGTGGAGCAACCGCAACTTCCGCGGGGGCCTGCGGCGCCTCACGGTGCGCGGCCGCCTGGGCTACGCGTTCATCCCCAACGTACTGGCCAGCCTGCGCAACGACGAGGACTCCCAGGACGGTCCGGTGTTCGAGTTCACCACCGAGTTCGAACAGCCGCGCTTCCTCTTCCGCGACCTGCGCCTGCAGGCCTCCGTCACCGCGGAGAAGGGCCTCGAGCAGGCGTACTCGTTCTACGGCGGCTACCTCAAGACGGGCGTCATCTGGCAGCCCCACGACTCCTTCTCCGTCTTCCCCTCGTACAACCTCCAGCTCTACCGGCTGAAGGGACAGGTGACGGCGGACGAGAGCGTCCCGCCCATCATCCTGGGCTGCAACAACCCGGAGGGAAAGTGCGACGTCGCGCTGAGCTTCCTGGAGGTGGCGTTCGCCTGGGACCGGCGCGACGACCGCACCGAGCCGCGCGACGGCTACTACGTGGGGCTGTCCGTGCAGAAGGGCGGCGGGCCGTTCTTCGGAAACTACGACTACGTCCGGCTCCTGCCGGACCTGCGCTACTACTACTCCATCGGGGAGAAGAAGGACCTGACGCTGGCGGTGAAGCTGCGCATGGGCACGCTGGACCCGGCGGGCGGCGGCCAGAGCTCCATCGTCACCCGCTTCTTCTCCGGTGGCGCCACCTCCATGCGCGGCTTCAACGGCCAGCGGCTGTCGCCCATGACGCCCCTGGCGCCCACCTACAAGGAGGACGACGACGGCAACGTGCTGGTGGACGCGGACGGCAACCCCATCCTGGACGACTGGGACACCGTGCCCGTGGGCGGCAACAGCCTGTTCGAAAGCGCCGTGGAGCTGCGCTACATGCTGACGGACAGCCTGATGCTCGCCGTGTTCTACGACTCCGGCCTCGTGGGGACGCAGAACTTCCTGGGCAAGAACGCGCCCAAGCTGTTCGGTCCCGAGCACTACCATGCGTTGGGCGCCGGCCTGCGCTACCTCACGGTGGTGGGACCCATCCGACTGGACATCGCAAGGCGTCTGAACATCGGGCAGGGATTGCCCGTCAGCGATCCCGGATACATCTATCCGTCCTCCGGTGGATGCCTGGGCTTCGGACGCAAGTTCGACAAGGCCTCGACCTCCCCGGAGGCCGCGTTCGCGGGTGCCCCTGAAGGGCTGTGCGCGGTCCACATCTCCATTGGAGAGGCGTTTTGACCAGGCGCGCACGTTGGGGACGGAGGGTGCTGTGGGGCCTGCTGGGCCTCATCGGCCTCGTCGTCCTGCTCGTGGTGGGCGCGCTCGTCTACGCCACCAGCGCCGCCGGTTCGGCACGCATCGCGCGCTTCGGCGTGGACCTGGCGAACAAGCAGCTGGCCGGCCGGCTGGAGCTGGGCGGGTTCAACCTGGACCGCGATGGCGCGGTCCTCACCGGCATCAAGATCTACACGCCCGAAGGTGACCTCGCGGCGGAGATCGCCCGCGTGGAGGCGCGGCTGCACGTGTTCCCGCTGCTGGGCCAGGAGGTGGACCTGACGAAGGTGCGCATGGAGACACCCCGCCTGTACCTCGTACAGGACGAGCGCGGCCTCAACCTGATGCGCGCGCTGGCGCCCCGGGAGCCCAAGCCGGAGGAGCCGCCCACGGAGAGCCAGAGCAAGCTGCGCATCAACCTGAAGGACTTCGTGCTGAGCCACGGCTACGTGGACTTCCAGCAGGAGCTGCCCGACGGCGGCGAGCGCCAGGTGCGCCTGGAGGAGTTCGGCGCCAAGGGTGAGGGCCACTACGCGCTGGCGACGCAGGACTTCGCGGGCGTCATCGAAGCCACGGGCGGCCTCACCCGTCCGCTCACGGGCCCGGTGCGGCTTTCGCTCAAGGGGTCCGGGCAGGAATTGGCGCGCACGGTGGACGTGCAGCTGGGCCTGGCGGGCGTGGAGGCGGACCTGGGCGCGAAGCAGACGGGCGAGACCGCGGCGTCGGTGGAGCTGCGGCGGCTGTTCGTGCCGCCCGAACCGGTGAAGGCGTTCGTGCCCGCCTACCCGCTGGTGGTGCCCATCGAAGCGAAGGGCACCGCGTCCCTGGACGGCGACCTGGCGCGGGCGAAGCTGGGCGCGACCGCGGGCAAGGCGACGCTGGACGTGGCGGGCGACGCGAACCTCAAGACGTTCCGCACGCAGGAGACCACCGTGAAGGCGCGCGGGGTGAACCTGGCGGAGCTGATGGAGGACGGCATCCCCACGAACATCGCCGCGGACCTCATCGCGCACGGCGGTGGCGACAGCGTGGAGACGCTGGACGGCGACGTGGCCCTCACCGTGTCCCCCTCCGAGTACCGGGGCCAGTCGGTGGGCCCCATCGAGATGAAGGCCAGCGCCAAGGACGGCCGCTACCAGGTGGGCAACCTGCGGGTGATGATGCCGGGCGCGGCGTTCATCGCGTCGGGCGAGGGCACCGCGAAGAAGCTGGAGGCGCGCGGCAGCCTGTCCGCGGGCGACCTGAAGCTGCTGTCGCAGGCGCTGGACAAACTGCTGCCCGGAGGCACGGTGCCGCCCCTGTCCGGCAGCGGTTCGCTGGAGCTTCAAGTCTCGGGTCCGCCGAGCACGCCGGCCGTGAAGGTGGACGGCAACTTCGTCACGCTGGACTACGGCGACATTGGCATCAAGGACCTGTCCCTCAAGGCCAGCGTCCCGGACGTCACCCGCCCGCTCACCACCGACGCCACCGTGCTCGTGAGCGAATTGAAGACGGGGGGCCGCACCTTCCGCGACCTGTCCGTCGCGCTCACCACCGCCGCGAACCGGGAGCTGACGGCGAGCGTGCGCGTGGAGGGCGACGCGCAGCTCGCGCTGGGCGTGCAGGGCACCGTGGACGCGGACAACGAGGGGCTCGCCATGCGCGTCTTCACGCTGTCGTGGCCGGAGGCCACCTGGACGCTCCAGCAGCCCACGCACCTGGCCTTCGGGGGTGGGCGCATCGCGCTCTCGCCGCCGCTCCAGCTGGCGTCGGGGCCGCAGACGCTGAAGGTGGCGGCGGTGAAGGACGGCGAGCGCGTGGACGCGCGCATCGACCTGGGCGCGTTCGACCTGTCGAAGCTGCCGCGCATCGCGGTGCCGGAGTCCCTGGGGCTGGGCGGCACGCTGTCCGGCCACGTCGCGGCGAAGGGGCGCATGGCCCGGCCGGACGCGGACGTGGACCTCACCTGGGCGGACGGCCGCGCGCGCGGCTACGAGGGCCTGGGGCTCGCGCTGAAGGCCCAGTACGTGAAGGACCGCGCCACCGGCACGCTGTCCGCGGGCCTGAGCGCGGCCCAGCTGAGCTCCCAGTTCGACGTGCCGGTGCAGGGCGTGCTGCGCCGCCGCAACGAGCCGCTGTCCCTGACGGTGAACCTGGAGAAGTTCGACGTCGCGGAGGTGCTGAAGCTCGCCGGGCAGGCGCCCGGCCCCACCGGACAGATGACGGGCACGCTGGTGGTGAACGGCTCCGCGAAGGACCCTCGCCTGGACCTGAAGCTGAACGGCAGCGACCTGCGCTACCCGGGCCGTCCGGAGGCCCTCTTCGCGCAGGCGTTCGGCTTTGATTTGCACGCGAACTCGCAGCCGGAGGACGCCACGCTGGCGGCCCGGCTGGACGTGAAGGGGCTGGGCCCGCAGGCGTTCGTCGCCCTGAAGACGCCCTTCACGCTGGGCGGCGTCATCGCGAAGCCGCCCACGCCCGCGCAGGCGCTGGAGGCGCCGCTGCACCTGGAGGCGCTGGTGGCGGAGCTGCCGCTGACGCTGCTGCAGGGCATGGAGGGCGTGGACAAGCCGAACGGCACGGTGACGCTGAAGGCGGACGTGACGGGCACCGCGCTCGCGCCGCTGGGCCGGGTGGAGCTGCTGGCGCGCGCGGTCACCGTCAACGGCGTGCCGCCGCTCAACGGCTCCGCGCTGGCGCTCGCGGGCGACAAGGACGTGAAGGTGACGCTGGACGTGCAGCGTCCGAACGGGCCGCTGGCGACGCTGGAGGCGCGTGTGCTGGCGCCGCTGGCCGCGCTCCAGGACCGCGAGGTGGTGAGCCGGGTGCCCTTCCGCCTGAAGGGCCGCGTGGGGCCGGTGCCCCTGAGCGAAATCCCCGGCATGGCGCAGCCGGGCCAGGGCAACCGCGGGCCGCAGGGCGTGCTGTCCATGGAGCTCGCCGCGCGCGGTACGCCGGAGGCGCCGGAGATTGAGCTGAGCGCGGGCATGCAGGGCCTGGGCGTGGCGCAGACGGCGCTGGGCCAGGCGCGCCTGGACTACGCGTACTCCGGGGCGAAGTCCCTCTTCGACGCGATGCTCACCGCGCCCGGCGGAGGTTCGCTGGTGCTGGGCGGCACGATGGGGCTGGACCTGTCGCTGCCCGCGTTCCAGGCCGCGCAGGGGCCGGCGAAGAAGGTAGACCGGGCGCCGGTGGAGCTGACGCTGCGGGCGCGCGCCTTCGACCCGTCGTTCCTGTCCGGCATCTCGCCGTATCTGCGCACGCTGGGCGGCATCATCCAGGCGGACGCGAGCCTGGGCGGCACCGTGGGCGCGCCCACCTTCAAGGGCGACCTGGCGTGGAAGGACGGCAAGCTGGGGCTGATGGGGTACGGCGAGTACCACGACATCCAGCTCGCGCTGAACGCGTCGCAGGAGAGAATCGACCTCAAGCAGCTCACCGCGAAGTCGGGCGGCGGGTCGCTGGAGCTGACGGCCAGCGCGAACCGCCAGGGCAAGAGCGGCGAGTTCATCCTGCAGGGCAAGGGCCACACGAAGAACCTGCCCATCGTGGTGGAGGACCAGCTCATGGCCCTCCTGACGCTGAACCTGTCGATGAAGGGCAGCCTCACCGACCGGCTCGTCAACATCAACGACCTGAGCATCCCGGAGGCCCACGTCGAGCTGCCGGAGGCCAAGCGCAAGGACCTGCAGCCGCTGGAGCGCCCCGTGGACGTGGTGATGGTGCGCAACGGCGTGCCGGTGGACAAGCGCAAGAAGCCCAAGCAGCAGGCGCCCACGCAGGTGGCCACCGGCGGAGACCCGCGCAAGGAGCCGGACGCGGCCCCGGGCACGCGCGGCAATCCCCCCGAGCCGGGCACCGCCGTGGGCGGCGCGGGCGGCCCCACGTCGCAGGCCGAGGCGGAGGCGGTGGAGGAGG